>JACQGM010000388.1 GCA_016199585.1 Armatimonadota bacterium
CGCCTTTACGGGCCTTTCTTGCGCGTCGTTGCCCGTCGCAACAGCTTGCGACACGAACGAGAGTACCGGGAACCAAGGAATTGCGCCATTCTGCCGGTCGAACTCCCTTCAGAAATGGAGAAAGTCGAGCTGAGTAAGTAGCTGAAAGTCCACCTCACTTTTCGGTGTGGCATCGCCAAGCACCGTGCGGCGAACGCCTATCCAGAAGTGACGGGGACTTACGGCCACTTACTTAGGCTTCCCGAGAGTGTCGTCGGTTGACAGATTCCGATCTAAGGAGGAGGATGACAGATGCAACGCAGGAACGCAATCGGCAGGTTCGTGACGGCGCTGCTGCTGGGGGTGGCGGCCGTGGGGCCGGTGGTCGCCGGCCCGATGCTGGGCAACCGGCCCCGGCCGCAGCTTGTCGGCAGGAGAACCTTCAGCCTGACGGAGGTACACCGCCGAATCTACGGGCGCGCGGATGAGATGATCCGCGGCTACCAGACTGAATCGATGCGCACGGCCAACCAGCAGTTCGAGTCATGGCGGAACGCGGAGCTGGCGCGCGGCAGCGCCAGCTACGAGGCCAACCGGGCGCCTTCCATCACCCAGGTCCGCTCCCGGGCGGGGGGCGGGGACTCGGTGGCCGATCTAGACGAGAACGGGCGGCCCAACGACCCGGTGCTGATCACCGGCCAGGGCTTCACCCCGGAGTGCGAGGTGCGCTTCTTCGTCAAGGCGGGGAAGGAATACACGGTTCGGCCCCCGGCGTCTATGGTGAAGGCGGACGTCATCCTGGTGAGGGTGCCGGACTACGACGCCACGGTGGTTTCGGATGAGGTGCGAGGGAAGATCACGGTGGTGAAGGGCAGCCAATCCAGTGAGAAGCCGTTCATCTACCGGAAGCCGCGCAGGACGTGGCAGGTCATTTCCACACGGATCATGCCGGAAGGGGACGAAGTGGCACAGCCCACCGAGGGCGGCGAAGGCGTGGAGCACACGAAGGCAGTGCACCAAAGCACCGTGATCTACGTGACGCACGCTGCCGGCAGCGCGAACCTGCGAACCAACGACTGGTTCTGGCATGATGTCCCCCTGGCCAATGGCTGGTTCCGCAAGGCCGTCGTCTTCGAGGTGCTCGACAAGGGGAACCAGGCATACGCGACCAACGAGAACTGGACGCAGAATCTCCAGGACAAGACGACCATCAGCATTGACTGGAACGTCCCCGCCAACGGGTGGGTGGCCTACGCGCTCTGCCAGATCGTTGAGGGTCCCCCGGGATTGCCGTACAAGCAGTAACCGCCGGCGTGCATGGAGGCAGCGAGGCGCCGTCCGCTATCGGCATCTCCCGGGCGGCGCCTGCTCGCACGCAGTCTGCTTCGACAGGGCGACGGTTGCCTACCGTCGCCCTGTCGCGTCCGTGACGGTGCCGCCGCGGGCTGCCAGGTAGGGCCTCACGCTCCTCCGTTTGCCGCCGGTCGTTTCCGGGTAGGAACCTCCGCGGAGGTTCCCCGATGGCGGCACCGAGGCGGAACGAGCGGAGGGGCGGGTTCCCGGGCGGCGCGGTGGCGCCGCTGATCAGCCTGGCGATTCTGCTGTTCCTCGGGCTGGCGCTCTCGCGGACCGTTTCTGCCACCGCGACGATGGCCGTTGAGGAAGCCCGCGCCGACAGGCTGCTGACGCTGCCGGCGGTCCTCCAGCAGGGGAACCTGCCCTCCACCTTCAGCTACGGGGGCGTCTCCTGGCAGGCCGTCCGCCTGACGCGCGTCGGGCCGCTGCGCCCCCTGGAGCGCGTTGACCGGCTGGCGGATGGCTACCCGCTCTACCGCCTCCAGGGCGAGACCCAGAAGCCCTACCCCGTGCTCTACCTCCCGGCCCGAATCGGCCGGACGGGCCTCTTCGTGCGCTACGAGGCCCGGTAGCCCTTGGGGAAGCCCGGCCATCGGTTCGCCTCGGCAATCCAGAAGGTTTCCTGGGAGCGCGGTCGGGCGGCCTCGATGTGGCGCGCCTCGGCCAACATATCCTCACGGGTGCTCCCGAAGAGGGTGTGCTGCGAGACCTGCGTCGCCCGCGCCTCGTAGCGCTTGTGGGCATACCCGGTCACGTCATGGATGAGGGTGGGGAGCGGGTCCCGCACGCCCTTGTAGTAGAAGAGGAAGGGAGTGCGCCACGGCTCGCCCAGGGTGGCGGAGACCGGCTCTCCGGCGTGCCAGCGGGCATCCACGGAGATCGCGTGGGTGTTGCGATGGTCGCGGTGACCGTCCACGGGGCCGTGAGTGAAGATCGCTTCGGGGCGCTCCCCGCGGATCGCGACGATGCACTTGTGCAGGGTCTCCTTGTCGTCCACCAGGCCCATGTCGGGCGCCTCGATGAAGATGCGCCGGGCCACGCCGAGGACCTGATTCGCGGCTTCCGCTTCCTGGCGGCGCATGGCGACGATCTGGTCACGCATCTCCGCCCGCGGGTAGCCTTCGCAGCCGTCGGTCATTTGCACCACCACCACTCGGGTGCCGGCGGCCGCCGCCTTCGCCATCGTTCCGGACATCGTCATCTCGTCGTCGGCGTGTGCGGCGAAGATCATGATGCGCTGATACTCCACGTGTGTTCTCCTTCCCATCGCAGGCGCCGTTCAGTCCGGCGCTTCCCGGCGCGGTCGCCCGCGGCGGATGCGGGCCGCTCCCAGCCCGGCGGCTTCCAGCGCCCGCTCCCAGCTTCCGAAACGGCGCACCGCCGCCGCGTGGAGGGCGGAGGAGGCCGCCCGCGCCGCCCCGGAACTGAGCGCGCCGCCCCGCGCGGCCAAAGCGCGCAGCCCGGCGAGGACCGACTCCTCGTCCCATGCCCTTCGGCGGCAGACGTCGTCGTAGGCCAGCCCGGCCGCCTCGATGGCCGCGCGCCAACTCCCGAAGTGCGCCGCGCGGACGGCGGCGGCGGCAAGGAGCGGGTCGGTTCGCGTGCGGACGCTGCGCCAGCTCAGGTCTGCCCCATGGTCGCGCAGCTCGCGGATGCGGGCGATGATCTTCTCCCGCGTCCAGGCGCGCGTGGCTCGCGCCTCGTCGCAGGGGATGCCGGCGAACGTCAACGCGGTGCGCCACGATCCGAAGTGGCGGTAAGCGGCGCGCAGCAGCGCGGGCTGGCGCCGCGCCACGCTCGCCTGGGTGATCGGCTCGCCGCTTCCATAGAGGTTCAGGATCTCCATGGCGATCTCATCCTTGGTCCACCGCGTCATCTGCCGCTCATCCCGGAGAAGGTCCCGCCTCGCTCTCCGCCTCCTTGATCCACGCCTCTACCTTCGCCCCCAGGGTCTTCTCAATCCCCTGGTTGAGGAAGAGCGTGGCGGTGGCGCAGTTTCGGCAGCGGGGCCCGGGGAAACCGGCTACCTGCGGCAGAGAGCGTCGGATGTTCCCGACCAGATCGCTCTCCAACACGTTGCCGACCGGCTCGGGGCGGCTCACGTAGTGGGCGCCACACCAATACTGGCTGCCGTCCGGGAGCACGAACGCCTGCGTGGGTACGATGTGGCAGCGCGGGCCGAGCGCCAGGCGCGCGTACTCGCCGGCCACGCAGGCTGCGGCGTACTCCGCCAGCGTGCCCCGGTGCGCCACGCGCCGCCAGGCGCTGGCGAAGAAGGCCCAGTCGTTGAAGGCCACGCGCTCGCCCGGCGGCACCCCGGTCTCCTCCTGGTACTCGTCCCACACCGCCGCCGCCCGCTCCCAGGTCTCCTGGTGGAAGCGCCTGATTTCGTCGGCGGCCAGGCGCAGCGCGGCATTCTGGGGGCCGCCGACCGGGATCAGGTGCGCGCCCAGCTCGCGGAAGACGGGATCGCCGCGGCGACTGCCCTGGTGGCCCGCCGAGCGCTGCTTCTTCACGTGAAGAATGAGACGCACCAACTCGGGCCAACCCCGGGCGTTCTCGCGCGTCAGCACGCAGTTCACGTGGACCACGGGACGGTCCACACCGAGCAGCTCGCGGGCGATCTGGATGTTCTCGATCCCGGCCAGGGCGCGCTGCCAGCACCCGGGGGCGCCGGCCAGCCGGTCGTGTACGGCCGGATCGGCGCTGTCGAGGGAGACGTGGAGCTTGGCGAGGCCGCTGGCGACGAGCTGGATGGCGACATGGGGCGTGAGGAGGAAGGCGTTGGTGTTGATGTTGGCCGGGCAGCCGCGGGCGGTGGCGTGGCGGATGAGGCCGTCGGGGCCGTAGAGGCGCTCGCGCCAGAGGAGCGGCTCGCCGCCGGTCATGTAGACGTAAGGCCGGCCGCCACTCTCGGCGGCCCGGGTGATCACGCGCTTCCAGTGGGCCAGGCGCATGCGGCGCGCGGTGGGCTGCTGGTTGCAGTAGCGGCACTTGGGCACGGCGTTGCACGCCCAGGTGAGGCAGAGACCGAGGAAGCTGAGGCCCGGCAAGGGGACGTCGGCCGCGCCGGAGTCGTTCCAACGGGCGAGGATGGCCAGCAAGGACTCGCGGTCGCGCTCGCCGGCGGCGATGCGGGCGCGCGCCGCCGCCTCATTGCGCGCGATGAGGTGGTCGGCGGCCAGGCGGTCGGGCGCCGGCTCGGCGGGCGTCTCGGCGCGCGCCTGCCGGGCGGCCGCGACGGCGCCGGAGCGCAGCAGCCGCTGCCACGCAGACCCATTCAGGCGCCGCTGCAGGCGTTCGGCCTGTTCGGGAAGGTAGCACTCGAACAACTCGGTCGCCTCCTGGGCAGGATTCCCCGGTCTCCGGGTGGAAAGCATCGAGGTGCCTGGAATGTTGTTCGCCGGAGGCACCGGGGATCTCCTGCCAACCGTTTGTGAACCGGTTCTGTTACTGCCCTTTCTCCGGGCAGGAGAATGCCCCCTCGCCGCCGAAGGAGGACCGGACACCAGTTCCAAGCGCGGATCTCGCGGAGGCGATTCTGACAACAACGCCGCCACCGAGGTGCTGCTCTCATCGGCACGTCATCCAGCAGAACCATCGCTCCCGCGAGGTACGCAGCCAGGGGCGGCAACGCCTGCCCGTCGCAGCCGGTCTGCAGACAGGGCCGCACCATCATTGACCTGACGCGCTGCCTCGTCCTGTTGCAGCCCGGTCTCCGGCTCGATTCGCGCGGCTATCGGCCTGGCGCGCTACCTTGCCGTCGCCCGGGCATGTGAGGACCCGACGTCTGGAAGCGGGAGCGTAAACCCTGTGTCCCATGCAACTACCGTGGCCCTGACCTACCCGCTGCGCAGCTTCGCCGGGCTGTACGGCTTCGTGTGCGACTGGCGCATCTGGGGGGACCACGGTCCGATGACCGAGGAGACTCCGGTGCCCTTCCCGGCGTTGGCGATGGGCGCCCCGGCGGCGCACCGCAGCGGCCATGCGCTCGCGCTCGCGTCCTTCCTGACGCGCAGCCGCCAGGGGTGCTGCCTGGCTACGGGCCTGCACGCGCCGCGCGAGCGCGAGGTGCTCCTCTGGTTCGGCGCCTTCGAGGGGTACCGCGCCTGGCTGAATGAGATGCCCCTGGAGAACCGCTGGCGCGAGCGCGCGATGCGCATCGAGCAGGCGCTGGTGCCCGTCCGTCTGCCCGCAGGGCGCTCGGTGCTGCGCGTCACCGTGGCCCCGAAGGTAACACCCGCGTTCTGCGTGCGCGTCACCGACATTGACGGCGGGCCGGCCGGCGACGTGACCGTCAGCCTGCCGGCGCCCGCGCGCGAACAGAGCGACCCTCCGGAGCCGGGGCCGAGCCCGTTCGTCTGGTTCTCCGAGCGCTACCGCGAGACCCCGGCCCTCACCTTCGACACCACCTCAATCGGGGCGTGGCGCGACTGGCGTCAGGCGCTGCTGAACCGCCTCGTCGAGTTGATCCGCGAGCCGGTGCTCCCGGCGCGCCCCCCGGTCGAGGTGGTGGGGAGCGTGGCATGTGAGGATCACGAACGGGTGGACTTGCGCTTCGCGGGCGTGTTGGGACCGGTTCCGGCGTACCTTCTGCTGCCCCGGCGGCCGGCCGGCGGCGGCGCCCTCCTTTGTCTGCACGGGCACGGGTGGGGGCGCGCGGAGGTGGTCGGGATCGCGCGGCCGCGGAGCCAGGAGGCGCACGCCGTCCGCACGGCGAGCTTCGGCTACGGCGCCGAGGCGGCGCGGAAGGGGTACGCCGTTCTGGCGCCGGAGTTCGCCGGCTTCGGCGAGCGCGCGGACCCGCAGGGGACTGCCGGGCAACACGATCGGTGCCATGCCAGCTTCGCGCGCGGGATCCTGGTCGGTGAGGTGCTCGCCGGTATCCACCTGGCCGAAGCGCGGGCCGCGCTGGGCGTGCTCTGCGCGCGGCCCGAAGTGGACGCGCGCCGCACCGGTGTGATCGGCTTCTCGTTCGGCGGGCGCATGGCGATGCTCCTGGCTGCCGCCGACGAGCGCGTGCGGGCGTGCGTCGCGTCCGGGGCGCTCAACACGTTCAAGGAGCGGCTGATGGCCGGGGCGAGCTGCGGCGCCGAGCTCATTCCGGGCTTGCTCCAATCGGCCGATACGCCGGAGATCTTCGGTGCCATCGCGCCGCGCGCCCTCCTGCTGGAGCTGGGCATCGGCGACAGCGCCTGCCCGGAGATCTTCGCCACCGAAGCCTACCGCCGCATCGAGCGGATCTACCGCGCCGCGGGCGCCGAGGACAACCTGGACGTCCATCTCTTCCGCGGCGGCCACAGGTTCAATGGCGAGGGCGCCTGGCCGTTCCTCGAGCGGATGTTGGAGGCGCGTTGACCCGAGCACTCATCTTCGACTTCGACGGCGTGATCGTGAACAGCGAGCCGGTGCAGTTCGAGGTCTTCCGCGACCTCCTGGCGGAGGAGGGGATCGCCATCACCGCCAAGGAGTATGAGGCCGGGTACCTGGCGCTGGACGACCGCCGCTGCTTCGAGATCGCCCTGGCCCGCGCCGGGCGCCCTGCCGACCCCGGCCACCTCGACGCGCTGGTCGCGCGCAAGATGGCCCGCTACGAGATCGCGCGCACCCGGGCGCCGGCCGTGCCGGGGATCCACGCATTCGTCCGGGCCGCCGACGGGCACGTGGCGCTCGCCATCGCTTCCGGCGGCTTCCGCAGCGACATCGAGGCCCTCCTCGCGCACCACGGGCTCCGCTCCCATTTCCCGGTGGTGGTGAGCATCGAGGACTGTCGGCGGGGCAAGCCCGATCCGGAGTGTCTTCACGCGTGCCTCTCACGCCTGAACGCAGGGATGCCGACGCCGATCCTGCCGGCCGAGTGCGTGGTGATCGAGGACTCGTTCCACGGGATCACTGCGGCACGTGCCGCCGGCATGCGCTGCATCGGCGTGGCCACCACCTACCCGCCGGAGCGCCTGGCCGGGGCCGAGCGCGTGGTCGCCACTCTGGAGGGTCTCGATCCCCTGGGGCTGTGAGGCGCGGTCGCGGGGCGTTCCCGGTCACTCCCCCTGGAGAATCCGCGCGTACGTCTCCAGCGCCACATTCCCGCCGCTCACCAGGGCGACGGTGTTGCCGCCGGCCGGGTCCACCTTGCCCGATAGCAGGGCGGCGGTGGTGACGGCGCCTCCCGCTTCGGCCACCAGCTTGCCGTGTTCAGCCAGATGGATCATCGCCTGCTTGATCTCCGCTTCGGAGACGAGCACCATGTCATCCACGTGCTTCCGCACGTGCGCGAAGGGAAGCTTGCCGGGGTAGCGGGCGATGAGCGCGTCGGCGATCGTCTTCACCTCCGGGATCTCCGTCACCTCACCCCGCCGCCAGGAGACGGTCATCGCGTTGGATCCCTCCGGCTGCACCCCGATCACCCGCGCCGACGGCCTCAACTCCTTCACCGCCGTGGCCACCCCCGCGATCAGGCCGCCGCTGCTGACGGGCACCAGCACCAGGTCGGCGGCGGGAAGATCCGCCACGATCTCCAGGCCGATGGTGCCGTGCCCGGCGATGACGTTCGGCTCCTCGAAGGTCCAGATGACGGTGACGCCCTCGCGCTCCAGGCGGCGGAGGGTCTCCCAGCGCGCCTCGAAGTTGTTCGGGCAGGTGACGACTTCGCCGCCGTAGCGGCGCGTCTTCTCCACCTTGAAGGGGGAGGTGCTCTCCATCATCACCAGGAAGGTGCGCACGCCTTGCAGTGACCCCGCGAACGCCGTCGCGCTCGCGAAGTTGCCCGACGAGGAGATGGCGACGCCGTTCCGCTTCCGCTCCTCGGGGAGGGCGGCGATCATCCAGTAGGACGCCCGCGCCTTGTAGGAGCCGGTGACCTGAAGGTTCTCGCACTTCCAGCGGACCGGCGCCCCGAGCTGCGCGCTCAAGGCATCGGCGCGCGCCAGGGGCGTGTGTCGGATTGCCGGCGGCAGTGCCGCCTGCGCCTTGCGGATGTCTTCGAGAGTGACCATATTGCATTCTCCTGAGTGCGCGGGGAGTGCTGAGAGCATGTAAGAGAAGAGGAGAGACCGCGGAGAGAACCCGACTCAGAGGCACCAGAGAAGAGGGAGAACGCTGAGGTTTGTCCAGGAATTCGCCCCGATCCTCAGCATCCTCTGAATCCTCTATGCCTCTGCGTTCCCCTCTCCGCATCTCCGGGCGTTCTCGCAGACTCTCTCCACGCCGCTCACTCCCCACTCTGGACGAACTCCTCCGCCCCGGTCCGGTGGACGATCTTGCCGTCGCGGAGGACGAGCGCCACCCGGCGCAGGGCGCCGATGTCCGTTGAGGGGTCCCCGGCCACCACGAGCACATCGGCGCGCCGACCGGGGACGAGCGTGCCGACCTCCGATTCCAGGCCCAGGCCCTCGGCGGCCACCCGCGTACACGCCTCGATGACGGCCAGGGGAGTCAGCCCAAGGCCGACCACGGCCCCCTCCAGGGCATCCACGAAGGCGCCGAAGGGGGTCGGCCGGGCGCCTGAGTCGCTGGAGATCATCATGCGGACGCCGGCGTCCAGGGTGCGCCGGAAGCGCTCCCTGCCCGCGCGAAGCTGCTGGATCTGCGCCGCCTGCTGCTCCTCCTGCGTAGCCGGGTCGGGGTGCGTTCGCCACCGGATGCCGCTGGAGGTATGTCCCCACCAGACGCCCCGGCGGACCATCTCGCGCGCCAGCTCGGGCCGGAAGTCGTATGCCTGGCCTGGCTCGGTGGGAGACCAACTGCAGTGCTCGAAGGTGTCCACGCCCGCTTCCAGGGCGGCGGCGATTCCCTCGACGCTGTGGACGTGCGCGGCGACGCGCTTCCCGAGGCGGTGCGCCTCGAAGACGGCGGCTTTCAGCTCGGCCGGGTGGTACTGCGCGCGGCGGGGGTTGCTCCCCGGGGTCATGTTCCCCCCGGTCGCCATGATCTTGATGAAGTCGGCGCCTCGCTTGACGGCCGTGCGCACGGCGCGCTTCACCTCGTCGGCGGTATCGGCCTCGTTGCCGCACCAGTGCAGGTGTCCGGCCGTGGTGGTGATGGGCGGGCCGGAGCAGAGGAGGCGCGGGCCGGCAACCCGCCCCTCGTCAATCGCGCGGCGCACCGCGACGGTGACGAAGCCCCGGTCGCCGCAGTCGCGGACGGTGGTGACGCCGGCGCGCAGCATCTCCTGGGCGTGGCCGAGGGCGACCATCTGGCTGTGTGAGTCCGGTTCCTCCGCCAGGCGGCGGCGCGTGGTGGCGTGGTCGGACGCCGGCTCGAAGACGAGGTGGACGTGAGAGTCGATCAGGCCGGGGAGCAGAGCCATGCCGGGCAGGCCGACGAGGAGCGCTCCCTGCGCCAGGTGCGCGGGGAGGTTGCCGCGGCAGACGGCCTCGATGCGGCCATTCTCGATGACGAGCATCGGGTCGTCAACGGGGGCGGCGCCGGTGCCGTCAATCAGGCGCGAGGCGCGCAGGATGATCCGCGAGGGTGCTTCCGAGTTCATGAGACCTTCCTCACCACCCACGTCACGCGCCCCAGGATGGCGACATCGCGTGAGAGGATGGGCTGCATCTGGCGGTTGGCGGGCTCCAGGCGGTACTGGGCGCCGTCGCGGTGGAAGAACTTCACGGTGGCCTCTTCGCCAGCCACCAGGGCCACCACCATCTCTCCGTCGCGGGCGGTTTCCTGCTTGCGGGCGATGACGAAGTCGCCGTCGAAGAGGCCCGCCTCGATCATGCTGTCGCCCCGCACGCGAAGCATGAAGGTGGGGACGTCGCCGATGAACTCCTTCGGGAAGGCGTAGGTGCCCTCCAGGTTCTCAGCGGCGAGGATCGGCACGCCGGCGGCCACCCGACCCAATAGGGGCACCGTGGCGCTCGCCGCGCGGGCGAGCCACGGCTCCTCGCCGTCCAGCATCTCGATGACGTGCTCGATCGGCGGGCTCCCCCGCCGGATCCGGCCGCCGCGCTCCAGCTCCACCAGGTGCCGGTGGACCGTCTCCGAGGAGCGCAGCCCCAACGCTCGCCCGATCTCCCGCACCGAGGGCGAGTAGCCCTTCTCTCGTGTGAACCGGCACACGTGCTCGAAGACGCGCTCCCGAGTCTCTCCCCGTCTCGCCACTGGCTCTTCCCCCCGCTCTAACAACGTTGTTAGACACGGCGGCCCGACTTCCTCCTCACAGGCCCTTGAGGCCGAAGTAGGCGAGGAGCGTGGCGCAGGGGGATTGGTAGGTGATGTCCGGCTCGTTGTACTCCCAGCACTTCAGGCGCCAGTCCAGGTTGTTCACGTACCGCTTCATGCCGCCGTTGGCGCCTCCGACGACGGCTCCGGGATAGGGGCCGACCTTGCCCCGGCCCACGCCGATGAAGCGGGCGCTGTCGGGGTCCTCGATGTTGCCCACCCAGCGATGGTACATCACCGTCACGGAGTTCTCGGCGCCGAAGGCTTTCATGTTGCTCAGGAAACAGAGCCCGAGCGGGTTGCGCCCGTGGAGGTAGTGTACGAACTCCTCCGCGGCATCGAGGTAGCGACGCCGGGCCGCAGGGTCCTCCGTCAGCTCCGCGGCGAGGAGGCAGTTGACCCCCGACTGCCCGATGAGACGGTTGCTCCCCCAGGTGTAGGCCGGGATGCCCGCCGCGTAGCCGCGGTGCTCCCCCGTCTGCTTCACGACGCGCTCGGCAGCGTCAAAGATCATCCGCTCCATGCGCCGCACGAGAGCGGCGTCGGCCCACTCTGTATGGGCGTAGACCCAGATCGTCGGATACAGGTCGGTGTCCTCTCCCGGGCGGAGCGCCTGCAGCCGCTCGAACGTCTGGTGGATGATGGCGTCGTACTGCGGGTCGGCGGTGAGCCGGAAGTAGCAGGCCGCCGCCAGCGCCCGCGTGCGCTGGTAGTCGGCCAGGAACCACTCGCCGGTGTATGCTTGCTTCTTCGGGTTCCTCGGATCCGCCGGCCAGGGGTGCGGTCGCGCCTTCAATAGCTTCCAGGACCGCATCGACTCGGCGAAGCACCGTCCGGAGAAGCCCGGGTCGAGACCCTTCTCCTCCCAAACGACGCCGGCGTAGGCGAGCGCCGCGGCGCGGTTCATCGTGGCGCCGCTGGTGGGCCGGGTGAGCTGGACCGGATGGGCGTCTTCCTCCGGCGGGCTGGCGCCGCGCTCGTGGACGCGCCCGAAGGCCGCGCCCCGCTCGTCGGCGAGGCGGATGAGGAACTCCGTGCCCCAGCGCGCTTCGTCGAGGATGTCCGGCACGCCGTTGCCCGACTCAGGGATATTCAGGTCTCCGTCGCGAGGCGCGCCGCCCAGGAGCTGGATGCCGAGCAGGAGGTCGTTGTGGCAGAGCGTGGTGTTGCCGATGTACTTGTTGAAGTCGCCGGCATCCCACCACCCGCCGGTTACGTCGCGAGGGGTGGGGTCGAGGACCACTGTGCCGACCGGGTCCCACCACTTGCCGCCCGCCCAGCGGTAGACGCGCGCCTGCGTGGCCTGATCCGGCCCGCGGTGGGGGATCCCGTGGCTCCAGGGGCCGGCGTGCTTCTCCGGCTTGGCGGTGTCGGCGCGCTGGAAGTAGAACGCCTTCCAGGCGGCGAGGGAGGAGTCTCGGTAGACGTCGCCGGCGATGCGGAACCGATAGGAGCGCTCCGCCTTCCCACCGGCGCGCACGACGACGGCGTACCGGCCCGGCGTCTGCAGGTCGGTGAAGTCGAGGTGCGCGACGTACTCCCCCGACTCGGCGTCGCGCCCGCCTTTTCCGAAGGGGCGCACCGCGTTCGCGTGGTCCGCCGTCCGCCAGACTACCTCCCGGGTATCCACGTTCTGCGCCTCCAGCGCCAGGGGATGGGGCAGGGGCTGATCCGACGCAACGATGGCGATCTTGCGGGCGCGCGTGCGGTAGCCGATCTGGTCTACCCAGACCCGGATCGGCGATTGCGGCGTCACCGGGCGGATGACCTCCGCGCCGCTGCCGCGCTGCGCCTGAAAGGCCACCGCGGCCGCCAGGAGCAGCAGCGTCGCGGCGCCCAGGGCCACACGGCGCCCCGGGAGATGGCGGCGCCGGGCGCGCGGACGCCCGGACACGCGCGTCGTGCCCCCGGTGATCTGTGACCGGCTCAGACGGTAGCCCCCTGAAGACGAGTCCCTGCTCATGGTCCCCCCCGTGGCGTCTTCTCACGCCGACGAGCGCCAGCGGTCGGCGCCCGGCGTCGGGGGACGGGCATCATGCGTGCCATCTTCTCCGGCTGCCACCACGAGGACCTGATGGGCTTTCTCCTCGCCTGGGTCTCGGCGGGCCTCCTGGCGCTGACCGGGTGGGGGGTGCTGCAGATCGGGAGGTAGTCACCGCTCGCCATCCGCCGGTGCTATGGCCGGCTACAGCCGCCGCGCGCGCTCACGCGGCGGCGTCACGGCCGGAACGAGCGACTCCGGCTCGGGCGTCTCCGCCAGGGTTTCGAGGACACCGGCCAGGGCCTGGAACGCGGCGCCCATCTCCGCCAGCGATGCCTGGCGCGAGCCTCCGGCTCCCAGGGACAGCAGCGCGCGGGTCACGGCCACGTAGGCCTGCTCGAAGACCGCCGCTGCCTCATTGAGGCGCTCCACCTGGCGGCTCCAGCGCCGGAACGCGCGTTGGCTCCGCGCCGGGAAAGTCGGGCAGGGCGGCGACCAGCGAGAGGCGGCGAGCCTTCTCCAGCAGCGCCAGGAGCTGGCTGCGGGCCTCCCGCAGATAATCGCTCACTTCGGGGCCCGACGCCTTCCATGCCGGGTCGCGGGCCACCCGGGCGATGCCCGCGTAGGCGGCGAGCGTGCGGTCGAGCGCCGCGACGACCTCTCCGGGCACCGACCCCACGGTCCGGCACGCAGCGATGATCTTGCGGTCAACCCCCGGGATCCCAGGTGCCGGTTCCCGGCCGAAGCGCTGCTGGAGGAAGACGCTGGCCCCACCCGCGACCGCCGACATCGCGCCTGCCACGAACGGCCATCCCCACACCAGGTGGGGGTGGAAGCCGGCAGCGGCGGCGATGGCCAACGAGCCGACCGCCGTCCCGGCGCCAGCCAGACCGAGGCGGCGGGGCCACCGCGCCGACCGACGGGGCGGCCAGAGTGGCGCGTACCTCGGGATCGACTGCACGGCGCGCAGACTCACGGGCCTGGCGCTGCTCTCCGCCTGCGGCGCATCGTCACGGCTGATCGTGCTCGACATCGGCTCCCTCCGCTGGCTCTTCGTTCGCGCCCGCGAGGGGAACTCCTGCCGCCGGAACGGGGGGTCCTGACCGCCGACCGCGGCCAGGACCCGATCCTGCTCGACCTTCCCAGCCGGCTCCGACCCGAGAGGTGGCACGGCTTTCACCCTCGCCACCGGCGCGGGCCTGGTCGGGTTCCCGCTGGTCAGGGTCGCCTGCGGGCTGAACGCCGGCGCTACGGCCGGGATGCCATGTGCTCCCCGATGCGCCGCATCTCATCGCGCAGCGTGTCCAGATCGAGGAGGCGCGAGTCGGCGAAGGCGCTGCCTCCGGCGGTGTACTGCGCCAGGGCGCCCGCCTCGCGGATCTCCTCCTCGGTGGCGCCGAACATGCGCGCGGCCTCACTGTGGAACATCACGCAGTAGCGGCAGTGGAGCGACGCCGCCACGGCGACGCCGGTCAGCTCCCGGTACTTGGGCGGGATGTGGCTCTCGCCCAGCGTGTACTTCTTCATCATCGTCCACATGCGGTCCAGCAGCACCGGCTCGTACTCCATCTCCCTCAGGAGCGTGGGCACGAACCCGAGCGTCTGCACGATGTCGCGCCGGATCTCGTCCACGTCGGGAACGACCTCCAGCCTCGCCTCGGTCTGCACCTGTGTTGCCATCTCTGTTCCTTTCCGCCGGGCGACGCTCGCCCGGACGGATGCCCGGGCGAGCAGATCCCGTGCCCAACGGGGGCGGAACCGGGGGTCCGGGGTTGCCGGGCCCCGGGAGATCAGGGACTCTCCGGCGCGGAAACGCCCAGCAGCGCCAGCGCATTGGCGAGGACGGTGCGACAGGCATCCACGAGGGCCAGGCGCGCAGCGGTCGGCTCGGAGGAAGGCGCCCCGTCCGGGGGAGGGCACGTGTCGAAGAAGGCATGGAGGGCCGCCGCCAGCTCATCCACGAAGGTGATCAGCCGGTGCGGCTCGCGGGCCTCCGCCGCGGCGGCGACCCGTTCCGGGAAGTCGGCGAGCCTGCGCACGAGGTCGCGCTCGGGGGCTTCGCCCGGGAGTTCGATGTCCGCGTCCGCAGGAGGCGCCGCGCGCCCCGCTTCCGCCGCGGTGTTCAGGGCGCGGCACGCCCGGGCATGGGCGTCGCGAACGCGAGAGAGCAGGTTCTCCCGGCCCTCTCTCCGGGCCAGGTCCACGTCGAAGTCGAGAGGGGTATCGGCCGGGCGCGTGAGGAGGAAGTAGCGGGCGGCGTCGGGGCCGACCTCCTCGATGAGATCGGAGAGGGGGATGAGGTCGCCGGCGCGCCGGGAGCGGCGCACCACCTCGCCCCCTTTCAAGATGCTCACCCCCTGGAGGATGATGATCTCGAGGCGAGACGGGTCAATGCCCAGGGCGGCGACGGCAGCGCGCGTCCGGGCGACGTAGCGGCGATGGTCGGGGCCCCAGATGTCAATCACCCGGTCGAAGCCGCGGGCGAACTTGTCGCGGTGATAGGCGGCGTCGGCGGCGAGGTAGGTGGGCGCGCTGCTGCCGCGCAGGAGCGCGTGGTCCTCGTCGTCGCCGAGCGTCGTGGCCCGGAGCCAGAGGATCCCCTCCGCCTCGTAGGCATGGCCGGCGGCCCGGAGGGCGTCGAGGGCCTCGGCCACGGCGCCGGTTCGGTGCAGCGTCTGCTCGGAGAACCAGACGTCGAACGCCACGCCGAAGCGCCGCAGCTCGTCGCGCTGCTGGGCGAGCATCTCGGCGAGCGCCACCTCGGCGAAGACGCGCGCCCGCTCCGCTTCAGGGAGCGCCAGATGGCGGTCGCCCTCGCGGTCGGTGACGGCGCGGGCGAGCTCGGTGACGTATTCCCCTTCGCAGGCGCCCTCTGGCAGGGGAGCGTCTCGCCCCAGGAGCTGCTGGTAGCGCGCGGAGAGCGACCGCCCGAGGTTGAGCATCTGCGCGCTGTGCGTAGCATCGTTGACGTAGCACTCGCGCGTCACCTGCCAGCCGGTCCACTCCAGCAGGCGCGCCAGCACGTCGCCGAAGGCGGCGGCACGGCCATGGCCCACGTGCAGCGGGGCGTTCGGGTTGGCGCTCACGAACTCGACCTGCACCCGGCGCCCCGCACCGCCATCGGAGCGGCCGTAGGCGGCGCCGCGCCGGCGGACCTCGCGCACTACGCCGCCGAGCCAGCCGGGTGCCAGGTAGAAGTTGAGGAATCCGGGTCCCGCCACCTCCGCGCGCGCGATCGCTCCCCCGCCGTCGGGCAGGTGCTTCAGGATGCGAGCGGCCACTTCCGGGGGCGCCAGCCGCTCCTGGCGGGCCAGGAGCATCGCCACGTCGGTCGAGTAGTCGCCGTGCTCCCGGCTGGCGGGAGTCTCGAGAGTCCATTCGGGCACCGCCTCGAGCCTGAGGTCGCCCGCCCGACGGGCGGCCGCGAGTGCAGCCGCCACGGTGTCCCGAACCTGGAGTTTGACCATCACATCATCCCATCGAGTGACGCGCGCCTCACCAGTAGAGCGGCAGGTGGTAGCGCCCCGCCAGCTCTATCAGGAGGGCCTGGGCCAGGGATCCACCCGCCAGGACCTGAGGCAGCCCCATGTGCCAGATGCGCCGCCAGAAGGTGGGCCGCCGGTAGGGGAGGCTGCGGTGCTTCGCCAGGAGCGCGTCGGCGGCGTCAATGGCGCTGCGGATCTGCCCGGGAGTGGCGGGCCGGGTGGTCACCCAGTCCTGCAGCCGCATCCCCAGCTTCCGCCACCAGATGAGGACGGCGATCACCGCCGCCACTGTGCGGGCGGTGGGGTCCGAAACCGGCAGGACAACGCCGAAGAGCGCGATCAGCACGACGACGGCCACCAGGCGCGTGCCGCAGCGCGGGTGCGCCCGGGGCATGCGCGCCACCTGCTCCGGCGTCAGCGGGCGGTCCTGCTCCACCGCGTGTACCACCTGGTGCTCGGCGGCGTGAAAGCCGGCCAGCGGCGACAGGCGCAGCAGGGCGGCGAAGATCACCCCGGCGAAGAGGGGCGGCAGGTGCTGCCAGATATCGTACGGGTTGAGGTTCCAGAAACCGACGGGCGGCGAGGCGAGCGCGGCGCGCAGCGGGATGCCCGTGGCCCGCTCGAGGCCGAGCATCAGGTAGCCGGCGAGCACCCACGCGACGAGGAAGCCGGCCGCCATGGCGGCGCCGGTGAGGATGAGGCCCGGGCTGCCGCGCGCGCCCGCGCTGAGGGTGCCCGTGGTGAGATACACCCCCAGCGGCGTCGCCATGCCGCCGATCGTCGGCGGGCGCTCCGCGCGGCACACCACGCCCGCGAGGTCGGCCTGGTTGAGCACGCCAAGGTAGCGCCCGCCGCCATCCACGACCGGCAGCGCGCGCGCCCCCCCGTGCAGCGCCCGCGCCGCCTCGTGGAGGCTGCCGTCGCCCCGGAGTGGTTCCACCGGTGAGAGGAGGCCATCGCGCAGGGGCGCCAGCCGGATCTCCTCCGCCGGGGCGATCCCCTGCAGCACCGCCCGGGTCGCATCGGCGAGGGCCTCGAGACTGACCACTCCCACCACTCGGCCATTCTCAACGACCGGCAGCACCCCGAACGGCACGGACCGCAGGTGCTCGGCGGCCCGGGCCACGGTGTCATCGAGCGCCAGGGGGGGCAGCGGTCGCGCCACATCCCCGATACGAAGCCCTTCCATCGCTTGCAATCTCTCCCCGTCTATGTTATCATAACCGGGTACGTGTTGGCAACGAGCTGTTGTGAAAGGTCAGTATCCTATGGCGAGGCAGTGTGAGATCTGTGGCAAGAAGCCCCAGTACGGGCAGAATATCCGCCACGTCCACTCGGGAAGCTGGGCTCGCCGCGCGCCGCGAACGAAGCGCCGCTTCTTGCCCAACCTCCAGACGGTGCATGCCCTGTCGAACGGCATCCGGCAGAAGATGAGGGTATGCACCAAGTGCCTGAAGAAGCCCGGCCGGGTCGTGCGCGCTTGACCCATCTCCCGCCGCAGGCATAGACTCCCCCGCGCGCGGGGGAGTCGTGCCGGCAGCGCCGCGCTCGCTTCGCTCGACCGGTCACTGCTCGGCGCTCGCCGATGCCTCCAGGTACCGCGCGATCGCCGCTTCGAGGGACCCCTGCGCGTTGAGGAGGCGCTCCACCACCTCGCGGATGGCGCCGCGCCCGCCGGGCGCGCGCGTCACCCACATGGCGGCCTCACGCACGCGCGGGGGCGCGTCGGCGACGGCGATCGACAGGGCGCAGGCGGCGAATGCCGGCAGGTCGTTCAGGTCGTCGCCGATGAAGGCCACTGCGTGCGCTGCCAGCCCCAGTCTCTCCACCAGGGCGGCGAGCGCGGCGCGCTTGTCGCGCACGCCGTCGAGGACGTGGCGCACCCCCAGCTCGGCCGCCCGGCGACGCACCACCGCCGACGCGCGCGCCGTCACGAAGGCCACTTCCAGCCCGGCGTGCCGGGCCAGGGCGATCCCCATGCCGTCCCGCACGTGGAACGCCTTCATCTCTTCGCCCGCGGACGTCTGGTAGAGCACGCCGTCGGTGAGGACGCCATCCACGTCCATCGCCAGCAGGCGTATCGCGCCCGCCGCGGGGCACTCCGGGTCTTCAGCCATGCCGCGCCTTCCTCCGGCCCCATTATAGCACACGGCCCGGGCCGTGGCAAAGCCGCGCGCACCGGCCCATCCCAACGCCCGCAGCCGATAGGGGCGGCTTTGATTGACGCCCGTGACGCGGATCTGCTATACTGACGGTGCTTTCCGCCGTCATCTTGCCGAGTGGTGAGGTAGGACATGCCCAACCCCGAAACGATCAGGGTCTCCGCGCCGGGGCGGATCTGTCTCTTCGGCGAGCACCAGGACTTCCTGGGGCTGCCGGTGGTCGCCGCGGCGATCAACCGCCGCTTCACGATCACCGGAACCCCGCGCGACGCGCCCTGCTTCCGGCTGCGGATGCCCGACCTGGAGCGCGAGGTCACCATCCCGCTCCCCGCCGAGGGCGAGCTTCCCTACGAAGAGGAGCGCGACTACCTGCGCGCCGCGATCAACGTGCTGGCGCGCGAGGGCCACCGGCCCCGGCGCGGCTACGATTGCACCTTCCGCAGCACGATCCCGATCAACGCCGGCACCGCCAGCTCTTCCGCCATGACCGTCGCCTGGCTCCGCTTCCTGTTGGCCGCCGCCGGCGCGATGGAGTGCGACGGCCTCGCCCTGGCCCGCCTGGCCAACCGCGCCGAGGTGCTCGAGTTCGGCGAGCCCGGCGGCATCATGGACCACATCTCCGCCGCGTTGGGCGGCACTCTCTTCATCCGGTGCCAGGAGCCCGTGCGCTCGGAGCGGCTGCCCGGCATCCCCGACGGCTTCGTCCTCGCCGACTCGCTCACGCGCAAGGAGACCACCGCCGTCCTGGCCGAGTCGAAGCGCGACGTGCTCGCCGGGGTAGCCGCGCTCCGCGAGCGGTCGCCCGGGTTCGACCTTCAGACCACGCCCCTGGCAGAGGCCGAGGAGCACTTGAGGGTCCTCCCCGAGCGCCAGCGCCGGAAGGTGCGCGCCAATCTGATTGACCGCGACCTCCTGCGCGAGGGCCGGGCGATGATCGAGAGCGGCCGCGTGGACCCCGACCGCCTCGGCGCGCTCCTCACCGAGCACCAGCGCCAACTCAGCGAAGGCCTGGGCGTCTCGACGCCGAAGCTGGACCGCATGGTGGCGGCGGCCATCGCCGCGGGCGCGAAGGGCGGCAAGCTGAACGGCTCCGGCGGCGGCGGGTGCATGTTCGCCTACGCGCCGGGCCGCCAGCGGGAGGTGGCGGCGGCCCTGGAGGCGGAGGGTGGGCGAGCATTCATCATCCGGGTGGACGAGGGCGTGCGATTGGAGGCCGTATCGTGAAGGGCGTGGTGCTGGCAGCCGGGATCGGCAACCGCATGAAGCCGATCACCGAGGTGATGCCGAAGCCGATGGTGCCGATCGCCAACCGGCCCGTGCTCGAGCACGTGGTGCGGGGCCTGGTGGCTGCCGGCGTGGAGGAGATCCTCGTGGTGGTCAACTACCTGGAAGCGCAGATCCGCGCCGGCTTCGGCGACGGCGCGCGGCTCGGCGCTCGCATCAGCTATATCCGTCAGGAGAACCCAAAGGGGGGCACGGGCGCGGCGGCGCTCCTCGGCGAGGCGTTCGTGGGCGACGATCCCTTCCTCCTCACTTTCGGCGACCTGATGCTCTCTCCCGCCAACTACGGGGCGCTGGTCGAGAGCTATCGCGCTCGCCCCACCTCGGGCCGGATCACCGGGAACTGGATGGACGACCCTTCGCAGGGCGCGGCGATCACCATCGGCGATGACGACCGGATGGTGCGGATCGTCGAGAAGCCGCCCCGGGGCACCGAGGAGAGCAACTGGAACAACTCCGGCGTCTTCGTCTTCCGCCCCGCCATCTTCGAGGCGATCCGCCGCATCCCCCTCTCCCCGCGCGGCGAGCTGGAGCTCACCGCCGCCATCCAGTGGGTGGCCGACCGCTTCGGCGACGTGACCGTCTACCGGCTGCGGGGCCTCTGGTCGGACGTGGGCACGCCGGCGAAGGTGCTGGTGCTGAACCATCAGATCCTCTCGGACCCAGACGTTGGGGTGCCGGTCGTCAGAATGGATCGGTTGCCGCTCGGCGCTGAGGTGGATGCCACGAGCGCCGTCGCCGAGGGGGCGGACCTCGACGCCTGTCGGGTCGGCGACTACACCTGCATCGCCGGAGGCGCGCGCGTGGGTCCGGGGGCCGCCCTGCGGCGCAGCGCGCTCTTCCCCGGCGCCGCGGTGGGCGCGGGAGCCCGCCTGGAGTACGCGATCGTGATGCAACACGCGCGCGTGCCCGATGGCGCGGCCGTGGCGGGCACAGCGCAGGAGCCCGCCGTCGTTCTGTGAGGCCCCCGGGGAAGCGGACATCTGATCCCCGTGCGCCGCGCCCGTCTGTCCGGCCGCGCCGCAGCAGCGTCATTTCCCCGGCTGCGGAGCGCAACGGGGCGAGGGATCCGCAGATCCCTCGCCCCCTACCCGTGTCTCGGGGACCCGACCGGTCGGTTGCCAGGCAAGCAACGGAATCATCTTCGCGCGCCGCAGGCGCGGCGCTCACGACTTGCTACTGTGACACGCGGAGGGTGATGCGCGCCTTCGTATCACTCTCCACGGTCACGCCAAAGCCCTTCATCGGCGCCGCGCTCTCCAGTTCGGTGCCCAACCGCGACGCCACGCCGGAGTCGACGTCCACATCGAGCTGGACGCGCCCGCTCACGTAGCCCTGGCGCTGCACCCGGCGCACGCCGAGCAGCTCGGGCAGGGCATCCTCGAACGCCTGCGCCCGGGCGCGCGTCGTGAAGCCGTGCGCCTCCACCACCACCCGGCGCACGCTCGCCGCCGGCAGCAGCGCGATGTCGTCCACGAAGGCGCTCGCCACCCGGCGGGCAGAGACCTGCACGGCGGTGCCGGCGGCGATGCCCTCCACGTCATCGGAGACGGTCTCGTCCGCCAGGCGCGAGGCCGCCAGCTCTCCCGTCTCCACCCGGATCGCCCGGGCATCCACGCGGCCATTATAGACGGGCACGGTCGCCACCACGCGGTCGCGCACCCGCACGGGCATGCGCGCCGCCAGGCGGGCCTGCGCGCTGCCGATCACCAGGAAGTCGGCTAGCGGCGTGCCCCGCTCGTCGTGCAGTCGCTCCAGGAGCGCGTTGATGGTGTTTCCATCCCCGGCGGGCATGTCCACCACCTGGAACCCGGCCTTGATCAGGCGCTGAGTCAGCTCCTGCCGCGCGATCGTCGCCGCGCCCGTGGCACCCTCGCCCTCCTGCACCACGACGGCCACCTTCCACGAGCGAGTCAGCCCCAGCTCCTTGAGACGGTTCACCAGCGGACGCAGACCGACAGCGACGCGCATCCGTACCGAGAGGGTGCCCTCTTCCGCCTTCTCCTCCAGGATGTCGGTCGGAACGGCGAAGCCCTCGCTGTGGGTATAGACGCGGTCATTCAGCGTCAGGAACTTTTCGGCCAGGGTGTCGCTAGAGACATAGACCCCGACGACCTTCTCGAGGCCCTGGCGGAGCGCGTCCTGGATGGCAGCCCGGCGCGCCGTGACGGTGTCGCCATCCCGGATAGCCGCCTGACCGACGACGACCACCTCTTGCACCGGGCCCCTCTCATTGGCGGACGCGGCGTCGCGCTCGCTCTCCCCGGCATCCGGGCGCACGCGGTAGCGCGCGGCCGGGTTCGAGTAGAACGGCAGGGAGCCGGGCGCTGCGTAGCGCGGGCCCGCGGCTGGCGCCGGCCCGGCGGGCATCGCGGGCGCCGGCGGCACCGGGCCGGCGAATCCCATGCCGGGCACTGGCGCCCATTGCCCGCCGATGAGGCCGGGGCCGGCGTCAATGAACGTCGTCCACGCTTCCGGGCTGATCCGCACCTCGGGAAAGAACACCTGGCCGATCTGCGTGCCTCGCGGGGGCTCGGCCATCGCGGCTGAGGTGAGGCCACCGGCGGCGGCCGCCAGCAGTCCCACAATCACCGGCACTCTCATCATCATCTCCCCCCTTTCCTCTCGGTCCTACTTCGCTTCATCGCGCGCTCGGCGCTCGTCAACCACCAGAACGACGGCGCACTGCTGCAGGAACTGAACGGGTCCGTTCTCGGCAAGGACGCGCTGCGCGTCTTCGGCGCTGATGGCGACATAGCGGCGGAACTCATCCACCGTGGCGGCGGCCCGGAGGACCAGCGGCCGCGAACCGACGCGCGGCGACCGCAGCGCCGCGCGGATGGTGCCCATGTAACCCGCCATCCCCTGCGCGACCACCGCGTCCGGATCCACGCGCTCGGCGCCGTAGACTTCGCGGCCGGCAGGATCGTAGATCCGGGCGCTCATGGACGGCTCGACGCCGAGGCCCCGCGTGTCTACGATCAGACCCGTGAATGGCCCCCGGGCATCTGCGGGAGTGAGGAGCTCCGACTCCAGGTCCAGCGTGGCTCGCGCGGTGGGCGCAGGCGGCAGCGCCGGCACGGCCGGGGCGGGCGCGGCAGCGGGCGGCGTGGGTTCCGGCGCAGGCGCGGCCGACGGCAGGACCGGCGCGGGCGGACGCGTGCGTTTGACGACGTGAGGCAGCATGATGCCGGTGAGCGCCCCGCCCCCGGCCATCGGCAGGGCCATGGTCACGGTGTAGATCCCCTGCGACTCGTCGTCCTCTTCCTCGATCACCTGGGCGCCGCGAATGTAGGCATCCACTCTCATCCGGATCTGATCGCTCCGGGTGATATACTGGTCCGCGGTGGTATCGGCGGTGACGCGTACTTCGTTGATCAGTTGCGCCAGGTTGCGGTAGGCGTCGGCAATGGCCGCGCGGCGAGCCAGGAGCCGGGCCTGCGCCTCGGATTCGGCATCCCTGGGCCTCACGCCCACCCCGTTCGCCTGCAGCACGCCCTCGCTCCAGTTCACCTCGCCCTTGACGCCTGGAGCCTTCTCAATGATCGGCTCCGTCATCGAGGGCGCGGCGAGCAAGGCGGCAACGGCCAACGTTGCCGCCAGGACTCTCGCTGCGTACATCAATCGCCTCCTTAGACAAACAGACCGGACAGGCTGCGCCCGGCGGCCGGCTCACCATCCGGCGCTTTGGAGGCGTGATGCCGATTGCCGCCGAGCGTGTGGTGGGGCTTCACTGGTGCAAGCCCGCATCGCTGCCCCGGAGCCGCTGCGCATCGGCAGCGTCCCGGGGGTTGCGGGTGGGGATGCACAATCCGTGCCATCCCGTGCGTTGCGGGGCGGGAGATGGCGATCGCTGCGGCGGGAGATTGTCTCGTGGCAGGCAGTGCCGGGGAGGGGAAGAGGCAGGGAACTTGCAGGTGCGGAGCCGCGGCGAGCGGAGTGCGCGGGGGACCGAGCGCGCGGTACCGGCGTGGTCCGGCGTCTCTCCGAACGCCGATATCGCGGACCAGGGAGGCTGTGCATGCGCGTGCGTTCCGCGGGAGTGTTGGCGGCACTGGCGGCGGCCGTGGTGCTGGCGGGGTGTGGCAACGAGGCGAGTCAGCGCGGCGGGATCATCTCGCCGGTGAGCGGCCGGCTGCTGGTGACGCCGGAGGGAACCCCCGGCTTCGTCTCGCTCGGGAGCACCGACATCCACGTCCGGTTCCCTTCGGGAGCGGTGACGGTTCCCACGACCTTCAACGTCGGCAAGGTGCAAAGCGAAGCGGAGCTGATCGCTCCCCTGCCGCCCGGCCGCATCTTCGTCGGCGGGCTCAACTTCTTCGGGGCCGCCCTGAATCGGGGTACGCCGGTGGAGTTCCGGGTCCCCGTGGCGCTGACGGTGTCACCGGGAACCAGTGTCCAGGTCTTCTTCGTAGACCCGACGGTGGCGCCCCTGCAGTTCCGTCCGGTGCTGGACGACGCCGGGAACGCGGTCTTCTCGCAGGTCATCAGCCTGAGTGGGCTGCGCGTCCCGTTCGCCACCACCCTGATGGGGCAGTTCGTGTTCACCACCGTGCCGTAGGATGGCGCAGGGCGCGGAGTGACGGGTCGGCGGTTGGCGGCGCACCAGGCGTGCTCGGTCCTGGCGGCACCGGCGGGGCGGGGATCCCCGCATCGCCTGCTGCGCTGCCAACTGCCGACCCGTTCACCGGGTGCCCGGCCGCCCCGGCCTACCCTCCGCCGATCTGGTTGCCGGTCTCCCAGGAGCCGTCCGACTCGATGGTCACCTTGGCGGGGTAGAGGAGCCCCCAATCGCGCCGCCGCTTGTAGGACTCGACCAGTGTCGCCAGGCTGGGGCGCACTTCGCCGCGATAGCGTTCCACGCCGTTCACGAGCACCCGCACGCGCCGCAGGTCCACCATCTCGGGGTGCAGCCAGAGGGTGAAGGCGGTCACGTTCCTCGGGCCCACCTCAATCACGCCGTCGTCGCGCAGGAAAGCCTCCACCAAGCCGGCGTTGATGTGCTTGCGCGCCAGGCGCACCTCGAAGGCGTTCCAGTCATCCTCCTCGTCGTCACGGCAGGGAGTGGTCACGGCACGGTCGTACATCAGCGTCTCGCGCCCGATCCCCTCGATGGAGACCCAGCGCGAGTGCGGCGCCTCGGGCAGGTCATGGAAGTCCGCATGGGTCTGGTAGCTGACGACGGGGACGGCATGGCGGCGCCAATCGAGCCAGGGGGTCAGGCCGCGCGGGGTCAGCGCCACCACCCGCGGGTGGAAGGGGTCTCGCCGCTGGGTCCGGGCCCACTGGAGCCATTCGCGCAGGAAGACGCGCCCGAAGGCGATGGAATGCCCGCCTGAGTGCTCGCGGTAGTGGCACTCCACCCCGGCTTGTTCCAGGCGCAGGCGCATGAGGCGCGCGAACTCGATGTCGGTGCCGTGACGCCGCCGGAAGAGGGTGGCGTCGTTGACCCCCTGCGTGATCCAGACGCGGGTGCCGTGCAGGCAGGGCCAGTAGGCGATGTCCCAGGAGGAGGCCGACGCCAGCACGCTGGCGAAGCGGTCGGCCATGCGGTGGGCCAGGTGGTTCACCCCGATGCCCCCCATCGAGGTCCCGGCCAGGAACACCCGGTCGGGGTCTATGTTGTAGCCGTGCTCCAGCTCCTCGATGGTGTCCATCAGGCAGTCGTCCGCCTCGGGGAGATTCCAGCCATTGAAAGACGTGCGGTGGTAGGGAGCGGCGGGCGCGCAGACGATGAACCCGCTCTCGATGAGGATGTCGGCGATGCGGGGCGCCTGCAGGATGCCGGCTCCGGCGTCGCGGCGGGTCCTCTGCCCTCCCCCGTGCAGAAAGATCACCAGGCCGCGCGCCTGGTCGGGCCGGTAGTCCGGGGGCACGTAGAGGGATAGCAGGTCCTGCGGGCGCTTCCGCTGCAAGTGGGGAACGCGGAAGGGGCGGTTGATCATCAGGCCCGTCTCGGGGTCGTCCGGGGGAACCGGGCGCAGGGCGCGCACGACCGCGCCGAAATCGCCGTCATACGGCTCCAGCTCCTTCAGGAGCGCGGCGGCCTCGTCTGCGCCCGTATCACCCAGGTAACGCCGCGCCACCGCGACGGCGTGCTCCAATCGCATCAAGTGTCTCCTCCTCCTACCGCGACGCAGGGGGCACGCTTCATTCCTCGACCAGGGCCTGCCCCTCCTGCCAGACAATGCTCTCACGCCGCTCGGCGCGCGCCGGGAAGAGGGCCTGCCCCTGGTACTCGGCGCGGGCGCCCCGGTGGATGGCGACCTGCACCAGTCTCTCGCCCTGGAGGAGCAGGAAGCAGGAGCGCGCGTCCGTCGCGATGCCGGAGTGGCGGATTCCCCCCTCGCCCGTGGCGAAGAGAGCGATTCCAGTCACGTCGCCCTTCGCGATCCGCACGCCCAACACCCCCTCCGCGCGGATCGGCGTGGTGACCGCCTGCTGCCGCTCTCCGGCGCGCCGCGGCAGGAGCACCGTCAGCATCCGGGTGTGATCCGTCGCCTCGACGGGGCGAATGCGGACGAAGGGGTGCTGCTTCGTCCGGCGGTCGTCAATGCGGATCTCAGTGTCTGCGGGAGGGCCGGACTGGACCCGGGCATCGAACCGCGCCGGCTCGATCACGGCAATGTCTACCGCGGCTCCGCCCTGCGTCACCGTAACCGTCTCCCCCTTGACGGTGATCTCGCCCAGCGTGTGCGCCAGCCAGTCCACCGGCACCGGTCCTGTGGTCTGCACGTCGTCGTAGATCACGAAGACATCCGGGCGCAGGTACATCATCTCGCGAGTCGCCTTCTTCACGTTGTTGACCACTTGCCCGCGGTCCACTCCGTTGTAGGTGGTGGTGGCGTCGCCGAGGACGTGGTCGTAACGGTCGGTGTTGACGAACTCGCTCAACGCGCAGAAGCGGTCCGGCTGGGTGGCGCCGCCGGCCGGGCGCGTGCGCGGGAACTGGTCCTGCTCATTGACGCGGATGGTGTTGTGCGCTTCGGTGCGGCAGCCCCAGACCTCTCCCACGTACCCGAGGTCCACCAGCAGCTCGGCGC
>JACQGM010000389.1 GCA_016199585.1 Armatimonadota bacterium
GCCCAAGGCGGGCCGAGACGGAGCGCGGCCCCTACGTACCCCCGTGGAATCCGTAGCCCAAGGCGGGCCGAGACGGAGCGCGGCCCCTGCGTACCCCGTGGAATCGGTAGGGTCGCCGCTCTGTCTGCGACCACCGGGCTGCTACGTACCCCCGTGGAATCGGTAGGGTCGCCGCTCTGTCTGCGACCACCGGGCTGCTACGTACCCCCGTGGAACCGGTAGGGTCGCCGCTCTGTCTGCGACCACCGGGCTCTGCGCCCTTGACGGTGGCGGTGCTCATCCTCGGCGCGCATGGCCCATCGCCGGACAAGAGGAGTCCACTCCGCACCTATCGGCGAAGGATCCCGGCCCTTCGGTGGCAACTCTTATGTGAGCCACGGAGAGGCCGGGTGAAGGCATGACACACTGCGGAACAGCCCTGCGGCCAGAGAACACGCCGGTGGAGCGCGCGGTTCCCGGGAGCGACGATGACAAGCTGGCCCGGGCGGTCGCCCGGGGAGATACCGACGCCTGGGACCGCTTCTTCGACCGCTATTCCGCCTGGGCCTACCGCTTCGCCTACCACCACCTCGACCGGAGCCACGCCGACGCGGAGGACCTCTGTGCCGACATCCTGATGACGGCCGCTCGCAGCCTCCACCGTTTCGATGCCCGGCGCGGCACCCTCGACCTGTGGGTGCTCGGCCTGGCGCGGCACCGATTGGCGCGCTTCTGCCGCCGCCGGCGGCGCGACCTTCCCCTCATCCCGGAGATCCTCGACGCCGAGGAGAGCGAGAGCGGGCCGTCTACGGACGACCTGCTGGAGGCGATGGTCACGCGCGACGCCGTGAACCGCGCCCTGGCATCTCTCCCCGAGCGCCAGGCGAGGGCACTGGTCGGCAAGTACGTAGAGGGCTACACCGTGGAGGAGCTGGCGCGCCTCCTCGGAGCCACCCCCAAGGCCGTCGAGTCCCTGCTGTCGCGCGCCCGCGCGGCGTTCCGCACCACCCTCCGTGGCATATTGGGAGGTGAATCCCCATGAGAGAGCAGCAACACTCGCAAGAAGCAGACGTGATCCGCCTGCTGGCACAGCACTTCGAGGAGGCCCCGATGCGTGACGGCTTCCGGCGTGACCTGCTGAACCAGACGCGGCGCGCCGCTGCCGCCCGCGCCCCGCGCTCCCTGCTGCGCCGCCGCCCGGGCCGCATCCTGGTGGGGCTCGCTGCCGCGGCGTGCGCCGGCCTTCTCCTGGTCGGTCTGCACGACGACGGCGCGCGCCGAGCGATGAATGCCTTGAGCGCACGCTTCCACGCTCCCGCGGCGGCCGTGCTCCCGGTGAAGAAGGTGCCCGCGTCGGAACTCCTGGTGGTCGCGCTGGCGACCGCCCCCGTGACTGATGGCTCCGGGCGGGCCCTGGCCGTTGGTGACCACGTGCCGGCGGCCGCCGAGGTGCTCACCGGCAAGGGGGGGGGCGTTACCCTCCTCACCGCCGGGGGGAGCGAGTTCCACCTGGGACCGAACAGCCGGTTCTCCCTCGACGCGAGCGGCGCCGGCCGCATCACGGAGGGAAGGCTCTACTGCTGCAACCGCTCGGGCGAGGTGAGGCGGTTGGATACGCCCGCCGGCCGGATCGGCCTGCTGGGCACCACCCTCGACGCGGCCGTCACCAGGCACGACACCGTGTCGGTCATTGTGGTCGAGGGGAAGGTGCGATTGGCCAACGCGCACGGTGAGGCGGTGGTGCCGGCCGGGCGGCGCTCGATCCTGGTGGCCTCCCTGGCCCCCGGAGCGGGAGTGACGGTGAACACCACCGCCGAGACCGCCTGGTGCGACGGGCGCAACGAAATCCTGTCTGGCTACGGGCAGATCGTATACACGGTCACGCGGCCCCCTCTGGACCAGCTCCCCGCCCCGGAGTGGGTACCTGCGCTCGCCGAGGTGTGGGCGATGAACGCCGATGGCAGTGGCAAGCGGCGTGTCAAGACCTACATCGGCTGGCCCGACGCGCCGGGCTCCTGGCTGCCCGGGAGCCAGTGGGTGCAGTTCCGCACCTTCCCCGCCCTGTGGGGTCCTCCCGACACGCAGCTACGGAACGCCCTGGTCAACGCCGGAACGAGCATCGTCGAGCGCCAGCAGCGCTGGCTGCTCAATGTGGCTACGGGCCAGGACGTCACGTTCCAACTCCCGCCCGGGTATGAGGCGCTCTACCCGGTGTTCTCGCCCGACTGCCGACAGGTCACCTTCACGGGCCAGTACCGGCCGGACCCCGCCGACCGCAACCGGAGCGAGGGCGGGCTCTGGCTGTATGACCTCCAGACAGGGGAGATTCGCAAGCTGCTCGACGGTTGGCTGAAGACCGCCCCCACCTGGTCCCCCAACGGGCGATACCTGGTGATCTCTTCGGGCCAGGGGTACGGGGTGAACCATTCCCTGGTGGTCATTGACACCCTCTCGGGGGAAGTACGGCGGCTGGGGATCCAGGGGGCCGGGGCCGCCGTGTCCCCGAACGGGTCACAGGTCGCTTACTGTGGCGACTTCAAGCGTGAGGGCGAACGGTTCCGGGGCGTGCCCACGAGCGGCAGCATCTTCCTTCTGGACGTGGCGCAGGACACACAGCCCATTCCGCTGTCGCCGCAGGGAGAAGGCGCCATGGAGCCGACCTGGTCTCCCGACGGCACGCGCGTCCTCTACAGCGTCCAGCACCGGAAATCGGCCACGCTGTCCCCGGAGGAGGTGACCAAGCCGGACCCACACGAGTACGCGATCTATATCGCCCAGGCCGACGGCTCCCAGATCAGCCAACTCTACAAAGGCGACGGGTTCCCCGGTGCGACCGCGTGGGCGCCGAACGGCGAAGCCGTCTACGTACGCGCCGACGCGCCCGGGTTTCTGTCCAGGAAGGTCCTCCTGATCGCCGCCGACGGCTCCGGGCGCGCGGTGGACCTCGGGGGCAACGACGCGGACAGCATCCTGAGCCCCCTGGAGGAGCGGCAGACGAACGCGGCGATGGCCGCCGTGCGGGAGGCCGTCTTCCAGTACGCCCTCGGGCAGACGCTGGCCTCCGAGGGCCGCCATCCCGAGAGCCAGGCTGCCTTCCAGACGGCAGCGAGCCTCTTCCGCGAGCTGCCGTGGCGCTACCCGCTGGTCCGCTTCAGCGTCCCCGACACGCAGCGCTACGCCGAAGCCGCCTCACGGGCCGCATCCCGCTAAGGACCCGCAAAGGGATAGGACGCTCGTAGTAGCGGACTTCAGCCGGCCAAGGACAGCTACTACGAGCCGCGAACCGGTCATCACGCCGCCGGTGGCACCACCGCGAACCCCTGTTCCGCGAAGTGCGGATCCAGGGCGAAGACGCGTCGGATGCCCCGGCGGCGCATCACCTCGAAGCTGACGCAGTCCACCAGGCTGAGCGGTCGGCGGTCGGCGGCGAGGAGCAGGGCGACGCCCGCCTCGTGAAGCTCCTCGGTGACCCACTCGATGGTCAGTACCGGCCGCGCGTACGTCTGTAGAGCGCGTACCGCGTCCAGCCCCAATCGGTTCTGGACGAGAGCGAATGCCTCGAGGAGGACATAGCTGCTGCTGACCAACTCCTCTTGGCCCGCAAGGAAGCTATCCCAGAGCGCGCGAACCACGGCGTGGTGCTCGTCATGGGCGGCCAGGAGCGGCAGAAGGGCGGACGTGTCTTACGAAGATTGCCATGACTCAAATGCCTCCGCCAAGTACCTATCGTGGTTCCTTCCGAGATCGGTCACATCCGATGGGAAGCTGGGGATGGACATCGCCCGCCGCCGCTTCTCGGCCATCGTCGGCTCCGCCGGATGGCGGAGGCGCTCCTGCACGGCATCGCGGATGATCTCGCTCACCGACACTTGCTTCTCCTGCGCCAGCGCTTCGAGGCGCTCGGCCTCTTCGTCGGTCAGTTCCACCTGTGCCACCACCATGAGCGTCTCTCCTCGCGCGCTGCCGTATGCCTCAGAACTCGTATCCCTGCTCCACC
>JACQGM010000390.1 GCA_016199585.1 Armatimonadota bacterium
GTGTTCCTCTTCGGGATGCTTTGCATCTGCGTGCTGCTGCGGCGCCAGTGGGTGGACCGCGAGCGCCTCACCTTCCCCACCGCGTACCTGCCGCTGGAGACGACGCGCGAGGACGCAGGCCTCTTTCGCGCGCCGGTCTTCTGGATCGGCTTCGCCCTGCCGATGATCATCGGCACGCTGAACACGCTCAACATGAACGTGCCCACCGTCCCCGGCGTCCCGATCCGCCCGGTGGACATCTCCCCGCTCTTCACCAGCCGCCCCTGGAGCGGCCTCGGGTACACGCCGATCTCCTTCTACCCCTTCATCATCGGGATCGCCTACCTCCTCTCGACCGAGATGCTGTTCAGCGGATGGTTCTTCTTCCTGGTGACGCGCATGGAGAACGTCCTCGGGATGGCCCTCGGGTTCGCGGAGGTGGGCGCCAGCGGCACCGCCTCGCGCTTCCCCTTCCTCGGGTATCAGGGGGCCGGCGCCTTCCTGGCCATCACCGGGGCAGCGCTCTGGCTGGCGGGACCCCACCTGCGCGAGTGCCTCCGTGCCGCCGTGGGGCGCTCGTCCGTGGACGACTCGCGCGAGCCGCTTTCCTATCGCTGGGCCGTGTGGGGCCTGGTGGGGAGCCTGGTTTTTCTCTCAGGGTTCTGCCGCCTGGCGGGGATGTCGTTCTGGCTCGCCTTCGGGTTCTTCCTTCTCGTATACGCCTACATCACCGCCGCCGTGCGCATCCGCGCCGAGGCGGGGAACGCCTGGCTCTTCGGCCCCGACATTGATCCACACCGCCTGCTCCTCACCGGCGCGGGAACCGCGCCCTTCGGCCTGGCGAACCTCACGGTCATGTCCTACCTGCGCTTCGTCAGCAACTTCGACCTGCGCTGCCTCTCGATGCCACACCAGATGGACGCTCTGAAGATGGCGGGGCAGGTGCGCCTGCGCCAGCGCCAGCTCGTGCTCGCGCTGCTGATCGCCGTCGCGCTCGGCTTCAGCGTCGCGTTCTGGTCCGGGCTCGCCGTCTGGTACCGCTACGGCGCCGCCGCCAAGTGCGGCGCCTGGCGCACGCTGATGGGCCGCCAGCCGTGGGCGATGCTGCAGACGTCGCTCAACGACCCGACGCCGACCGACTGGCCGGGGCTGGCCGCGGTGGCGGTGGGCGCGGGGATCACCCTCGGCCTCACGCTCCTGCGCGTGCGCTTCCTCCGCTGGCCGCTCCACCCCGTCGGCTACGCGCTCGCCAACACCGGCACGATGGCGCAGATGTGGACGCCCTTCTTCCTCACGTGGGTCGCCAAGACGGCGATCCTCCACTATGGTGGGATGAAGCTGTACCGCCGCGCTCTTCCCCTCTTCCTGGGGCTCATCTTCGGCGACTTCCTGAACGGGGCGCTCTCGACCACCCTCGGGATCTTCACCGGCATCGCGGCGTATCCGGTGAACTGGTGAGCGGGAGACCGAGACGCCCGGGAGCACACCATGCCTGAACAACGACCGAACATCCTTCTCCTCTTCGCCGACCAGCACCGCGGCGATGCCCTTGGCTGCGCCGGCAACCCGGCCATTCGCACGCCGAACCTCGATGCCCTCGCCGCGGGCGGCGTCCGCTTCAGCCATGCGGTGACGCCCGTGCCCGTGTGCGTGGCGGCGCGTTACAGCCTGATCACCGGCCGCCGCTGCCGCGACCACCATTGGGTCGCCAACTCGAAGCTCCCCGGCGCCGCGCCGGAGCTGCCGACGCTGATGACGTCCCTGGGCGCCGCCGGCTACCACACTCACGGCATCGGCAAGTTCCATTTCCAGCCGCAGGGGCGCCACCACGGCTTCTTCGGCATGGAGTGGATGGAGGAGATCCCCCGTTACCGTGAGAACGACCACTACCTCCAGTACCTCCAGCGCGTCGGCTGGGGGCACAAGCGCGAGGTCCACGGCGTGCGCAACCTCCTCTACCAACAGCCGCAGACCACCGAGGTGCCCGAGGAGCACGTCGGCTCCACCTGGGTGGCCGACCGCGCCGTAGAGTTCATCCGGTGCTACCGGCGCCGGGAGCCCTTCTTCCTCTGGGCCTCCTGGATCGCCCCGCACCCGCCCTGGAACGTGCCCCGGCCCTGGGACGAGATGTACCGCCTCGACGACATGCCGGCGCCGATCGACTACGACCGGCCGCTGGCTGATCTGCCCCCCATCTGCCGGGGCCTGCGCCAGCTCGCCAACACCGAGCACGCCTCCGAGGCGCGCCTGCGCCGCACCACCGCCCTCTATTACGCCCAGTGCAGCCTCATTGACAAGGGCGTGGGGCGCATCCTGGCCGAGCTGGACCGCCGCGGCATGGCAGAGAACACCTTGATCCTCTACACCAGCGACCACGGCGAGCTGCTGAACGACCACGGCCTCTGCCAGAAGAGCACGCCCTTCGACGGCTGCGCGCGCGTGCCGCTGCTGGTGCGCTGGCCGCGACGCCTGCGCCCCGGACAGGTGCGCGAGGACTACGCCACGCTCCTCGACGTACTCCCCACCTGCCTGGACGCCGCTTCCGAGGCGCACCCCGACCCGCACTCCCTCGCCGGGCGCAGCCTCTTGCGTGACGACCCGCCCCGCGACGAAGTGGTGATCGAGCACGGCAGCGCCCCCCGGCGCTGGCTCTCCCTCCGCGACCGGCGCTACAAGTTCAACGCCTGGATGGAGAACGGCTTCGAGGAGCTGTACGACCTGGCCGCCGACCCCCGCGAAACGCGCAACCTGGTCCGCGAGCTGCCGGACGCCGCCGCGCACTACCGGCGCAAGCTGGTGGAGTGGGAGCGCGAGCACGGCTTCCCTGGCTCCCTGGATGGCGACCGCTTCCGGGTCACGCCCGTGGGACCGTCGGCGCGCCCCCTCCGCAACGCCCAGTTCCCGACGTGGGTGGCGAACCTTCCCCCCGACGAGCTCGCCCGGATGGAGACGCCCGGCGAGGCCGTGGCGCGCGCCATCGCCCGCGAGACGACCTACTCCCTGGAGGAGCTGGACCTGAGGGCGTGGAAGGATGCCGGCGGAGACCTGCGCGGCACGCCGTTTGAGGAGGCGTGGCGGAGGGCGTAGGAGAGCGCTGTGCCCCGCAACCGCCGGTCGCGTAGGGCCGCGCCTGCATGCGAAGCCCGTCCCGGACTTCTGCCCGGAGCGGCCGGGAACGGGGCGGAGGCCCTTATGCGGGAAGCCGCGGGAAGAGGGCCCCGCTGGACCGGATCGGGTCCACCGATAGCGCATCCAGCACCCGGGCGCTCCCGTCCGGGAGGAAGGGCGAAAGCCACCAGGCTCCACGGTGCCCCTCCCGGAGCCAGCCTGCGAGTTGCGTGGCTGCGCCGTGATGTCACCGTCCTTCAGCGCGTTCCAGGGCTCGGCCTGCCGCACTTCCCGCTGTTGTTGCCGAGGGGGAATGTCCGCGTTCTGCCGAGGGATTGCGAAAGAGCCACAGGTGACAGAGTTGCGCGGCACATGACCTATGCCTCTCTCCCCTGGCAGCCGACATGAGGCGCTGATTCCGCTTGACAATGGCGGCTTCGATTCGCTATAGTGACTCCGGCCCTGCAGCGGCCCCTGCGCGGACAATGGCGAGCCGCGCAGGAAGAGCGCGCGAAGGGCTATTGAGGGCGTCTTGGTCTAGGGATAGGATCCCGCTCGGGCATGGCGCCCGGCCGCGCCGTGTGCCGCGGCTGCCAGTTAGGGTCCGACACGGTGCCCGAGAGGGTCTGAAGGGATGGCTATGGCACGAGAGGATGAGAAGGCGCCGGAGATCGCGGTCGAGGACGCGGAGCAGCCGAGGGGCGACTCGACGTTGGAGCCGGGAGCCCGGGGCGCGGACCTGGCGTCCGCCGCGACCTCGCCGACACTGAGCGCCCCCGGCGCATCGGAGGCGGAAGCCGAGACGGAGGCGCCGGTTCCCGAGCCAGCCGCGGTGGAGGTCCCCGCGCGGGCGGATCCCTCCCCCGGAACGGAGCTCGAGACGCGCCCGTACCGCCCCACCGAGGATTACGTGGTGGGCGACCGGATCGTCCACCCGATCTGGAACGCCGCCGGCGTGGTGACTTACCGCGATCCCCGGGAGCAGGTCTTCCGCATCCCGATCGGCAGAGTGGAGGAGCGTGGTCGCTGCCACTTGATCCGGGTGGAGTTCGAGCAGGAGGTGCCTGCGGCCGGGGGGTCCCGGCGCGAGGTGATGTTGATCGCGGACTGGCGCGGGCGGCCGTTCGAGGTGGGCGCGCCCGCGCGGCGGGCGCCGGAGCCCCTCCTCGCCCTGCCGGAAGTCCCCGAGCGGCCTGCGGCAGCGCGGTCCAGGGCCCCTCTCCTGCCGGAGATTCCCGAGCCGGAGGAGGAAGAGGAGGAGGAAGGCGCGACCGAAGAGTCCGAGGAGGAGGAATCCGAGGAGGAGAGGGTCGAGCCGATCGGGATCTGAGCGGGCCCTCGTCTCCGGGGGGGTGGGCGCCAAGTCGCGCGACCACCTCGCGGCCCCATCCACCAGGGCGTTCGTTATCGGCGCGGCCGTGGGCGGCGGCGAGGCGCGTGCGCGCCGCTACCGCAGCACGAGGGCGAGGATGGTGGCGATCAGGATGCCCACCTGGTAGGCGTCCTGAATGCTGAAGCCCCGCCCCGTGCGCCGCGCGGGCACCACCACGTGGTCGCCCGCTTGCAGCACCGGGTTCCGCTGCACCTCGTCCAGACCCGGATCCTCCAGGTTGATGATCTGAACCCGGGGCTTCTCGCCGGCGCGGGCCGGCCGGTGCAGCGCGACGCGGCTGGCACGGGCCCAGGCCGTGGGCCCGCCGGCGGCCGCGATCAGATCCGCCAGGCGCTCCAGCGTCCCCGGCGCCAGCGTGTAGGCCCCCGGTGTTCTCACTTCACCGGTGATCGTCACCCGCTGCTCGGCGCGGGGCACGTGGATCACGTCGCCGGGCTCCAGGTCCGGGTTCGGCGCGCCGGCACCCCCGGCCAGGGCGCGGTGCCCATCCACCCGGATCACCTGGCCGCCGCGGGCGATGTAGACGGCCTCCAGGTCGGCCATCGGCGTGGGCCCTCCGGCGGCGATGAGCGCCTCGCGCACGCGGGCGTGCTCGGGGCCGTAGTCGCCTGGCGAGCGGACCTCTCCCTCCACGCGGATGCCGCCCCGGTCAACGTAGATCACATCGTCCGGCTCGAGGGTGAGCGGCTCGCGCGGCTCCGGCCCGGCCAGGTCCTCGCGCGAGAGCACGATCTCGCGCCCGGCGCGCGTGAGGAGGGCGCGGCTGCGGTTGGCGGCCTCGGTGAATCCGCCCGCGCGCTGGATCGCCTCGCGAACGGTGATCCCTTTCTGCCAGGGGAATGCTCCCGGCATCTTCACCTCACCCCGGATGTAGACGTGGCGCCCGCCCGCATCGGCCGCCCGCGCCGCTGGGGCCGACGCGGCGGCAGAGAGGAGCGTCAGCAGGGACAGGAGAAGATGACGTCGCGTGCTCATGCCGGGGATCCTTCCGTGAAACACCTACCGACGGCATTATAGCACCCACCCGAATCGGGCGCAAGCAGGGGGATAGCGCGCGCGGACGGCGAACCTTGCAACGGTGCGTGGGCACTGCAGAACGAAGGGAGACCGGAATGGGGGAACGAAGCTCGCCACCGGTGCTGGTGGCGGCTCCTGATGAGGCCCGGCTGGCGGAGACAGAGCACGCCCTGCAATCATCCGGCTTTGAAACCATCCTCGCCGCCGGCCCGGGCCAGGCGGTCGCGGCACTGGATGCGCGGCATCCGGGCCTGGTGCTGATTGACGGCCTGCCGGGCGCCGCCGCCGCCGACCTGTGCGCTCAGATCAAGGCGCGGCCAGCGGGGCGAGCGACGCCGGTCATCGTGCTCTCCGACGAGCTGCCCGTCTCCGACCGCGTCAGCGCCATTGATGCCGGGGCGGACGACTTCCTGATCCACCCGGTGCCGGCGACGGAGCTGACGGCCCGGGTGCGCTCACTCCTGCGGGTGAAGGCGGAGCACGATGCGACCGCCGAGGACGTGCGCCGATTGACCGAGATCGGGATCGCGCTCTCCGCCGAGCGCGACCTCAACCGCCTGCTCGAGCGGATCGTGGATGAGGCACGCTCCATCAATAACGCCGACGCCGGCACGCTCTACCGGGCGGACTGGGACGCGCGCGTCCTCAACTTCGCGATCCTGCAGAACGAGAGCATGGGCACCCGCATGGGGGGCGTCCGGGGCGACCGCATCGACCTGCCGCCCGTCGCGCTGGATCCCAGCAACGTCTCGGCCTACGTCGCCCTCACCGGCGAGATCGTCAACATCCCCGATGTCTACGAGGCGGAAGGCTTCGACTTCAGCGGTCCCCGGCGCTACGACGCGGTGACCGGCTACCGCTCGCGGTCCATGCTGGTGGTGCCGATGCGCAACCACGAGGATGAGGTCATCGGGGTGCTGCAGCTCATCAACGCGCAGGACCCGAGGACCGGGGCGGTGGTGCCGTTTCCCCCCGAGGACGTGGCGCGCACGCGGGCGCTCGCATCGCAGGCCGGCATCGCCCTCACCAACGCCCAACTGATCCAGGACCTGGAAGCCTTCGTGGACGGCTTGATCCACGTCATGGCGCGGGCGGTGGACGAGAAGTCGAAGTACACGGCGGGCCACATCCAGCGGGTGACGCGCCTCTCGGAGTTCCTGGCAGAGGCGGTGAACGGGTGCGCGGATGAGCGTTTCGAGGGCCGCCGGTTCACGACCGACGAGCTGAAGGAGATCCGCGTCGCCGGGCTGCTGCACGACGTGGGGAAGATCGTCGTGCCCGAGCACGTGGTGGACAAGGCGACGAAGCTGCAGTGCGTCTACGACCGGATCCAGGTGGTGCGCGCGCGCTTCTCGCTGGCGCGGCGCGGCATGGAGACGGCGGCGCTGCGGCGGAAGCTGGCGCTGGTGCAGTCCGGCGCTCCCCCGGAGGCGCTGGCGGCCGTGGACGAGGAGCTGGAGGCCGCCGTCCGCAGCCTGTTGGTGGATCTGGCCTTCGTGGAGGCGATCAACCCGGGCGGCGAGTTCATGGCCCCGGACAAGCTGGAGCGCCTCCGGGGGATCGCCGCGCGGACCTACGTGGACGATGAGGGCGTCACCCAGCCGCTGCTCACCGAGGACGAGGTCGAGAACCTCTCGATCCCGAAGGGCACGCTCCTGCCGCGGGAGTTCCAGATCGTGCGCAACCACGCGCGCGTCTCCAGCACGCTGCTGAGCGAGATCCCCTTCTCGCGGAAGATGCGCGGCGTGCCGGTCTACGCGGGCGACCACCACGAGGCGCTGGACGGCAGCGGCTACCCCGACGGGAAGAAAGGCGACGAGATCGCCCTGCAGGCGCGCATCCTGGCCATCGCCGACATCTACGACGCCCTCACGTCATCAGACCGGCCATACAAGAAGGCGTTCCCCCGCGAGGTGGCCTTCCGCATCCTGCGCGAGGATGTGCAGCGGGGCAAGATCGACCCACGCCTGGTCGAGCTCTTCATCAGCGCCGACTGCGCCGGCCGCCTCGACCAGGAGGAGAAGACGCGCCCCACCTACGGCGTGTCCATCCGCGCCTGACTCCGCCGCAGAGACAAAGATCCCCGGCCGGCGTCTCCCGATCCGCGCCGGCCGGGGAACGGACCCGGGCGTCGTGCTGCCCCGGCAACGCCCTCTCCAGGCCCTTCAGTAGTTATAACACTTGGCTGTTGAGAAAGTTCCATAAATCTTCCGGGCTCGGAACTCGGAATGCCACCAGCGCCGCGCCGGCCACCACCGCGCACGCGAGCACGGCGCACGCCACCACACCGCGCCTTGGAGTCTTCATGTGCCCCTTCCTTCCAGACTCGTGCGGTCGGCAACGCCGGGCCTGCCATCCGGCGGCACGCCCGGCAAGACGCAGAAGGGACGAACCGCAGCGAACCGAGCCGGCCGGCTGCGCGCTGCCGTGACGAGGATGAGGGATGGCGAGACGGCCGGTCGGGCGCGGCCCTGATTGCGTGGATGGAGGATACCACAACGGGCGGGCGCTCGTCAAGCGGGAGTACACGGAAAGGGGCGAGGCCGTGGCCTCGCCCCGGTGGCGGAGAGGGTGGGATTCGAACCCACGGTACCTTTCGGCACACAGCTTTTCGAGAGCTGCACCTTAAACCGCTCGGACACCTCTCCGGTTCGAGTCTATTTTACCACAGCGCCGGGGTTCTGGCAAGAGTCCATCAGCGCCGCGGAGCCTCCCGGCGCTCCCTCACTCGGCTTCACGGCTGCTTGCCGGGCCGGCGCGCTCGCCCCCGCGCCACGGTTAGAATCCGTCACAAACGGGGATAATGTGACGGAGCAAGCGTTCCCTTCACAGCCGATGGCTGTGCCGCGCGGGGGACCCGGCGACTGCCGGGGAGCCACCCGAAGCGCAGCGCACCGGCTGCTACTGGTGCGTGCCTGATCCCCCCGAGGGGGGTTGTTCGATAGGCGGCTTCTCCGCCCGGCCCGGCAGGGCGTGTCCGGGCAGAGGCGTGGGCTCGCGGGTGGGCATCCGGGATCGCCTCACCCGGGGAGCGCCGTCCCCTGTCCGCGCGTCGCCGGCCGGCCGCGGACGCAGCCAGGCCGCCGATGGGGAAGGGGTAGGACGATGGCACGGAGGGGGAAGGTGATGGGATACGCGATGCCTCGGCGCCATGAAGAGCGGCCGCTCGGCCCGCCACCAGATGCCGCATCCGGCACGCACGCCCCGTCATCCGGCTGAAGACCCTGATAGGCGTCAGGGAGAGTCCCCGGGCGCTGCCAGGGGATTCCCTCACGTTCGTGACCTACGTCACAGATTGCGTCCTGGCGACGTGGGAGAATGAGGGAGAGATCAGCTCCGCCGGCGTTGAGACGGGTGCCGGAAGCCGATGGGGGCACCCGTGGGGTTATCGCCGGCCATCGCAGCATGGAGGGGCACGGATTGCGAGCAGACAATAGGGGCGTGGCGCGGGATCTGCCGTGGGCCGGGATCTCCCTGGCGGTCGGGCTGTTGGCCGGCCCGGCGGCCATCCAGGGGGCGCCGGCCCCATCCGGCCCGGCGGCGCTCTTCGAGAAACAGTGCTATAGCTGCCACAACATCGGAGGGGGCGACAAGAAGGGGCCGGACCTGATGGGCGTCACCGGACGGCGCACCCGGGAGTGGCTGCACCGCTTCATCCTTTCTCCCCTGGATGCGAAGCGCGCGGGCGATCGCGTGGCGGTGGACCTGTTCAGGAAGTATGCCCCCGAGGAGATGCCCGACCAGATGCTCTCCGCCGACCAGATCGATCAGATCCTCGGGTTGGTGGAGCAGCACTCGAAGCGGAACAAAGCGTTCGTGCCGCAGAGCGGCCGCCTCCCGCGCCCGCCGACGTTCGCCGACGTCGGCGCGGGCTACCGGCTCTTCACCGGGCGGGCGAGGCTCAGCGGCGGCGCGCCGGCCTGCGCCTCCTGCCACGCGGTGGGCAACAGCGGCGGCCTGGGTGGCGGCACTCTCGGACCCGACCTGACCCGGGCGAACGTCAAGTACACGGACGTGGAGCTGGCCGGCATCTTGAAGGCGCCGGCGTTCCCCACCATGTCCCGGCTCTTCGCCAATCGCGCGCTCACCGATGACGAGGTCGTGCAGCTCTTCGCCTACCTCCGCCACGTGAAGACGCGCACGCCGGATGCCGCCCGCGCCGGGTTCGCGTACTTGCTCCTGGGGGTCGCCGGCGCGCTCGCGATGCTCGGCTTGTTCAGCGGCATCTGGCGGGGACGCCTGCGCAGCGGACGGTAGTGGATGTTGGGGGCACTGGATGAGTTGGATCAGAGACATCGTCAGCCCGCAGACCCGGTCGTGGGAGCAGTTCTACCGCAACCGGTGGCAGTATGACAAGGTGGTGCGCAGCACCCACGGCGTGAACTGCACGGGCGGATGCAGCTGGAACATCCACGTCAAGAAGGGGATCGTGACGTGGGAGATGCAGGCGCTCGATTACCCCCTGCTCGACCGCAGCGTGCCGCCCTACGAGCCCCGGGGCTGCCAGCGCGGCATCTCCTACTCCTGGTACCTCTACAGCCCGATCCGGGTGAAGTACCCATACATGCGCGGCGCTCTGATGGATCTCTGGCGCGCGGCCCGGAAGCGCCACGAAGACCCGGTGGCCGCCTGGGAGTCACTGGTCGGCAACCCGGAGTCGCGGGCGCGCTACCAGCGGGCGCGCGGCAAGGGCGGGTTCCGGCGCACCACCTGGGACGAGGCCCTCGAGCTGATCGCCGCCTCCAACGTCTACACCATCAAGCGATGGGGCGCCGACCGCATCTACGGGTTCTCGCCCATCCCGGCGATGTCGTACCTCAGCTACGCCTCCGGCGCCCGCTACTTGCAGCTCCTGGGCGCGGTGAACCTGAGCTTCTACGACTGGTACTGCGACCTGCCCCCCGCCTCCCCGGA
>JACQGM010000401.1 GCA_016199585.1 Armatimonadota bacterium
CCGCGCCTGCCGGGCCCGCTCCCCGAGGGGGGCAGGCTTCGCGTCGAGGACGGGAAGCTGCTGGGCGTTGCGGCGGACGGCAAGGTGCTCTGGAGCCAGGATTACCCGAGCCCCACCGGGCCGATCCCCCAGCTCATTTGCAGGGACGAGCAGGCGCGCGCGACCGCCTTCAACCTCAGATACTCCGCGCTGGGCGAGGCGGCCCCGCCGGGCGGGGTACCCGCGCCCGCGCAGGAATACCTCAACTTCGTCTTCGTGCCGAAGGACTACGACTCGAAGAAGGCATGCGGCCTCTTCATCGCCCTCCACGGCGGCGGCGGCACCGACAGCGTGGACCAGGGGGCAGCCCGCTCGCAGGGGCACGTGGATCGCGCCCTGGCGGAGGAGGGGAGCGACATGATCCGCGTGAACCTCGGCGCTCCAAGGATCGCGCCGCTCAAGTGGAACTTCCCCGAGAGCGAGATCCACTTCCAGTCCGTCATTGAGGAATACTCCACCCGCTATCACATCGACCCGGACCGGGTCTTCATCGCCGGCACCTCCATGGGCGGCATCGGCTCCTGGTGGCACGCCTTCCGCCAGGGCGACCGCTTCGCCGCCTTCCTCCCCGTCGTCGGGAACTTCGATACCGCCTACTGGCCCCGGCTCCGGGGAATGCGGATCCTCTTCCGCAGCGGCGCCTACGACGGACGGTATCAGCGGGTGGATTGGACCCGCTATGCCCACCAGCGCCTGAAGGCGTTCGGCATCCCTCACATTGACGGGGAGTTCCCCGGCGGCCACTCGGGCGATTCCAGCAGCGGCGGCCTGGCGGAGGTGGTGCACGACATCCTGAAGAACGCCCGTCGCAACCCGTACCCGGCGCGCGCCTGCGCCGTGTCCCCCTTCACCGCCCGGTCATCGCCCGGCCCCACGGCCTACCAGGGCACCGAGGAGGAGCGGGTGCGCCGCTTCCCGCACCAGCCCTACAGCTTCTGGACGAGCGTGCTCGAGACCGGCCCGGGCGGCATCGTGGTGGAGGAGATCGAGCGGGGCGGAGACCCGACGCGCTTCAAGCCGGTTCGCCGCATGATGAACGCCGGCGCCGTGGACGCCGAGAACCTGGGCGGCAACCGCTTCCGCGTCAAGACCACCAACGTGCGCCGCTTCGCCCTCTGGCTCCATCCGAAGATGGGGGTTGACCTCGCGAAGCCGATCGAGATCGAGGTGATCGAGACGCGCGTGGACCCGGAGACGCTCGCCGAGAGCGAGCAGGGCCGCCGGAAGATCACCGCGCGGGCGACTCCCTCCCTGGCGGCGATGCTGCGGTACCTGGGCGACCGGCGCGACTACGGCCTCATCTACCATGCCGCCGTCGAGGTGACCGTGGGGGACAACGGCGGATGAGAGCGCGGCGGCCGCGGACGGAGCAGCGGCCCCGCGCGCCCCGGTTCGGTAGGGGCCGGCGCTCCGTCCCGGCTCGCCCATGCACGGCGCCGGTTCGCCGCACCAGGAGGCAGGAGAACCCGCCAGGGCGGCGAACCCCGGGAGGTGCCACCAAGGCACGCCGGTCTGGCTGGCGAGTGGAGGTATCCGATGAGAGTGTACACCTGGCTCACCGCCCTGGCGCTCGGGTTTGCCGCCGCGCCCCTGGCGCTCCCGCCGCTGTCGGCGCAGCAGGCCGGCGGCGCCGCTCCCGGCACGGATGCGCCGGGGGCGACGACTGTTATTCCAACGCCCGACTCGCCGACCGGGGGCATCCAGGAGGCGATTGACCGTCTCCCCCCCGGCGGGGGCGCCGTCTTCGTGCCCGGGGGCACCTACCTGCTCCACCGGCCCGTGATTCTGCGGCCGGGGGTGAAGCTGACGGGCGCCGGAAAGGCGACCGTGCTGAGGAAGGACGCGGGCATCCTGGAGCCCCTCGCCGCGGACGCGCGGAAGGGCGATGAGTACGTCACGGTGAAGGACGCCTCTCGCCTCAGGGAGGGGATGGCGGTCGCCATCGGTGACCGGCAGCACCCGGCCAACATCTGGTCGGGCCTCTTCCTGGTCAACCGCATCGAGGGCACGCGCCTGTACGTCACGCACCTCGGCGGCGGCGGCCTGCGCTACGACGTCTCCGTGGCGGACGAGGCCTGCCTGATGAACCTCTTCATGCTGATCAAGCCCGCCGCGGGGTGCCTCATCGCCGACATGGAGCTGGACGGGAACGACGGCGAGCAGATGGTGGCGGAGGCGCTCCGCTACGGCTGGCCCTACGGGATGCTCTGGTGCGGGGTCTACCCCTGCAACCAGGTGAAGATCACCAACTGCTGGGTCCACAACTGCGGCATCGGCATCCACGTGAACGGGTCGGACGTGGAGATCTCCCACTGCCTGGTCTACGACAACCGCGCGGACGGCATCCACTGCGGCGGCGGGCCGGGGTCGTTCATCAGTCACAACCGCGTCTACGGGAACAAGGCCGCCGGCATCTCCTTCTGCTTCGGCAACCGCGGCCTGATCATCAGCGAGAACCGCATCTACGACAACCTGGCCGGCATCTACGCCCTCGGCAACGGCGACCCCGCCAACGACACGACGGCCGACCGCTTCACGATCATCTGCAACAACGTCATCGAGCGGAACCGCCAGGGCGGGCTGCAGAGCGGCCAGGGTCCCATCGGGCCGCAGGACTTCGTCTTCTCCGGCAACATCGTGAAGGACAACAACCGCTCCGGCGACCGCGGCACCGGCCCGCACCGCGTCCCCGCCGGCATCAGCCTCTACAACGCGAAGCGGTGCGTCATCACCGGCAACCGCTGCCTGGACACCCAGGACGCCTTCCCCCGCGCCCTGCGCGCCGAAGCGGCCGCCGGGTCCACCTCTCTCAGCCTGACGAGCGACATCGCCCACCTCTTCCAGGGAGGCGACGTGGTCACCGTGAGCCGGGAGGGCGCCCCCCCGGAGACCCACCACCTGGCAGCGGTCTCGGGCGCGGACCTGGCGCTGGCGGAGAAACTGGAGTCCGGCTTCACGGCGGGCGCCACGGTCCGGGGCGTGAAGAGCCAGCAGTGGGGGATCTTCGTCGGCGGCCCCGAGGCGGAGGGAAACGTGGTGACCGGCAACGTCTGCACCGGGAACGCCATCGGCGGCATCCTCTGGCAGGGAAAGAGCACGACCGTGAGCGGCAATGTGGGGGAGACGGTGGCGATGGACGGGCGGCGGTCGTTGGCGGAGAATGTGTTCTCGCCTCGATGGAGACGTTCTGGGCGGCGGTGAGGGGGGGCACCCATGTCCGCCAGAAACCGCATGCCCCTGCCTTTCTACGCGTAGACGCGGTCCCTGGCCAGCCAGGCGGCATGCTCCAGGCACTGCTGAGTATCTTCTGGCTCCAAGTCCGGGTGGTCCGCGATGATCTCCCGGGGGGACATCCCGTGGGCGACCAGATTCACAACGAGGGATGCCGGGATCCGCATCCCTCGAACGCAAGCCTGCCCCCGCGGAACACCTTCACCGTCACCTGCGGCGCCAGGTCGTCGTCGTCTGTTGCACAATCCTCCCCCGGCTCGCGCGGGAAGGGAGACTGTTCGAATCTGCACGGCGGTACTCCTTTCCGGGCAGGCGGGGCGGCACTTCCGTGGGTCGGGGGGTCACGGCGCGGGGGCCGGCGCATACCGGAAGTGGGCCTCTTGCGTAATTGGACGCTACCAGCGGGTGAACGGTTTCCGGCTTGTATTCAGGCGGGGGGAGAAGGCGGGGTCTGGCTCTTCCAGCGCCCTCTACCCTCGCCGACCGAGAGCAGGAAGATGGATCTCATCACCCGCGGGCTTGCTCAGGGCCGCTGCTCAACCCGAACTGTGCGCGCGTCAGTTCCACTCCGGCGCCCACGAGGGCGCCCCCGGATCGGACCCTGGCCTCGCTGTCTGTGGGCGCGGGCACCACCGGGACCAGGGGCGTGAACCCCCCACCGCTCGTGGTGTCGTCGGCGTTACTGGCAACCCTATCCCAGTTACAGCCTTCCGCATAGTCGGGGATGCCGTCGCTGTCGTTGTCGTTGTCGTTGACCGCGAGGAGCGTGCCCGGCAGCGAGGAGGTGTCCTCGATGTCGTCCTCGGCCGAGTTGCGGTCGGGCGCTCCCGGGCCGTTGGTGTTGTCCGGCCAGAGGCACACAGGGAACACTACGGCAGGGAGCCTTCCCAGGGCAAGGGTTCTGGCTTACCGGATGAGAACCTATCAGAAGACGATGCGGTCCAACTCCAGGCGGGCACTCCAGTAGACGAAAACATAGAGAGAGCCATCCGGGCCAATGGTCGCCACCCGGTAGGAGGGATAGGCATCTGTGTCAAGCGGCTTCGACCTGCCAAGCGCACGGTATACCTCTTCCAGAGATACGCGGCCCGCATCCTTGCCCTGCCCATCGAAGCGGATGGTGGATCTCAGCGCAGATCTGGTGGCGACCTCCTGCGGCCCTCCAGACACGGGCGCCTGCCTGCAGTCCACATAGATGCAGTCACCGATGACCGCGCGTACCGCGGTCACGAGTGGTTCGCGGAGGCCAGGGTCCGCGCTTGACAAGCAGAGGCGCAGCTTGCGCAGAAGCTTACCGTCCGGGGCGGTCACTGACACGTCCCACTCGTAGCTGCCATCACGGTCCCCGGGCTCCGGACGAGGTGAGCGAAGATGGTACACGGAACCGTCCATCGCCACCGCGTTGTACGGGGAGATGGAATCCAGAACGCTCCATTGATCCGTGGCGCGGTCCCATGTATGCATCGTCCTGCTGCTGAGATCGTACGCATGCACGTTCCCCTTCTGGTCGACATGGAAGCCTCGGATGTCCCACATGCTTCCTGGTGGGATCGGAGGATCAGTGCCATGGTGCCACGAGCCCAGGTGCCTCAGGTACCGACCGTCTGCGCTGAAGAGAGCAACCGCTCCCGGACGGGTGTCCCCAACCCGAGCGCGCGGAAAACCATCGGAAAGGTACAACTCCGCGTGAGGCCCGATGCCGAGTAGAAAGGGGACGTCCTCGAAGCTGCCAGGCTTGCCACCTTTGGTGAAACACACCTCACCGATGAACTCGCCTGACGGACTGAACCTCTGCACGCGCCAGTTGACGAAGTCCGATACGTAGACGACGCCGTCGGTCTCAACTACGATCTTCCACGGCCAGTCAACTTGCCTCCGTCTCTCGCCAGCGAAGTCATACTCCTCCCCCAGGCGACGCCCGAAGTCCCCCGGGCCGTCGCCCCAGGTGCCAGAGACGACCTTCGTCCGCGCTGGGCCTGCCGGGCGGACCTCGCTCGGCCCAGGCGGGCGGAACGATGCAGATCCAGTACGCTCACTAGAGCCTGAACGCTGCACGGAATCACTCTGAGCGGCGAGCCGTGAGGTGCCGGTTGTCGGGGCGAAGATCAGGGCAACCAGGGTTGCAGCTACGCCAATTCGCTCTACGGTATGTGAGTACATCCTAACAGTCCCCCTCATTACGGGAAGAAGCCATCGTTGGCTCAGGAAGCGACCCATCTCGCCAGCGGCACGGGCGACGGTCCCTTCATTGCGGGAAGAAGCCATCATGGGTTCAGGCCGTGATCCGTGGTGCCATACTCCTTCCGATCCTTGTAGCCGTCGTGATCGGTTCCAGCACTTATGTCCCGTTCGTTGACGCCACTTGGCAGCGGGCTACCATCTCCCTCATGAGGGTTGTTGAAGCAGTCCACCATCCTCGTCGTGTAGTCATCCACGATGATGCCCACATGTGCCGGATCGAAGTCCGCTGGCGGATCCGCCATCGTGAAGAACACCAAGGCCCCCCGACGGTCGTCGTAGTTCTGGCAGTTGTTGTAGAGGGTTGTGAGGTCCATCGGGGATTGGTAGCCTTCCGCAAGGAAGCCCACTCGTGCGTACACATGCCAAGCGAAATGGTTACAAATCCAGCCCGCGACGGTGAGGCCGCACCAGGGGCATGGCTTCTTCCCATAGGGGCCTTCACCGATCCAGTCTCGCGCGAGCCCGATGGTCTGTTCTCGTTTATCCACGTCGACCTCGATGGCAGGGGACTTCTTAGCCCTCGGTTGGGCCCTGCCTTCCCGCGCATCCAGCAAGAACCAATGCCTCCGGTAGGAGTTCTTCGACTTGGTCACCTCCCAGTCTGCTTCATAGACTCCGCTGCCCATATGCAGCGCACCGATCTCCGTGGACTGGCCAGGTGAGTCCTTGGGGGCAACACGCAGCTTCACCACCAAGTCATCCCTGGGAGGGGTGGATGTGATCCGCACAAGGATATTCCAACGCATCTCCTCCCGATGGCGGCCGCGTGTGCTCCCAGGCATTCTCACACTGCTCGTCGGCTGCACAATACTCAGACTGACGTTGCTGTCGGTGGCCGACTCCTTGGCCATATCGCGCTGTGCCAGCGCCGCTTCGGGAAGGGCGAGCGCCAACACGCCGACGACACCCACCCAGCCGCACAACCGTCCCATCCTGTGCCTGGGGTGTTCGCGTTTCATTCGGTCTTCTCCTCCTGGTTGGGCGCGATACGGAGCGCCTCGGCCCGGACGCGCTGCAAGCTCTCGTAGAGGAAGCGGGCGTGCGGCGTCGGCAGTGGTGGTCGAATATGGTCCACGGTGGCCGCCGCCTTGACCTTGTCCGGCTTTCTATCCGCGAGGTAGTGCCGCGCCAGGATCAGGCGGGCCACCAGCTCTTGGGTGAGATCGCGCCGCCGCTTGGCTGCCAGGTAGTCGGTGAGGAGCTGCACGGCGGCGTCACGCGCGGACTTGTAGGCGGTGTTATCCCGCCGGTGGATACGGAGCAGGCCGGCCGCCGCCTCGTTGATCTCCGCCCCGTCGGCATCGGGGGCGGCGAGTGCGGCCAGCGATTCCTGGAGGCCGCGTTCATCCTTCCCCTCGTAGCACAGGAGCACCAGCTTGCCCTGGCCGCGCCCGGTAGTGCGAACGCACTCCTGTTGCGCGGCGATGGCGCCCTCGGGGCCGTGCAGGCTCCCCCGGGCTTGCGCCAGGTAGGCGAAGTACCAGGCGGCCTCTTCAGGGTCGTCTTTGGGCAGCATCGGACGGGCCTGCTCAAGGAGTTGGAACACCCGCTTGGGATCGGTCTCATAGACGCAAGCGGCGGTTCGGAGGAGGAGATAGCTCCTCGGCGTGGCCGGGTCCGCGACGGCCTTCTCCACCAGGGCACGGATGCCAGCCGGGTCGGCGACGGACTGCACGGCTCTCACCCAGGGCACCTCATACGGTCCGGGCCTCCCCTGCGACAGAAGGTACAGGTAAGCGCTCATCGCCTTCTCCAGCGTCTCCTGCCCCCGTTCCTCCCAACCGAAGTGTCTCTTGGCGAAGCCGCCGGGGAGCGTGCCGGCGTACTCGTAGATCGCACGGTGCAGGACCTCCTCGGCGTTGGCGGCCAGCGCCTCCCGCGGGCGGTTGAAGAGCTCGCAGTAAGCCTGGTAGGCGCCTTCACGGGTGTTGGCGCTCACGCGAAAGCCTGCGAACCCTACGACCGATTGGAGGAGGAACCAGCGCCTGCTTCGGGGGGTTGCCTCTGCCACCGCGGCTCGCACGATCCCCAGGCCGTCGGTGGCGGGAAGGCCGGTATCGGCTCTCCGCTGCGCGAAGTAGCCCAGCTTGAGCACCAGATCGTTCCGATCCTCCTCAACGGCGCCCACAAGGCGGCGCACGGTGGCCTCGTCGAAAAGGCGCTGCATCTTCGGCGGCGGCGCGGCGCAGAGGGGCGCCCACACCGCGATGCCCGCCGCCATGAACGCCCAGAACCACGGCGCACGCTTACGGCCCATAGTACACCCCGTCATCCTGTGCGTCGAACCAGACGGTGTCTACGATCTCATCCTCATCCCAGGCCACCGTCAGGTCGGAGGTGTACGACCCCGCGGGGCTGTCGCCGGTAGAGGTGGGATCAAACGTGCAAAGAGCGGCAAGGATCCAGTCATTCGGGTCCTCGGGATCGTTCGTGTAGGTGAGGAGCTCGTAGTCTTCCAGGCTCTCGTTCCAGTGCCAGACGTCAGCCTCGGGCACGATGAAGTTCATGGTGTGGCCCGTGATCGCCACCCACTGGGTATCCTCGAAGCGCGGCTTGAACGTGACCGGCAATGCTTCATCGTAGCAGAAGTACTCGTCGTACTCCCAGCAGTTGTCGTCCTCGTTCCAGGTCTGCGTCACCGTCGCCTGTGGAACGGTGTACGAGCGGACGATCTCAATCGTCACATCTTTGATGACGTCGCTGGAGGTGTGCGCCGCCGTGTTTACCACCTGGCCGTTGGAGTCGGTGGTGCCGCCGCCGCTCACGTTCGCGTTCGTCACCTCGCCGTCGCCGGTGGTGCCCACGAGCGTTGGTCCGGGCACGGTGACGCCGGCAATCGCCGGGGTGATGCCGATGCGCACGTCCGCCTTGTGCTCGGCGCTGCTCTTCGCCCCGGCGGCCACCGTGGCCGACGAGGCGAAGCCGTGCCCCGAGCCGTTGCGCCGCACCGACAGCTCCGTGATCTTCCACGCTTTCACCGTCACCTGCGGCGCCAGGTCGTCGTCGTCGCGCGAGCCGTCATCTCCCTCCGGGAGCTCCCCGCCGTCGGCGATGGTGCAGGTGATGGTGATGCTGCTGCTGGGCGACGCGGGGGCGATCCAGGTAACGGACCGGCCGGTGTTCACGCCGTTCTTCCAGGAGCCCGCCGTGGCGGACCAGGTGTAGGTGATTGTGTCGGCCACCACCGCGAACGGGGGACAGGCCGAATAGTCGGTCTTGAGGTCGTCATCGGTTGCCTGAGAGACGGTGCAGGCGACCTCGCTGTTGCACTCGTGCGCGCTCCCGTTGGCGGGCGCGGTGAGCCCGCCGCCGCTGATCTCGTCGTACGGATCCCACGTCGCCGCGGCGGCCGGCCGCGCCGCCAACACCGCCGTGACCAGCAGGGCGAGCGCCACCGGGAGCACGGCTGCGCGCCAAACGTGTCTTCCACCTTTCATCGTGCCTCTCTCCTTTCCCCGGCAACGGACGCCGGCCCTCCTTCGCCGCGCGGGCGGAGACGGCCCCCGGCGCCTTCCCTTGCGTTCACCACGCATCTCCCCGCGCCAGCCCTGCCAGGGCAGTCATCTCTGTGCTCCACTGGCCCCGACCCGCAGGCAGGAAGCCACCCGGCGGGCGCGGAAGGGATCCCCCGGAGGTGAGCATGCGCGTCGTCTTCGAGGACTACTGGCAGGAGCTGCGCGAGGCGATGGAGCAATCGGGGTCGTCGCTCCCCCCGGCGGACCTGGAGGTGCTGATCGGCGAGCTGCAGGAGCGCGGGGTGACGGAGGTGCGCCTGGCGCTGCGCTGGCTGCACGTGCTGAACGTGGAGGCGGCAGGGGGAGCCCTCCCCGCCAGCGATGCCTTCGCGCACCGCCCGCTGCTGCACTTCGGCACCTACGCCCTGATCACGGCGCGTGCGCCGGAGGGCATCCTCTTCGAGTTCCGCCAACGTCACTACCCGGAGCAGGGCCAGCCGCTGGCGCTGTACGAGGATCTGCGGGAACGGTTGGAGAAGGCCGGCTTCCGCGTGCTCGGCGGCCGCTGGCAAGCCTCTTGACACGCGCAGGCATTCTGCGGTATAAATGGGGCGTGCCCGAGAGGCGCGCGCTATGCGGGCTTTCTTTCGGCCTGAGACGGCGGGCCTCCGGGTGCGGCTTCCATTCATTGATCGCCCTATTGCCGGCGTGCCGGGGGCCACGCCCCGGCCGGCATCATCATTCGCTTTCCGCCGCGCGTGGAGGGATGCCTGCGCCCCACGGCGCCGGCGCCCCCGCCGTGGCTTCCCGCCGTCGGGCGACCCCCGCGGCGCGCGCCCGAGCCCCTGTCGGCGAGGGCGGGCCCCGCTGCGCCGAGCGGTTGCCCCTTTGCCCACGGAAGGAGATCGTACCATGGCGAAAGCGAAGGACATCATGACCACCGAGGTGGTCACCATTGACGGAATGGCGACGATCGCGGAGGCGGTCGCCGCGATGAAGGAGCGCAACGTGCGCGCCCTCATCGTGGCGGCGCGGAGCGAGGATGACGCCTACGGCGTCATCACCGAGACGGACATCGTCTACAAGGTGGCCGCGCAGGGCAAGGACCCCGGCGGCGTGCGAGTCCACGAGATAATGACCAAGCCCTGCATCGTGGTCAACCAGGACCTGGACGTGAAGTACGTCGCCCGGCTCTTCGCCAACACCGGCATCCGGCGCGCGCCGGTGATCAAAGGTGGCCTGCTGGGGGTCATCTCCGTGACGGACATCCTGCGCAAGGGGATGTAGCGACTGGGATTCGGGGCGGCGCGGCCGGCGCGCCGCCCCTCGCTGTCTCCGACCGTTTGCCGAAGGAGTAGGAGATGTTACTGCCCAAGCGAACGCGGAGCCCGAAGTCTTGCTGCGGGCCCCTCCTGTGTGCTCTGCTGTTGAGCTGCACGACCGCAAGGGGCGCCGATCTGCCGCGCCTGGCCCTGCGCCCCTGCACCGCCCCGCCGGTGGTGGATGGGGTGCTGGACGATCCCTGTTGGAGAGGCGCGCCGCAGATCGGCGGCTTCTCCGCGCTCGGGAGCGAGTCCGAGCCCCGGACGGATGCCACCACGGGGCTCCTCACCCACGATGACCGCTGGCTCTACCTCGGGTTCGTCTGCCGCAACCCGGAGATGGGCCGCGTGGCGCAGACCGAGTTCGACCACGACGGCGCAGTCTCGGAGGAGGATTCCGTCGAGGTGTTTCTCGACCCGGGTACCGAGGGGGCTCTCTGCTATCATTACCGGCTCTCCTTCGCCAATGTCAGAGCCGAGAGGCGTGTTGCCGGCGGGGAGTCGGACTCGGCATGGGATGTTCCCTGGCGCTCCGCCACCCGAAGGAGCGGCGAGGGGTGGCAGGCCGAGATCGCCCTGCCCCTCTCGATTCTCGCGGAAGGGGGAGACCCGGGCAAGCTGCGCGCGAACTTCGGCAGGAACCAGGTGGTGTTCACGCCTCCCGCCCCCGGCGCCAAGAGCCAGCGGCAGCGCGTCCACTCGTGTTGGGCACCGGTGCAGCGGAGCTTTCGCGAGCCCGACCGGTTCGGGCGCCTCGATGGCCTGGAGAAGCTCAGGCCGGTCGCGCCGTTCCTCCCGGGCATCGCCGGGGCGTCGGTGGGGGCCTATGCCGGGCAGCCCGCGAAGATGAGCTATCCGGTGACGGTGGACGTGCGCAACCACGCCAGGGTGAGGGGAAGGATCGCTGTCGTCGTTCTGGATTCCCCCGCGGTCGGGGAGGCAGGGCGGGTCGAACGGCAGGTCGTGCTGGCCGGCGGGGCGACCCGCCGGCTGCGGATGGAGGTGCCGGTCGCCTCGCCGGCGGAGCGGGAGGTCACGCTTCTTCTCGAGGACCCGGCGACCCGGGAGGCGCTCCAGTCCTCTCGCATCAAAGGCACATCGCTCCTGGTGCCGATGGAGGCGCCGCTGCTCGACCGCAACTACTACACCGGCGAGGCTCGCGCCGTTGTCCTCTGCCGCCTGGGCCTGCCGCCGAGCGTGTTGGCGGGAAGCACCCTCTCCGCAAGGGATGCCGCCGGCGAGCTCCTTTCGGAGGTCAAGGATCCCCGGCCGGAGACGCGGCTGCCGATTCCGCTGGCGAGCTTGCCCCTTGGCGAGCACTCCCTCACTATCGCGGTGCGGAGCCCCGATGGGAGCGTGGTCGCCTCCAGGAGCGCGGCCCTGACGAAGAAGCGACCGCACCCGCAGGGCGAGGTGAAGATTGACCAGGTTTCGCGGGTGGTGCTGAGAGATGGCAAGCCGTTCCTCCCCTTCGGCGTCTACTTCGCGTGCCACGCGCGAACGCCCGCCGGCCTGGAGCAGCACCTCAAGTGGGTGGCCGAGGCGGGGTTCAACAGCATCGGCCAGTGGTCGGATACCGATCCGGAGAATGCCGGGGAGTTCATGGCGCTCGCGCAGAAGCACGGCCTGGCCGTGGTGGATAGCGCCGGCACGTACTTGGAGGGCGGTGGGGGTTACAAGGACTACACGGGACCGTACCGGCCGGGGATCGCCCGGATCATCCGCGGCACCGAGGCGGTGAAGGACTACCCCAACCTCCTCGCCCACTACACCATAGACGAGCCTGCGAACGTGGCCCGGCACATCGGCAGCTTCGACAAGGTGATGGAGGACTGCGAGCTGCTCTACAAGATGTGGGAGGAGCGAGACGGCTACCACCCCGTCTTCATGCTCTATGCGCCCCCCATTCCCCCCGGCGAGAGCGCCACCCGCTGGAGCCACATCCTCGGCTTCGACCGCTACATGTTCGCCGGACTGGACTATTCCTTCTACGGCACGCCCAACTACCTGGGTGGCTACATCGCCCAACTGGACCAGCGCGCCGCCGGCGCGAACCGGGTCACGTGGGCCGTGCCGCTGGCCGAGCGGCTCGACCCCCGGCGCACCCCGCGGGGGATCTTCCCGGCGGAGCACCGCAGCCAGGCGTACCTCGCCCTGATCCACGGCGCCAAGGGGTTCTTCTACTTCGTATACTCCTCCTTCAGCCATTCGCAGAGCTGGGAGGCCCTCAGCGACCTCGCCCGCCAGATGAACGCGCTCGCCCCCGTGGTCCTCACGCCGAAGGTGCCGCAGGAGATCACCTACACCCCCGGTTCGTGCGACGCCGCGAACATGAAGTTCACAGACGTGCAGGCGGCGCTCTTCCAGGACCCGGCGGGCGGCTATCTCCTGCTGGCGGCCAACAGCCGGTACTACCCGGTGGATGTCACCTACGCCCTGCCCGGCCTGGGCAGGAAGGGCACCGTGAAGAGGCTGTTCTCCACGGAAACCTGCGAGCTGAAGGGTGACACCTTCTCCGACCGCCTGGAGTGGTGCGGCGTCCGCGCCTACCACCTCGACTTCGAGCGGCCGCCGAAGCTGCCGGTGGCGATCGCCATCCGGATGAAGGCGCACCCGGATCAGGCCCTGAAGGAGGAGCGGGCCAACACCGCTACGCTCCGGCTGGGCAAGCGGAACGCGATGGTGAACCCATCCTTCGAGGAGCAATCGCTGCCGGGCTGCCCGGACTTCGTCTCGCCCTACCGGCTGGAGGGGCGTCCGGCCATCGGCGAGCCGGGCGCGCTCCTCTCCACCGACACGGGTCGGCCGTTCCACGGCCGGTACTCGCTGCGGGTGACGCGCAGAATCCAGGGCGACGGAGCCGTCTGCTGGGGGTTCTTCGGGATCGCCTACCCGCCCAAGCTGGAGGCGCCCACTCCCTACGTGCTGTCGTTCTACATGCGGGCTGCCAGAGAGGGCGACCGGGTGTGGGTCCGCGCCGACATGGAGCCGAGTGAGCAGACGTTCACGCTCACCACCGAATGGAAGCGCTACTCCATGAGCGGCCTGGTGAAGCCGGATCGGTTCCGTGACAAGTCGCTCCTCATCTGCCCGAGCGGCGAAGACACCACGGTGTGGTTCGATGCCTTCCAGATGGAGCCGGGGGCGGAGCCGACGCCGTTCACCGAGGAGTGATCTGCGGAGGACTCTGGGGCCAACGGCAGGCAGAGGAACCGCGGCGGCCAGGCGACCACCTACGACTACCACACCGCCAACGAACTGGTGCTATGCACGGGGATCATTCCCCAGGGGTCACACACACGCTACCGGGGGTGAGAGGTAAGGCACAGGATCACGGCGGCAGGCACCAGCGGGGCAACGACAGCGGCCACCGCCGAAGCAGGGAGCCCGGGCGGCGTGACCAGAGCGAGCTGCATGCCGAACGAGACCGCGAAGGGGCCGGCGATGAGATTCACCAAGACGCGGATGATCACATCGGGGGTGGAGAACCCACGGTGGGACAGGATCCACCAGAGGCAGAGACTGGAGCCCAGGCCCACGAGGATCCCCGCGAGTGGGAAGATATCGAAGGCATCCCACCCCAGGGAGTGCTCGCGCTGATCGCGGAGGATCGCGCGCACGAGGATGTAGTACTCCAGCACCGCACCTACCAGCAGCAAGGGGATCAGCCACCTGGTCGCCACGGCACTGCTCAGGATGGTGGAGGCGCTTCCGGGGAGAGAGGTGAAGCGCAGTACCACGGCCATGGGCACCAGGCTGGCGCCAACAATGGCGAGCACGTTGCCAACTCCCCAGAGGGCCTCGCCCACGCGGCCCAAGTCGCGCTCGCCTATCAGCCACAGGGCCATGACGAAAGCAAACACTCCGCCGCACCAGGATGCGACTGGAATCGCAATGAGATTGCCCAGGACGCGCACGATCACGCCTGGGACGGGAAGGCCACCGTGAGACAGGATCCACCAGAGGCAGACGGTCGAGACGACGGCCATGAGGATCGTCACGAGTGGGACGATCTCGACAAGAGTCCACCCTGGGCTCCGGGGATCGGAGAGCCCGCGCAGGTCGCGAAGGAACCCACGCACGTAGACGTAGTACTCCAGCACAGCCACGATCAATAGCGGGGGGATCAGCCACTTCGTCATCGTACCGCCCCACACCTCCCGGGCAACTGCCCGGAGCGCGAGCCGACATGCCCGCGCTCGGTCCCCACCATGATCGCACATCTGCAGGCCGGGCGCATCCGACTTTGGACCCGGGCCCGGGCGGATACCATTCCCGGTTTTCCAGGACCGGCATCAGGGCCGCCGCGGTGACAGCCGGGCCGCCCTGCGCACGACGACTCTCATTCCCCCGGACGATACTCCGTTGCCGTCGCCCCCTTCTCGAACTGCACCGCGTCGATCCACACCGTCCCGGCCGAGCGCAGCGACATGAGGATGAACCCCGAGGTGGTGCTCTCCTTGTACGGGGTGACCGTGAAGACGCGGCGCTGCCACTCGGTGCCGACCTCGAAGTCCTGGAGACTGTCATAGCCGACCATGAAGCGCACCTTGGCGCCCGGCCGGTCGCCCTTGACGTAGGCCGAGAGGGTGTAAGGCTGCCCCCCTTCGCACGGGAGGCGCATCTGGACCGCGTTCATGTTGCCGCCCAGGCCGATCCGCGCTTCCGTCCACGGCTCGGGCTGGAACAGGCGCAGGCTGCGCTTGCCCTCGAACGCCACCTGATCATCGGGATGCCAGAACCGGCTCGTCGGGCCGATCATCCCCGCCATGATCGTGGTGAAGGTCTCCCAGTGCTCGGGCCAGAAGGGCACGTCGTCCTTCTCGAAACCCGCGTTCCGCAGGAGATTCGCTCCCTTCTTCGGGGCGGCCTCGCCAGAGCGGCAGAGGAACAGGTCATCGAACCAGGCGCTGCCTTCGCCATCAACGCGGCACGTCGGCACGACCGTCAGCGGCTGGTCCCCGGTCGTACAGTCCACCGAGTATCTCGCCCAACCCGCCCTGTCTCTCACGTTGATGGTCGGTCCCCACCGGCGGCGGCGGCCCTGCGCGTCGCGGCTCTGCAGGTAGAGGGTGCATCCGCTCCTGCCGGCGGCCTTCGCCTGCCCCCCGAAGACGTAGTGAGTGTTCGGCTCCAGGAGGACTTCCGGGCCGATGGCGAGCGCCGCGCCCCTGCGCTCCGAGGATGCCAGCGGAGGGCGAGTCGCCGCCACTCGCAGGAGGAGGCATCGCTTCCCCGATCGCCTTTCGCTCTCCTCGAACCCGCCTGTTCCTGCCGCGTAGGGCGTATCCATCGGCTCGATCTCCCACCCGTCGTCGCCCTCGAAGCCGGGATCCGGGATCAGGTTCGGACCCCCTGCACTCGCCGTGGCGGCCGGTTCCTCAACGGGCGCCGGCTCCTTCATGGTGACGCGGAGCGTCAGCGTGCCGTCGTCCCGCCAGGCGGCTGGGATCTCGTAGACGTGCCTCTCGTTGCCGGCGTACGAGTCGGTGAAGGCGCCGTCCTTCATCGGCAGACGCCGGCTCTCGAACCACACGCTCGCCTCCCCCTCGCAATCTCTCGGAAGAGAGAACGTGGCGGTGACCGGGTTCGGGTGCGCGTTGGTCGTGATCAGGTAGGTCTTACCGGCATGGCGCTTCACCAGCACCTTGACGGTGTCCTGCACCTCCCGCGGCAGGTAGACGATCTTCTGGTCCGGGGTCGGCTCCACGAGGACCGGGGTCAGCGCCCGGAACTCGCCGGCGACCTTCTTCAGCGCCTCCCAGTTCTCCTGGTACCGGGGCGGCCACACCCACCACATCACGCCGTTGCTGCCGCCGATCACCGCCAGGTACCCCTGCGCCTGCTGCATCGGTCCGGTAAGGTGGTTCGTCGAACCCGAGTATGTTTCGCACAGGGGGGCCCACCAGAGCGGTATCCGGCACTTCCGCATCTTCAGCGAGTTGTAGCGAGCCGCGTCGTAGACGGAGACGAGGGGGCTGCCGCTGCCGATGGCGTAGAAGTCCAGTCCGCCGATCTCCACGATCTCCGGCCATTCCGCCAGGTTCCAGCCGGCGCAGAGGAAGAAGTTGGGGTGATATGGATCCAGCCTTGTGACCGCATCCGCGTATTCCCGACACGCGGCCTTGACGGCGGCGTGCCCTTCCGGCTCATCGGGGCCATAGTAGGCCACAACCGCCGGATGGCGGCGCGTGCTCTCTATCACGAAGGGGAGCGGATCGTCGAGGAAGCGCCGCCAGCCCGGGGAGAACTTCGAGATCCAGAAGGGGAGCTCCGTCTGGACGTAGCCGGCGCCGTAGGCCGTCGGCCACTCGATCACCTTCAGCCCGGCCTCCTGACAGGCATCCAGGTACTCGGTGACCACCTGCCGACCGGCCGCCTCCGAGGTTGCCCTGGCCCTCTTCAGTTGTGTGCCCGAGAGGTTCCACTTGACGACGGAGTTGAAGCCCGCGGCGGCGAACTCCTTCATCGCCTCCGGCGGCACCCCATAGATGGCGATGGGGAAGAAGGGCTCGCCGTCTACCAGGGCGACCGTGCGCTCGCGGTCTACCTTCACCTCGCGCACGCCGCTCGGCGCGGGCTTCTCCTTCCGGAGCGAGACGGCGTAGGAGGCGAGCACCTTCCGCGCCGGATCGAGGAGCTTGAAGAGCACCGGGTGGGAGCCGACGGGGACCGCGGCGAGGGAGAACGCCAGCACCGTGCGCTTCGGATCGCGGATCCGGCTCTCTCTGGCGACGACCCTCCCACCGTTGATGGCGATCTCTGCGCGAACGGTGAGACTCGTTGCGGAAGGCAGGTGGACCCCGAAGATCGCGCGGGCTTCCTTCTCGGTCGTGTAGTAGCTGCGATCGAGATAGGCGGTGAAGAAGTTCGCGTACATCTCCCTCGTCAGCACGTTGGTGTAGATCTGCTTGCCGCTCTCCTTGTCGTAGGCCGAGAGCCTGAGCGTTGGCGGATCGGGACTCTGTGCGGGACCGGTGTCCAGAGACACCGTGAAGAAGCCGTGCCCGTTCGGCAGACGGAACGATTCCGTGCCTTCTGCCCGCGAGGGTTCGCCCTGGCCCGGTCGGTCCTCGACCTTGACCAACGTCGCGCGCGGGCTCGTGATCCAGCCCTCGACGAAGTACGAGCGCCGGGGTTGCTCCGGCGCGTCGCCCGGCGGCCGGAGGACGGCGGCTACCAGCGCGACTCTGGCGAGCGAAGAGAAGTCTACATCCGGAGCCGCCAGCGGGGCGGGCCTGCCCGTCCCGCGCAGGGCGCCGCCGGCAGGGAAGTAGGTGGAGACCTCCGCCGAGCCCGCTCGCCGGTTTCGCCAGAGGCTCAGGGACCAGGGCTCCTCTCCCAGGTCCGGCGTGAAGTTGACCCACGGGATCGCCAGCTCAGCCGTCCAGGCGCGGTCCTTCGTGACGGCGGTCGCGGACCGCCATTCCCCGTCCCAGGCAGTGTCTGCGGTCATCGGAGTACCCCAGGTGCGCTGGTCGTACCGGGTGTTTCTGCTGTTCAGACTGAACTTGTAGTACTCCCCGTGCTTGCTGCCGGGAACAAGGAGGAGACCCACCGAATCATCTCGGGAGACCGGTCCGTCTTCCTCTTTCGCCCTCGCGACCAGCCGGCTCGTGTGGGGCTCATCGCAGAGGAACGCCACGTAGAGAGCCTGCTCGTCGTAGCAGAGCAGAGCAGTGGTCGCTGCCTTCGCTCTCCTCTTCCCGTCCGGCGGAAGGAAGTCAGTCACCTGGATCGCTTGCTGCCAGACCGGGTCGTCCAGCTTCCCATCCACCGTCGGCTGTCCGCCGACCTTCGCGAGGGTGAGCGCCGATCCGCCCGCCGCCTGGAGAGCCGTGACCGAGAGCAGCAACAGCCCCAGCGCTCCCGGGATCGTTTGCCTCGTCATCTTCTCCTCCTCAGTGGCACGTTGCGCTTGCCTCTTGGGCGGGGTTCTCCATGCCACCCGGGTGTTCCTCGTGCGGGTGCGCTCTCTCCCGTGTGGGTTGGTGGGGAGCAACGCCGGCACCCCCTCCGAGGCAGTGCCGGCGCGGACGGAGCAGCGCCTCTACGTGCGCCGTTGGTCGTCGTAGGGGCCGTCGCTCCGTCTCGGCCCGGCCTGATTCTGTGGCCCGGCTGGTCCGAGCGGCATCATTCCTCCGCGACGGGCGGGCCGATGGCGGCTGCTTCACGGACGAGGACGCCGCCGGAGAGCTGCACGAAGAGCTTCCCGCCGTCGTTGGAGACGGCGACGCGCAGCGGCACGTCGGGGAGCGGCAGCGAGCCGGTGCGGAGAAACGTGCGCGTGTCGAACCGATCCACGTGCTTCTTGCCGTGGCAGACGTAGGCGGTGAGGCCGTCGGGGCTGAGCTTCACGGCCGCCGGCGCGCTGCCCACCTCGAGCTGCCCGAGGGGACGCAGGTTGGTGGCGTCGAGCACGGAGACGTAGCCGAGAGAGAGGCTGGCGATGTAGAGGCGGCTGCCGTCCGGGCTGAGCGCCACGTCCTGAACGTTGGTGCCCAGCACGCCCGCGTCCCGAACCAAGGCGGGAGCCAGGCGGGTGGCGCCCTGGAGGGCGAAGAGGGCGGCCGGGGCATCGCCGCGCTCGACGGCGAACCCGTTCTCCCCGGTGCCGGAGACGGCCAGGATGGCGCCGCCGGCCAGGGGGGAGCCTTCGACGGGCAGTTCCATCTGGCGGCGCAGGTCAATGCTGCGAAGGCCGGCGCGGGCGCCGCCGGCGGCGGTCACCAGAATCCGGCCGCCCGGCCCCAGGGCGAGGTCGAATGGCCGGAGCGACAGCGGGATGCGGCCGATGGCCGTCATCTTCTCCAGGTCCACGAGCGCGATCTCGCTGCCGCCGGAGTTGGCCACGTAGAGCGTGCGCCCGCCGGGGCCGACGGCCAGCCCGTACGGCTTGGAGCCGGCGAAGATGCGCTCCACCACGCTCTCCTTCTCGGTATCAATCACGGCCACGCTGTTGCCGCCGAAGTCGGCCGCGTAGAGGCGCGGGCGCGCGGGATCGACGAGCATCTTGCCGCCGGGGGCGTGGAGCGGGATCAGCCCCGGGATGTCGGCAAGTGGCGGATTCGGCACGACCGCCGCGGATACCGGGGGGAGCAGATCGAAGGGACGGGTGATGCTCGGGAAGGGCTGGCTCGCCGGCTCGCCGCCCCCCGGCGGGGAGACCGGCTGCAGGCGGAGCGCCAGGGGGATGGACGCCGCCAGTTGCTTCGCCTCCTCCTCGGATGGCGGCGCGACCGGGTTCGCGCGTGCCGCCGCCAGGAGCCGCCGCACGCGGTTGACCGGCACGGCGAAGCTCACCCCGCTGTCCTGCGTCTGATCGTAGGCGATCTTGGATTGCACGACCCCCACCACCTGCCCGTTATCCAGGCGGTAGAGCGGGCCACCGCTGTAGCCCGGGTTCACCGGGGCATCAATCTGGATGAAGGGCATCGGCTCTTCGCTGACGGCGCCCCTGCCGGGCCGGATGGCGTTGACGGTGGCCTTCGCGGTGGAGGAGTAGAGCGGGATGCCGTTCTCCAGGAGCTCCAGCGCCATCGGGAACCCGGTGAGCGCCACGTCGTCGCCCTCGCGCAGTTGGTCGGAATCGCCGAGTCGGAGCGCCCCCCGGAAGCGCGCGCCGACGCGCAGCACCGCCAGGTCGCTGTCTTCATCGTAGGCGGCCAGCGCCGCGAAGTAGGTGCCCTCCTCGAAGAGGACCTGGATCGGCGTGCCGCCGCGCACCACGTGGTAGTTAGTGACGACGAGGCTGTCAATGCCGGCGATGAACCCGGTGCCCTGGGCGCGCGCCCGCTCGTTGGGGAAGTAGGCGATGACGAGCGCCACCAGCGGCTTGATGCGGGCGATCACCTCGCCCGGGGGCGTGGGCATCGGCGCGGCGGGCGCCGCGGCCAGTCCGCCGGCCGTGGCGGCCAGGACGTAGCCGTCGCCCTCCTGGCGCACCTCCACCTTGGCCCAGCGGGCGACGATCGCCAGCACCTTCCGCAGCGGCAGCGGGTCGAGATCCACCGGCCCGACCGGCGCCCCGCCGTTGGCGTCCACGCGCACGGGCACCCCGGAGCGCTCCGAGAGCAGGCGGGCGACCTCGGACAGCGGGCGTGGGGTGTCCAGCCGCAGCGCCATCTCCGGATCGGCGCCGGCAGCCGGCGAGCGGAGCGCCAGGAGAAGGGCGAGAGACAGCCAGGCCCGAAGAGACGTGTGCATGTCGAGAAGCCGCATCGCTCAACCCGCATCCTTCAGCCGCGCCGAGATGGGAGTGCTGCCCCGGCGCAGCCGAGGCTCGGCGCGGGGGCGGTGACGGACGCTCGCCGAGAGCCCCCGTCGTCGCCATTATATCTCCGGCTCGGGGATGGCGTCAAGGCGCTGCGAGAGCCGCGCTCCATCCCCAGGCGCTCCCGGCCGGTGCCGCGGGCATGCTCCGTGGGTGCGGGCAGCAGGCGGCCGCTGTCTTTACAAAGCCGGTGGGGTTGTGCTAGAATCACGCCGGCGCGGATGGCTTCTCCCCGCCGCGCGCGCGCCGCTCGCCGGCGCCCTCGCGACAGCACAGCGCCGATGCCCGACCGCGTCAGGACGCGAACCGGTGGATCGGCTACCCTCGAGGAAGGAGGCCAGTCTACCACCATGGCCAAGAAGAAGCTGAATGTGGCCCTGATCGGCTACAAGTTCATGGGGAAGGCGCACAGCAACGCCTTTCGTCAGGCACCGGCGTTCTTCGACCTGGATGCCGAGCCGGTGATGAAGGTTCTGGTCGGCCGCGACGCAGCCGGCGTGAAGGCCGCGGCGGAGAAGATGGGCTGGGAGGGCTACGCCACCGATTACCGCGAGGTGGTGAGCCGCCCGGATATTGACCTGGTGGACATCACCACCGGGAACACCTCGCACGCCGAGATCGCCATCGCCGCCGCGAAGGCGGGCAAGCACGTCTTCTGCGAAAAGCCGCTCGCCATGAGCGTCGCCGAGGCGTCCGAGATGCTGCGGGCCGTCGAGGAAGCGGGCGTCAAGCACTGCGTCAACTTCAACTACCGCAAGCTCCCCGCCATCCAGCTCGCCAAGCGGCTCATTGACGAGGGCGCCATCGGGCGCGTCTTCCACTGGCGCTCCGTCTACCTCCAGGATTGGATCATCGATCCCGAGTTCCCGCTCGTCTGGCGCCTGCAGAAGGAGGAGGCCGGCTCCGGCGCCCTGGGCGATCTGGCTGCCCATTCCATTGACCTGGCGCACTTCCTGTTGGGCAAGATCGCCACCGTCAGCGGCCTGTTGGAGACCTTCATCAAGGAGCGGCCCCTCGCCACCGCCATGGGCGGCCTCCAGGCCACCGCCAGCGCGCAGCGCGGTCCCGTCACTGTGGACGACGGCGCGCTCTTCCTCGCCCGCTTCGAGAGCGGCGTCATCGGCACCTTCGAGGCGACGCGCTTCGCCGCCGGGCACCGCAACGGCAACATCCTGGAGATCAACGGCAGCGAGGGAAGCCTGCGCTTCAACCTCGAGCGCATGAACGAGCTGGAGTTCTACTCCCGCCGCGACCCCGGCCACATCCAGGGCTTCCGCGACATCCTCGTCACCGAGGGCGGCGAGCACCGCTGGATGGGCGCCTGGTGGCCCCCGGGACACATCATCGGCTGGGAGCACACCTTCACCCACCAGGTCGCCGACCTGGTCGAGGCGATCACCCGGGATAAGCCGGCCACGCCGGACTTCCGCGACGGCCTCCAGGCCCAGCTCGTCCTCGACGCCGTGGAGCGCTCCGCGCAAAGCGGGCAGTGGGTTGCCATCGAGTGATGAGAGTGACTGGAGTTGGGAGTGGCTAAGCAGCCCGCTGGAGTGAAGGGGCAGTTTCCGTGTAGG
>JACQGM010000024.1 GCA_016199585.1 Armatimonadota bacterium
CAACTACCCAACTACCCAACTACCCAACTACCCAACCACCCGCGGCTCCCGCAGAAACAGCGCCATCACTGCGGACCCAGCCAGGATGCCGGCGGCGACGAGCATCGCCACCGCGTAGCCGGCCCAGTCCACCACCGCGCCGAAGAGAAGTGGGGCGGGCATGGTCACCGCCAGGCGCATGTTGATCACGCCCAGGGCGAGCGCCTGGTCCTCCTCCGGCACGATCTCCAGCAGGTAGTTGACGAGGAGTTGGAAGAGAGGGAAGCGCGCGCCCACCAGGCAATAGACGATGAGGAACGCCGGGCTACCCGGGAAGAGGGTGGCGGCGAGCACCGCGCTCACCGGGGTCAGCGCCTCGATCAGGAGCATCCAGCAGATGACGATGCGGTTGCCCTTGCGGTCCGCCACGTTCCCCAGCCAGGACGAGGTGATCGTCTGCAGGAGCACCTGGAGGACCGTGGCGAGGACAACGCTGGACTCGTGGATGCTGCCGGCCTGGCGGCCGTAGGCGGTGTAGAAGGAGAGCGCCGCGCCGCCGAAGCCCATGGCGAGCTGCACCCACATCAGGAGGCGGAAGTCGCGGTTGGTGCGCAGCATGCGCCCGGCGTAGGAGAGACGCTTGCGGAAGCCCGCCGCGCTCTGCCGGCCGTCGGTGGGCTTCTCGCGCGCGGATGCGATGCCGACGCCCGCCAGCACGAAGAGGAGCGTGGTGATGCTGAAGGCCAGGGCGTAGTTGCGCGGCGCGGGGAACCAACCGTGCCGCACCAGCGCCCACACCACCAGGATGGCGATCAGGTTCGGGGGACCGGAGAGGGTGTGCGTCCGGCTGAGCGCCGCCCCCCTGCGCTCAGCACGCACGATCTTGCCCAGGAGCGCCCCCTGCGCGACCCCCACGGCCCCCAGGAAGGTGAAGAAGAGCGTATACCAGATGAAGAACCACCAGAGGGTGCGCGTGCGGTCGGCCGTCAACGGGGTCCACAGGGTGAGGGTGCCGACCGCCCAGCAGAAGACCGCCGCGCCCCAGAGCCACATCAGGCAGCGCTTCTTTGAGGGGCTGCGGTCGATCCAGGGCGTGGTGAACACCGGCCCCACCCAGCGGCCCACGGAGCTGGCGGTGGAGTAGACCCCGATGATCTTCGCCGAGTCCGAAAGGAAGCTCACCAGGCCGGCGATCATGGTGGCCTCCATCTTGAACTGCCAGCCGATGCGATAGAATGCCTGATGTGCCACCCACGCCCGGAAGTTGCGCCGCTCCACCTCGGACTCGCTACCCGCTCTCTCCTGCTCGACGACCACGCTCTCCCCAATCCTCAGGGCGCACGCCCCCCACCTCTCTATTCCCCGCGCGGGTCCCTGGCACCTCTTCGGCGGAGCTTCGCGCGCGAAGGGATCGGGCCGTCCCTCATCGAAGCGTAGGAATGGCGGGCCGTCGGGGGACCGCCGCGTTCCCTCGCAGCGCCGCGCCGAGGAGTCAGCGGAGAAGCGGATAGGATCCGCGCGGCGTGCGCGGAATGAGATGGTTGTTGGCGGGCCGCGGAGTGGGACACGGATGCCGCCTGCGCCGGAGAGGAGTGATCATGCCGGTACTACGTCCCGAGGAGCTGGAGCGCATCGCGGTGGGCACGTTCGTCGCCGCGGGGATTCCCGCCGATGAGGCCCGGATCATCGGCCGATCGCTGGTGGTGGCGAACCTGGCGGGCCACGATTCGCACGGAGTGATCCGGGTGGCCCAGTACCTCAACGCCATCGAGAAGGGGGAGGTGGTGCCGGGAGCGCCCTTCGAGGTGCTGCGCGAATCCCCCGCTTCGGCGGTGGTGGATGCCCATTGGGGCTTCGGGCAGGTAGCGGCCACCCGCGCCGCCGAGCTCGCCATCGCCAAGGCCGAGAAGTGCTCCGTCGCCGGTGTCGCGGTTCGCTGCTCCTACCATGTCGGCCGGCTGTCGGACTACGTGGAGCTGGCGGCGGCGCGCGGCATGGTCGGGCTGATGTTCCTCAACTCGCACGGGGCGGCTCACCGGGCCACGCCGTGGGGCGGCGCCCAGGGACGCCTCTCCACCAACCCGATCGCCTGCGCCCTTCCCACCGGCGCCGATCCGATCGTGGTAGACATCACCACCAGCGCCGTCGCCGAGGGGAAGGTGCGCGTCCACCACAACGCCCGCAAGCCGGTGCCCGACGGCTGGCTGATTGACGCCGAGGGCAGCCCCACCAACGACCCGGCGGCGCTCTATGCGACGCCGCCCGGCGCCATCCTGCCGCTGGGGGGCAACCTCGGCTACAAGGGGTTCGGCCTCTCGCTGATGGTGGATCTGCTGGCGGGCGCCCTCAGCGACGCCGGGTGCAGCGGCTGCGCCAACGCCCGCATCGGCAACGCCTTCCTCATCCTCGTGCTGGACCTGCGCGCCTTCTGCGGCCCGGCCGAGTTCGCGGCGCACGCCGACGGCCTGCTGGCCTGGGTGAAGAGCGCCCGCCTCGCCCCCGGCGCGGCCGAGATCCTCGCCCCCGGCGAGATCGAGCGCCGTGAGACCCGCCGCCGCCAGCAGGAGGGCATCCTCGTGGATGACGGCACCTGGGGCCAGCTCCGGGAGGCGGCGGCGCGGGCGGGGTTCCAGCCGCAGCAGCACGGGTGGGAAGCCGCAAATGCACGCGAATAGACGCGAATAAGGACGCAGATCGGCGCAGATGGGGACACGATAACGATTCATTTGCGTTCATTCGCGTTCATTTGCGGCTTCCCCGTCCGGCCATCTACGGCGTCCACCCCACGTCGGAGGCCCAGCGGGCGCGGGTCTGCGCCCAGCGGCGGAGGGCGGTGATCTGCTCCGGCATCATCTGCGAGAGGGGCACGGTTTCGCGGAGGGCGGTGGTGATGTCGGCCGTGGTGAGTGGCCGGTCCGCATCGAACGCTTCGTAGAGGCCCGCGATGACGGCTTGCTCCAGCTCGGCGCCGGAGAAGCCGTCTGAGAGGTCGGCCAGGCGTTCGAGGTCGAAGTCGGCGGGGCGGCGGCCGCGCTTGCGGACGTGAATCGCCAGGATCTGGCGGCGCTCGTCGCGGTCGGGCAGATCCACGAAGAAGACCTCGTCGAAGCGGCCCTTGCGCACCAGCTCGGGGGGGAGCTGGGTCACGTCGTTGGCGGTGGCGATGACGAAGACGGGGGCGCGCTTCTCCTGCAGCCAGGTGATGAAGGTGCCGAAGACGCGGGCGGCGGTGCCGGCATCGGAGAGGTTGGAGCTGCCGACGCCGGCGAACCCCTTCTCCAGCTCATCAATCCAGAGGATGCCGGGGCTGAGCGCCTCGGCCAGGCGGATCGCCTTGCGCAGGTTCTCCTCCGACGAGCCGACCAGCCCGCTGAAGAGACGGCCCACGTCCATGCGCAGGAGGGGCAGCCGCCACAAGGCGGCCAGCGACTTGGCGGTGAGGCTCTTGCCGCACCCCTGCACGCCCACCAGCAGCACGCCCTTCGGCTCCGGCAGCCCGAAGGCGCGCGCCCGCTCGCTGAAGGCGTTGCTGCGCTTCTTCAGCCACGTCTTCAGCGCGTCCAGGCCGCCCACGTCGGCGAACTCCTCGTCCGGCGCGTGGTACTCGAGGACGCCGGACTTGCGGACGATCTGCTTCTTCTCCGAGAGGATGAGGGGAATCGTGTCGGCATCCAGCGTCCCTCGCTCGATGACGGCGCGGGCCAGGGCATTCTCCATCTCGGACGCGGTGAGGCCCTGCGCGGCCTTCAGCAGCTTCTCGCGCGCGCCCCGGTCGAGGGCGATCTTCACCTTGCCGGGGCGCCGCAGGCTCTCCTCCACCCCGGCGAGGATGCGGGCGCGCTCCGCGGCGTCCGGCAGCGCGAAGTCGAGCACGGTCAGGTCCTTTTCGAGCTCGGGCGGAATGACCATCACCGGGCTGAGGAGGAGGATGGTTCGCTGCACCGGGCCGTTCTTCAGGGCGGCCACGCAATCGCGCAGGCGGCGGATCACCTCGTGCTCGCGCAGGAAGCAGTGGTAGTCCTTCAAGACATAGACGGCGTGGTGATCGCCCGCCAGGATCTCGTCGAGCACGCGCAAGGGGTCGCGGGTAGCGGGGTCGAGGCGCTGGGGGGTCGCCACGTTGACCAGCCCGCCGGTCTCGCTCCAGGTGAAGAGCATGCGCCTCAGCTCCGGGGAGACGCACAGCCGCTCAACGTCGGCGACGGCGCGGTCCTCTTCCCAGGTGAGGAGCATGAGGAGGGGGCAGCGCGCGCGCATCAGGATCTCGAGCTCGGTCATCGTTGCCTCAGCGCCGGCGCGACGCGCTTACGCAGGAAGTCGAGGTACTGCGCCTCGGAGCGGGGCGCCACCTTCAACTGGCCCGTGTACGGCTCGTAGACGAGGCGCCAGCATCGGTCGGTCCGGGGGATGATTCGGTCGGGAAGGGACTCAACGACACGGCGGAGCACCTCCGCGTCGGCGTAGGGGCAGGCGGCGTAGGATCGCTCCCACGAGCGGACGCGCTGGCGCAGCGCCTCACGGTCGAGGTGAAAGACGCGCTGCTCGTCCACGAAGCCCTGCCGGTACCAGCCGTCCCAATCGGAGGTGGCGAGGGAAATGCCGGCGAAGCGGCACCCCACCGGGGTCGCCGGGTCGGTGAGGTCCGGGGGCTCGCGGCAGGGGGCGGGGCGCAGCCGCGAATACACGACGTAGCAGGCGAGCCACGTCTCCACGGCCTCGGGATCGGCGACTTGCCCGGAGATGTAGACCCGCGTGTTCTTCCAGCCGGCCACCAGGTGGAGCAGCCGGGAGAGCGGGCGGAGCTGATGGGCGCGGTAGAGCGTGCGGTAGACGCAAGTGCCGGACTCATCGATGAGGATGGCGAAGCCGGGATGGCCGGCCGCGATGGAGAGGGCGTCGTCGAACGCCGCGGAGGAGGACTGCTGGAACTCGAGGGCGAGGTACCAGCCGCGGTCGGCCCAGGAGACCGGATCACACACTTCGCTCATTGGCATGAGACGTATAGGAGTGTGGGTGTGTGGGGGTATGGAAGCACAGGGATGCGCAGGCCACCTGTCACCCCCACACTCCCATGCCCCCACACTCCCATACAGCCATGCCCCCCGCGCTCAGTCCAGGTAGTCCTGCAGCTTCTGCTTGCGGCTGGGGTGCCGAAGCTTCTTCAGCGCCTTGGCCTCGATCTGGCGGATGCGCTCG
>JACQGM010000394.1 GCA_016199585.1 Armatimonadota bacterium
CCTACGGGTGGGGTGCAATGGGTCACATCACGACTACACGTAGGGGCCGTCCTCTGTGCCGGCCCGCTCTGGGAAAACCGTACTCATTGATCCTGAGCTCTTACCGGCCGCCAGGTCGCTTGACAACCTCACCGCGGCAGGCATCCTCTTCCGCGAGGACTTCGACCGCCCCTTCTGGGAAGACGCAGCCCGAATCAAGGCCGACCACCGGCGCGTCTCTCTCGCCGACTGCTTCGGCCTGGCCCTCGCCCGGCGCGTTCCTGAGCACCGACCACCATGAGCTCGAGGCGGTCCACGCGGCCGGCATCTGCGACGTGCGCTTCATCCGGTAGGCTTGCCGCCGGGCTCCGTCCCTCGGCGATCCCCGCTGCGTCCGCAACAGGCCCGCTCTCCGATGTCCCAGGGTCACCCCGCCCCTGCGGGCGCGCGTCGTGGGGGCGGCGGGAATCCCTCGTCCTCGTCGTCGAAACCGAGGACGAGGACGACGGTACACCCGGGGTGACAGAGATCTACTTCAGCGGTGTCGCCACCCGCGCCGCAAGGTAGAGGAGGCGGGCGAACTGGCCGCGCGTCAGCGCCTTCGGGTCCACGTCGGAATCCCCGGCGGCCACGCCTTCCAGGAGGGCGACGAGGCGCGTCTCCAGGTCGGCGCGGAACGCCTGCGAGGCGGTGCGGTGCCAGCGTGACGAGACGCGGTGGGCGCGGGCGATCCAGCGGGCGGCGTCGGCGGCCGCGATCGGCTCGTCGGGGTGGAACGCGGCGCCGGACGCCACCTTCCCCATCGCCTCGATGGCCCCGATCACGCGCGCGGCCGGGTAGAGGGGCGAATCCGCCGCCACGTCGGCGAACTGCGGCGCCCGGCGCGGCTCTCGCAGCTCGGGCCAGCGCACGCGCATCCAGTGCCAGAGCCATTGCGCCGCCGTTCCCCGGTCCATCGGCTTCCGGGCCTCCACGTCGTAGGTGGGCAGCAGGCCGATCAGCCCGGCGTAGTTCAGGCCGGGAAGATCACGATCGCCGTACTCCACGCCGCGCAGGAAGATGGTGACCTGGTGCGCCAGGAGGGTGGCATCCTGGACCATGCGGATCGGGAGGCGGCGGATCGGGAGGCCGAGGCGCTGGCAGATGAAGGCGGCCGTGCCGGCGGCCTGGCCGAGGGCCATCCAGGTCGGCTCCATGCGCACGGTGCTCAGTCCGATGTGGGTCGCCGAGACGGCGACGGGCACCAGCAGTCCCTCGACCCCCTTCGGCACCATCACCCCGAAGGGCACCTGGTACGGCTCGGTGTGGCCCCCGTAGAAGAAGCCTTCCACCAGGTGGGGCGCGTCCGGCTTCGGCGGCTGGGTGGCATGGGAGTCGAGCGAGTAGTCGCCCACAGCCACGCCCTCCTTCTGCAGCGGGCTGCGGCCTTCCCCGGCGCGCGGGCGTGTGTCGTTCTCGGTGAACCAGTACTCACCGACAAAGCGCCGGCTCTCGCGGACGTAGATCTGCGTCGGCCAGTTCTCGTTGTCCACGAACTCGTCGCGCGCCAGGCCCCAGCGGCGCGCCTCGGCCCGGAACTCCTCGGGCAGCTCCGGGTCGTTCTGCAGGAAGTAGAGGAGGCCCTGGATGTAGGAGCGGTGGGCGCGGGTGATCGCCTCGCGGCGCTGCCAGTCGGCCTCGGGGTAGTCGTAGTTGGCGCCGATGAAGTCGGTGGAGGGCCAGTAGCTGGCGCTGTTGTTCACGTCCCACTTGTCATTGGGGAGCAGCCCCTGGTAGCCCATCACCCGCTTCCAGTTGGCGTAGCCCGAGCGCGCGTCGGCGATGATTTTCAGATAATGGGACCGGTCGTATCCCTCCGGCTCCGGGATGAGGACCAGGTTATCCGGGCGGCTGGTGAGGCAAAGGCGGTAGTTATAGGCCTGCACGCGGCGGTCGCCCTTACCGCTGCTCTTCTCCCAGACGATCCGCTTCTTCAGGTCCTTCTCGTCCATGTTCCAGAAGAGCTCGCCGGCGTGCTGCTCGTCGTAGTCGTCGCGGCTCTCGCGGCCGATGCGGTATTCGGCGCCGGCCAGGGCGGCGACGTCGCCTTCATAGGTGGCATCAATGGTGAACCTGGCGGTGAGGGTGCGTGTTCCCCCACCGACCGGATCCGCGAAGGTGACGGCGGCGACGCGGCGGCCCTCCTTCTTCACCCCGGTGGCCCGAAGCGGCAGGAAGAGGGAGATGTTCGGCTCGGCGGCCAGCATGCGCCGCAGCACCGCGCGCGCCACTCGCGGCTCGAACTTGTAGCCGCCGATGCTCACTTGCGCCTGGCGCGACTCGGGGCCGTAAACGCTCTTGTAGAAGTCCAGCACCTGGCTAGTGAACTCACGGAAAGTGCCGCCGTGCGTCTCCTTGTACTTGAAGTCGGTATTGCTGAGGCCGCCGGCCATCATGCCGCCGATCCAGGGGGAGTGCTCGGTGAGCGCGACGCGCGCGCCCGTGCGCGCCGCCGCCAGCGCCGCGGCGATCCCGCCGGGGGTGGCGCCGACGACGAGGACGTCGTAGTCATTCCCCTTCGGGGCGTTGGCCGTGGCGGGAGGGAGCGTGTAATCGGCGGCGGGGCGGCTGAGCCGGCTCCGGGGGACGGGGTCACCCTCGCCGAGGGCCGCCAGGCGGTAGATGTAGAGCTTCGAGGGCTCGAGGCCGGAGTCGGCGAAGCGGGTGGCGTCGCCGGGGAGGTCGCGCAGCGGCTCTCCGTTGCGGTAGAGGCGGTAGCCGGACACGGGCACCTCGGGCGTCAGCCAGTCGAGATCGAGGGCGTCGGGCGCCAGGCGGATGATGCGCAGGCCGGCGGGCGCGGCCGGGATCCCCAGAGGAGTGATCGCCACCTCGGTGAAGAGGATCTCCGCGCCCTCCGGGCCGGCGGCGTAGTTGTTGAAGAAGAGCGTGTCTGGCGTCACCCCGTTCCAGAAGGGGATCGGCTCGTCGTTGAGGCGCCAGCCGTCGAGGAGCACGTCAAAGGCGCCGGAGGTGGGGAAGACCCGCGTCTCGATGACGTACCAGCGGCCGGCCTCCACGGGCGCGAGCCCCTGCCAGGCGACCCCGTTGAAGGAGGAGAGCTGGCCCTTCGGCCCGAGGGCGAGGTGGAAGGCGCGCGCGGCCTGCGCGGTGGGATCCCCCTGCGATAGCCCCCAGGAGAGGCCGCGCCGCGCCGCGTCGGACTGCGCGCGCGCGCGGAACCGGAGCGCGTAGGGCGCGCGCGCCGCCGGGAAGGTGCGCGTCAGGTACGAGGCGCCCTCCTGAACGGCCGTCGCGGCGATCCCGCGCGCGGTCAGGCCGGACTCGCCCGTCTCCCTCACCACCCAGGGCGCCGTGCCGCCCTGGGCCTCCCAGCCGGACGGGGGCATCTCCAGGGCGTCCTCGGCGAGCGTGACGGGCGCCAGCAGCGGCTCCACGGCGCGGGCCGCGGCGGGGACGAGCAGCAGGATCGCGCCGGCAAGGGCGCGCACGGCCCGCCCCCCGGCGAGGCTTCGGCCTGAGAGACATCGTGTCCATGTCGGCAAGGTGACCATCCGGTATCCATCCTCCAAACA
>JACQGM010000395.1 GCA_016199585.1 Armatimonadota bacterium
CACTAGCGCCGTGTATTCGCCGAGGGAGAGGCCGGCGTGGGAGTGTGGGGGTGTGGGGGTGTGGGGGTGTGGGGGTGTGGGTGTCAGGGCGACGTCCGGCACTCCACACTCCACACTCCACACTCCGCACTCCGCACTCCCGCACCCCCATACCCCCACACTCCCATACTCCCGACCAACGAGCGGCACAAGCGCCGCCACGCTGGCGGCGAGGATGGCCGGCTGGGCGACGCTGGTGCGAGTCAGCTCCGGCTCCGGTCCCTCGAAGCAGAGGCGCACCAGGTCAATACCGGCGGCCTCGGCGGCGGCGTGCATCCATGCCTTCACCTCCGGGTACGCCTGGTAGAGGTCTCGGGCCATGCCGATCCGCTGCACGCCCTGACCGGGGAAGAGAAACGCTACTCTGCTCATCGGTCCTTCCAGGGCGCCTCGGACCAGCGCAGCACCGTGGCGCCCCAGGTGAGCCCGGCGCCGAAGCCGACGAAGACGATGATCGCTCCCTCCTTCACGCGGCCCTCGCGGCGCGCCTGGTCGAAGGCGATTGGCACCGAGGCGGCGGAGGTGTTGCCGAAGCGGTCCACATTGGCGAAGACGCGGTCCAGGGGGATCTCGAGGCGCCGCGCGGCGGCGTCCATGATGCGGATGTTCGCCTGGTGGGGCACGAGCAGGTCAATGTCCCGGGGAGTGAGCCCGCACTTCCCCAGCGCCTCGATCGTCGCGTCCACCATCGCGCGGACGCCGAACTTGAACACTTCGTTTCCCTGCATGCGGATGAAGTGCAGGTGGTGCCCCACGGTGTCGGCGGTGGCCGGGCGGCGGCTCCCGCCGGCCGGAAGGTTCAACAGTTCGGCCCCCGCGCCGTCGCCACCGAGGGCGAAGGCGAGGAACCCGCTCCCTGCGGGCACGGAGCCGAGCACGGCGGCGCCGGCTCCGTCCCCGAAGAGGACGCAGGTAGAGCGGTCGGTCCAGTCCGTGATCCGCGAGAGCACGTCGGCGCCGATCACGAGCACCCGCTGGTACAGCCCGGTGCCCACAAGCTGGGCGCCGACCGTGAGCCCGTAGACGAACCCGGAGCACCCGGCGCTGAGGTCGAAGCCGGGCACGGCGCGCGCGCCGATGTGGTGCTGAACCAGGTTGGCCGTCGCCGGAAAGGCCATGTCCGGGGTGAGGGTGGCAACCAGGATGAGGTCAACGTCCGTGGCTGCCAGGCCGGCATCCGCGAGGGCTCGTTGAGCGGCGGCGGCGGCCAGGTCCGAGGTGGCCTCGTGGTCGGCGGCGATGCGGCGCTCACGGATACCGGTGCGCGTGCGGATCCACTCGTCGGTGGTGTCCACCATGCGTTCCAGATCGGCATTGGTGAGCACCCGCTCGGGCACGCAGCTACCCAGCCCGATGATGCCGACCGCCCTGGGATTTCCTGTCATTCCTGCTCCGTAGTCTTCTGTGGCTATCTGTCTCAGTGGGCCTGCGCGCAGAGGCCCCGGGTGCTCAGCGCGTCGTGGATGTGACGGACCATCCCTTGCTCCACGGCAACCTTGGCGACGCGGATGGCGTTGGCGACGGCCTTGGCGCGCGACCGGCCATGACCGATGATGCAGACGCCGCGAACGCCGAGGAGCGGCGCCCCGCCGTACTCCGAGTAATCCAGGCGCTTCGCCAGCGCCCCGCGGGTTGCCGCATCCGGGATGGCATCGAGGATCATCTCACCGACACCCTCCGCCACCTTGAGAATCGCGTTGCCCACGAATCCGTCGCACACGATAACATCCGCGGCGCCGCGAAAGATGTCCTTGCCATCCACGTTCCCGACGAAATGGAGGCCGGCCGCGCGGAGCAAGGGGAAAGTGGCCTTCACCAGGTCGTTCCCCTTCGTCGATTCCTCACCGATGCTGAAGAGGCCGACCCGCGGCGCCGGAACCCCCAGGATCCGCTCGGCGTAGATGGCGCCCATGACCGCGAACTGCACCAGGTTGTGCGGCTCGCAGTCCACGGTGGCGCCGGCGTCCAGCAGCACCATGTGCCCGTTCCGGCCGGGGAGGGGCGAGGCGATCGTGGGCCGGCTGATCCCCTCGATGCGTCCCAGGCGCATGGCGGCGACGACCATGGCGGCGCCCGTGTGCCCGAGCGCCACCATCGCATCCGCCGCGCTGCTGCGCACCAGCTCGCCGGCGACGACCACGGAGGCATCCGGCTTGCAGCGCACCGCCGCCGCCGGCGGCTCGTGCATCTCGATCACCTGCGCCGCGTGCTCGATGGTGATGCGGCCGTTGACGCAGACGTAGCGACTCAGCTCCGCGTCCACTCGCGCGCGGTCGCCAACCAGGATGATCTCGACCCCATCCAGGTCCGAAGCGGCCTGGACCGCGCCCTTCACCAGCTCGTGGGGCGCGTGGTCGCCTCCCATGGCATCAACGGCGATGCGCATCCGTACCTCCATGGACCTGCTGCTACTCCGTGGCTTTGACCTCGGTCACGAGCCGGTCGTTGTAGTAACCGCAGTGCTGGCAGGCGTGGTGCGCCAGCCGCAGCCCCCGGCAGCGAGGGCAGGCCGAGATCGCCGGCGGCTTCAGCTTCCAGTGCGTTCGGCGCGAATCCCGGTTCGACTTCGAGGCTCTTCGCTTCGGCAGTGCCATCCAATAACTCCTTCCTCAACCACAAGCAAGCATCCACCGGGGACTACTCCCGGTCTCCCTCATCCAGCAACGCGCGCAAGCCGGCCAGGCGGGGATCCACCGTTTCGGGCCGGCAGGTACAGGGTCCTTCGTTCAGATTCTCGCCGCAGCCGGGGCACAACCCCCGGCAGGCGGCATCGCACACCGGCGCGGTCGGCAGCGCCAGCGACAGGTGCTGGCGCGCCAGCTCATCCACATCGAGGAGGTAGTCGTGCAGGATCGGAGCGCCCGCGTCCTCATCCGTCTCCCAATGCACCACACCGCGCTCGTCCATGACGGGGAGAGGGAACTCCTCCTCGATCGGCGCCGCCAGGGGCACTTGCACCTGTTTCAAGCAGCGGGAGCAATCCACCTGCACGATAGTTCGCAGCTCCCCCTGCACCAGCAGGTAGCGCCCGGTGTTGGTGAGCCGGAGCGTGCCCCGCACCGGCTCGATACACTCCAGGTCGGCATCCGGCGGGCACGGCTGCTCAATCGGTGCGGTGCCCTGCTGGCCGACATTGTTGATGATCTCAGCAATCTCGAGCTTCATAGCAGCGATTTCAGATTTCAGGTTTCAGATTGCAGATTGCCAGAACGCCCTGACAGCCCCTCCGACAATCTGCAATCCGAAATCGGAAATCTACAATCCAATAGTGCCCGCGGTTTCGCGGGCGATGACAAGCTCCTCGTTCGTCGGGATGACGAACACGCGCACGCGGCAGCCGGGCGCCGTGATCTCTCGCTCGGCGGATCTCCGCGCGTTGAGCGAAGGATCCAGGCACACCCCCAGGAAGCCGAGGCTGCCGCAGACCTGCGCCCGCACTTCTGGGTCGTGCTCGCCGATCCCGCCGGTGAAGACAATCGCATCCACCCCGCTCATCGCGGCGGCGTACGCGCCAACATACTTTAGTATCCGATAGCAGAAGATATCAAACGCCAGGCGCGCGCGCTCGTCCCCGCTCTCCCGCCGGGCGTGGATGTCGCGCATGTCATTGCTGTAGCCGGACACCCCCAGCAGCCCGCTCTTCTTGTTCAGAATGCTCATCACCGCGTCGGCTGACGCGCCGGTGCGCTCGGCGATGTAGGGCACGATCGCCGGGTCAATATCCCCGGAGCGCGTGCCCATCACCAGACCCTCGGCCGGGGTGAAGCCCATGCTGGTATCCACCGACACCCCGCCGCGCACCGCCGTCATGCTGCACCCGTTGCCGAGGTGGCAGGTGATCAGGCGCAGCGCCGCCGGGTCTTGCCCCTCGCGGCGCAGCAGATCGGCCGCCCGGCCGCTGACGTACTGGTGCGACGTGCCGTGGAATCCGTAGCGGCGGACGCCGTAGTCCTCATACCAAGAGTACGGCACCGCGTACAGGTACGCCGTGCGCGCCATCCGCTGGTGGAACGCCGTATCGAACACCGCCACCTGAGGCGTTCCGGGCATGAGAGACTGACAGGCGCGGATCCCGACCAGATTCGGCGGGTTGTGGAGCGGCGCCAGGGGCACGCACTCCTCGATCGCCCCGATCACCTCGGCGTCAATCCGCGCCGCGCCGGAGAAACGCTCGCCGCCGTGAACCACGCGGTGCCCCACCGCGCCGATCTCCGGCAGCGCGGCGATCACGCCCTGCCGCGCGTCGGTGAGCAGCCGCGCCACCTGCGCGAGCGCGACCGCGTGGTCCGGGAGCACCGAGGGGATCCGCGCCGGCTCGCGCCCGGCCGCCCGGTAGTCAATCGTCGCGTCCGCGCCGCCCCGCTCGCCGATCCGGTCGGCCGTGCCCCGGGCGCGCACCGATTCGTCAGCCATGTCAAAGAGCTGGAACTTCAGCGACGAGCTGCCCGAGTTCAGGACAAGAATCAGCACGACCGCTCTTCCCCGCGTTCTTCCGAGACCTGCTGCTCCGCCTGCTGCTCGGCGAGACGCTCCTGGCCTTTCTCCACCGTGCGCAGGATCTTCCCCACGAAGGAGTTGAGGCTGTCCAGGACATCGCGCGCGTACTCGTCCGAGTCACGGCGCAGGTCGCGCGCGTAGTCCTCGGCGGAGCGCCGCGCCTCCCGGCCGTGCGCCTCGGCCTCGGCACGGATGCGCGCGCTATCCTGCTCCGCCTGCGCGATCAGTGTCTGGGCGCGCTCGGTGGCCTGGCGCGCGATCTCGCTCTGCGTCACCAGAAGCTGCGCCTGGTTGTTCGCGTCCTCCAGGATGCGGCTGGCCTCCTCGCGCGCGTCCCCGATGATCCGCTCCTGATCCGAGTGTACCCGCCGCGCCTGCCGCAGCTCGTCGGGCAGCGAGGCGCGGATCTTCCCGGTCAGCGTGAAGAAGGTGTCGCGGTCGACGCCCCAGGCCTGCCCGAAGAAGTGGAACCGGGAGTTATCCACCAGATCATCGAGGCGCTCGATCAGCTTCAGTATGTCTTCGCCGCGGAAGTTGTTGGAGTCAGGCACGTCGCTATCCTCTCGCGCGGCGCTCCAGGAGCCGGCGCAGCACAGGCTCTGGGACCCACCCGGAGACATCGCCGCCCAGCTCGGCCACCTGCTTCACCAGGCTCGAGCTGAGGAACGAGTAGGGGTGAGCGGTCATCATGAACACGGTCTCCACGTCTGAATTCAGCGTGCGATTGGCCTGCGCCATCTGGAACTCGAACTCGAAATCCGACACGGCGCGCAGTCCCTTGACGATCACCTTCGCCCCCGCCGCGCGCGCGAACTCCACCAGCAGCCCCGGTATGCTGCCCACCGAGACGCCGGGCAGGTGCGCCGTGCTCTCCCGCAGCATCGCCAGCCGCTCCGCCAGGGCGAAGGTCGGCAGCTTCGATGGGTTCACCGCCGCCGCCACGACCAGCTCCGGGAAGATGCCGGCCGCGCGCTCGATGACGTCTAGATGTCCGTTCGTAACCGGGTCGAACGTTCCAGGATAGAGCGCCTTCATGGGAAGAGGAATTGAGAAGTGAAAATTGAAAAATGAAAAATGAAAATTGAGAAAGTGCGCGTCCCCCTCTGAGGGCAATTTGCACTTTTCAATTTCCAATTCTCAGTTTTCAATCCCTAACCCTCTTCTCCTCACTGCCCCTTCCTCCGAGCGACCGCGTTCTCTTTCGCTGTCACCACCGACCGCCCGATGATGTTGCACAACTGACAGCACTCGTCCAGCAGTCCCGCGACCTCCGCAGCCGGGAGCAACTCGGCCTTGACGATCAGCCGCAGCCACAACCGGGACTCGCGCAGCTCCTTCAGGCAGACGCCCAACTTGTGGACGAAGTCCGCCCGGCTCTCAGCCGCGCACGCTTCCTCGTAGTTCGGCGCCGGCGAGGTGGCACTGCGCACCAACTGGCCGGCAACGTGCCGGCCCAAACGCGTGTCCGGCAGACGATCCACGAGACGGCCCGCCTCCGCCGCAAACGCCAGCAGGCGATCCGAAAGCTCATCCGAGGTCATCGTCCACCTCGTACACCGACAGAGCCGTGTCCCCGTACGTCCGCGCCTGCGTGCGCCGCAGCCGTCCGGACACCTCCGGGAGCGCCACGCGCTTCGAGTGCTGGATCGTCACCTGCGCGCCCGGAGCCAGCAGCCGCTGCGACCGCCCGAGTCTCTCTAACACCTTGCCGGGCGCCGCCGCGTCCTCATACGGCGGATCGGCGAAGACGAGGTCGAACTCCCGGCCTTCGCGCTCCAATGCCCCCGGGGCGGCCAGGGCATCCATCGCGCGCACCTCCGCGGCGCCGGCCGGCAGGTCCCCCAGTACCTTCAGATTCTCGCGGACCACCGCCGCTCCCTGTCGGCTCCTCTCCACCAGGACGCACCGCGCCGCCCCCCGGCTCAGCGCCTCGATGCCGACCGCCCCCGTGCCCGCGTACAGATCCAGGAAGTGAGCGCCGAGCACGCGCGCGCCCAACGCGCCGAACCAGCTCTCGCGCACGCGGTCGGCCGTGGGACGCACTCCCGGGCCGCGAAACGACTTGAGGACGCGCCCGCCCGCGCTGCCCGCGATGATCCGCACCACTTTCTACCCCACCGCCGTGAACTCGCCGGGCACGGGCGACTCCAGGGCCCGGCGCAGCCCGGCGTGCTCGGCACGCGCCAGCCCGGGGTCTGCGGCGACCAGGGCGAAAGCCGCGCTGCGCGCCTCCTCCAGCTCGCGGGCATCGCGGAGAACGTTGGCGATCCGCAGGCCGCCCAGCGCGTCGAAGCCGTGCTGGCGCGTGCCGTAGACTTCGCCGGGACCGCGAATTTGCAGGTCCTCCTCGGCGATGCGGAAGCCGTCCGTCGTCTCCACCATCACTTTCGTGCGCCGCTGCCCGTCGCCCGCCCCCTGGCCTTCCGCCGCCGGCGCAAACGGGTTGTGCCGGGGGTCGGTCACCAACAGGCAATACGACCGGTGGCCGCCGCGCCCGACCCGGCCGCGGAGCTGATGGAGCTGCGCCAGCCCGAAGCGGTCGGCGTCCTCGATCACCATCACCGTGGCATTCGGCACGTCCACCCCCACCTCGATCACCGTTGTGCAGACGAGCACGTCAACGGCGCCGGCACGGAACGCCGCCATCGTCGCCGCGCGGTCGGGCGTGCGCATCCGTCCGTGCAGGAGACCGACCCGGAACCGCGGGAAGACCTGGCGCAGCTCCTCCGCCTTCTCGACGGCGGACTGGGCGTAGAGCGCCTCCGACTCCTCGATCAAGGGGCAGACGTAGTATGCCTGGCGTCCCTCCCGCACCTGATCGCGCAGGAACTCGCAGACGATGTCGCGCTCGTCGGCGGCGAACCACTGCGTCACCACCGGCTGTCGCCCCGGGGGCAGCGCGTCAATCACCGAGAGATCGAGGTCGCCATAGAGGGTCAGGGCCAGGGTGCGCGGGATCGGCGTGGCGGTCATCACCAGCAGATCCGGCGCCGCGCCGTGGCCGAAGCCCTTCTCCCGGAGCGACTGGCGCTGCACGACCCCGAAGCGGTGCTGCTCGTCAACGATCACCAGGCCGAGGCGGCGGAAGGCCACCCCCTCCTGGATGAGGGCATGGGTGCCGATCACCAGCGCCGTCTCGCCGGCGCTCAGCCGCTCCCGCGCCGCCTGCCGCTCTCTTTCGGCCAGGCTTCCGGTGAGAAGGTCCACCGCCACCCCCCGTGCGGCGAAGAGCCGCTGGAGGGTGAGAAAGTGCTGCTCCGCCAGGGTCTCCGTGGGCGCCATCAGCCCCACCTGGAAGCCGCTGCGGATGGCGGCCAGCGCCGCCGCGGCCGCCACTGCCGTCTTTCCCGAGCCCACGTCGCCCTGGAGCAGGCGGTGCATCGGGCGCGGCGCCCGCATGTCCGCCTGGATCTCGGCCAGGACGCGCGCCTGCGCCCCCGTTAGCGTGAACGGGAGCATCGCCGCGATCTCGTCGGCGACGTCCGCGTGGAAGGCGATGCCGCTGCGCGCCTCCTCCGCCGTCTTCCGGGCCGCCAGCCGCAATTGCAGGCGGAAGAACTCCTCGAACACCAGCCGCCGCAGCGCCGCGTCACGCGCCTCCCACGACTCCGGGAAGTGGATGCCGGCGAGCGCCTCCGCCAGGTCCACCAGGGCGTGGCGCTCGCGCACCGCCGCCGGGAGCGTGTCCGGCAGCCCGCGGAGGTGGGGAAGGAGCGAGAAGATCGCGTTCCGCACCGCGGGCTGAGACAGCCCCTCGGTGAGCGGATAGACCGGCACGATCCGGCCCATGCCCACCATGTCGCCGCCGGTGATCACCTCGCACTCCGGGCTGCTGATCTGGATCGCCCCGTAGCGCCGCTCCACCTTCCCGTGGGCCACCAGGCGCGTGCCCACCGGGAACCGCCGCTGCACGTGCGGCTGGTTGAACCACACCAACTGAGCCGACCCGCTCTCGTCGGCCAGGAGCACCCGGGTGATCATCAGGCCGCGCCGACGCTCCGTCGCCGCCCCGGTGACACTCCCCGACACCGTCTCGGCCGCCCCGTGCGCCACCAGCCGGATCGGCTTCAGCCGGCTCCGGTCCTCATGCCGCCGTGGCAGGTGCCGGAGGAGATGTCCCACCGTCTGCACGCCCAGCTTCGAGAGTTGTTCGGCGCGGCGCGGACCGACCCCCTTGACATACTGCACGGGCGCGTCGAGATCGATGCCGGGGCCGACGGCTCTGCCGGCAGGGCGAGCCGCACTCGCGCCCGGGCCCGCTCTCCGCCTGTCCGACGCCCGACCGGAGGGCTGCCGCTCCACCGGAGGTGACTCCCTTCGAGAAGACCCCCCTATTATAGCGGCGGCTGCTTCCCGATGTCAAGGCAAACCCCGAGCAAACAGGAGGCTGCCGCACTGGCCCGCTCCACTCCGGCGGGCACAAAAAAGGACGGCTTCTCGCCGTCTCCCACAGTATAGCACGATTGCGGGGCGCTGTAAAGGCGCTGCGAAGGCGCCTGGATAGGCGGAGGCGGCATTCTCGACGTGAGCAGGATACCGCCGATCGGCGCCGAACTCTCCGGGGGGTGCCGGGATGGGGTCGGCGCCCCGCGCGGCGAACAGCCGCCGCGCGTCACACGGAAGCGGGATGAGAGGCCGGGTGCCGCGATGGGATATGCTGTGGAAGTCTACTTCGATCCACAGGCGGAGGCGCGCGTCCGGCTTCTCTGGCAGCGCCTGGCCGATCAAGGGATCAGTTCGCCCCTGTCCGCAGCCGGCTCGCGGCCGCACGTGAGCCTGGCGGTGTTCGAGCGTGGCGACCCGGTGCGGCTGCGGGAGGAGCTGGCGGCGCTCGTTCCTCGCTGTCCCCCGCTCTCGCTCCTCTTCTCCTCGGTGGGCGCGTTCCCCACCCAGGAGGGGGTGGTCTTCCTTGCGCCGGTCGTCACCCCGGGCCTGCTGGAGGTCCACCGGCGCTTCCACGGCCAGCTTCAGGAGGCCGGCATCCGCTCGCTGGAGCACTACCGCCCGGGCCGCTGGGTGCCGCACTGCACGGTCGCCACCAATCTGGCCCCGGCGCAGACCGCGCTGGCGATGGAGGTCTGCGTCGCCAGCTCCGCGTTCGGCCCCGCGACGCTGACGGAGATCGGCCTCGTGGAGTTCCGGCCCGTGCGCTCGATCTGCGCGCTGCCCCTGCGGGCCTTGCTCTGACGCGCGGCGCGCCGCGGCCGCAGCAGCCGGCCGGCCTGGCGAGTGGATGGAGGTGTGTTCGTGGGGATACCGGCGCGCCGGGTGGCGGCGCTTCTCTATGGATCCGGGATGTGCGCCCTGATCTACCAGGTGGTCTGGCTGCGCGAGTTCCGACTCGTGTTCGGCGCATCCACGGCGGCCTCGGCGGCGGTGCTGGCGATCTTCATGGGAGGCCTGGGCGTGGGGGGGGCGGTCCTCGGGCGGCGGGCCGACCGTCATCCCCGGCCCCTCGCCTTCTATGCCGGCCTGGAACTCCTGATCGCCGGGTCGGCGGCGGCCACGCCCTTCCTGGTGCAGGGTGTGGGCAGCCTCTACCACCTCCTCGGCGGCTCGCCCGCGCTCGGGCCGGCGCCGGCGGCCCTGGCGCGGCTGGCGCTCTCGGTGCTGGTGTTGGGGGCACCGACCTTCCTGATGGGCGGCACGCTCCCGGCCGCCGCGCGCGCCGTGGAGACGGATGAGGACGCGGGCCGGCGGCGCCTGGCGCTCCTCTACGGCGCCAATACGCTGGGGGCGGTCACCGGCGCGCTGCTCACCACCTTCTTCCTGCTGGGGATCTTCGGCGCCCGCCAGTCGCTCTGGATCGGCTGCCTCTGCAACGCGCTCGTCGCCGTGCTGGCGCGCGCGCTGGCGCGGAGCGACACGGCCAAGCCCTCGGAGGCCGTGTCGCGGCCTGCCGCGCCCGCCGAGGAGACGCCCGCCGACGCCGGGCCGACGCCGGCGCCCGCCGGATACGTGCTCGCCGCTGCTGCCGCCACGGGGTTCGCCTTCTTCCTGATGGAGATGGTCTGGTACCGCATGCTCGGGCCGCTGCTCGGCGGCTCCACGTTCACCTTCGGGTTAATCCTCGCGGTGGTGCTCCTGGGCATCGGCCTGGGCGGTGTCGCCTGGGCGCTGGCCGGCCGGGGCGCGTCTCCCACTCCGGGGCTCTTCGCGCTCACCCTGGGCATCGAGGCGCTGTGCATCGCCATCCCCTTCGCCCTCGGCGACCGGCTGGCGGTGCTGGCCGCACAGCTTCGCGCCCTGGGCTCCTTCGGCTTCGCGGGTGACGTCGCGGGCTGGGGCGTGGTGGCCGGTCTGACCACTTTCCCGGCGGCCTTCGTGGCGGGGATCCAGTTCCCGCTCCTCCTCGGGCTCCTGGGGAGGGGTCGTCGGGACGTGGGGCGGCAGACGGGCCTGGCGTACGCGTGGAATACCGCGGGGGCGATCGCCGGGTCGCTGGCGGGAGGCTTCGGGCTGCTGCCGCTGCTGAGCGCTCCGGGCACCTGGCGGGCGGTGGTGGCGCTCCTGGCGCTGATGGCGGTCGGCGCGCTCGTTCTCTCCGTGCGGCGGGAGGGCTGGCCGCGCACGGCGGGCGCGGCCGCGGGTGCCATCGGCCTGGCGCTGCTGCTCCTGGCGGCGGATGGACCAACGGCCGCCTGGCGCCACAGCCCGATCGGCGCGGGCCGCGTGGACCTCTTCCAGAGCACGCGCAACGACGTGCGCCGCTGGGCGCACGAGGCGCGGCGTGGCGTGACGTGGGAGGCGGAAGGGGTGGAGAGCAGCGTGGCCGTAGACACCGGCACCGGCCTCAGCTTCGTCATCAACGGGAAGGTGGACGGGCACGTGCAGACCGATGCGCCGACCCAGGTGATGCTCGGGCTGGTTGGCGCGGCGCTGCACCCGCGCCCCCGGCGCTCGCTGGTGGTGGGCCTTGGCACCGGGTGCAGCGCGGGTTGGCTGGCGCATGTGGCGGGCATGGACCGCGTGGACGTGGTGGAGATGGAGCCGGCGATCCTGGAGGTGGCGCGGCGGTGCGCGCCCGTCAACCGCGACCCGCTGGCGAACCCGAAGGTGCGCGTCGTCATCGGGGACGCCCGCGAGGTGCTCCTCACCAGCCCTGAGCGGTACGACCTGATCGCCTCGGAGCCCTCGAACCCCTACCGCGCGGGCGTCGCCAGCCTCTACACCCGGGAGTTCTACCGCGGGGTGGCCTCCCGCCTGACAGAGGGGGGCCTCTTCCTCCAGTGGATCCAGGCCTACGAGGTGGACACCGAGACGGTGCGCACGATCTATGCCACCCTCGCGAGCGTCTTCCCGGTGGTGACGACCTGGCAGACCAACCCGGCCGACCTCCTCCTGGTCTGCTCGCGGGCGCCGGTGGCCTACCCGGTGCCGCTGCTGCGGGAACGCCTGCGCCAGGAGCCGTTCCGCTCGGCGCTGGCCCTGAGTTGGCGCGCCGCCGGCCTGGAGGGGTTTCTGGCGCACCATGCCGCGCGGCCCGAGTTCGCGAAGGTCGCCGCCGCGCCCGGCGAGGGCTCGCTGAGCACGGACGACCGCATGACGGTCGAGTACGGCTTCGCGCGGACCGTGGGGCGGCGGCAGGCGTTCACTATCGCCGACCTGCGCGGCGCGGCCCGCGCGATGGGGCTCCACCGGCCCGTTCTCACCGGCGGCTCGGTGGACTGGATGCGCGTCGAGGCCGCCTACGCCCTCATGTTCGCCCTGGATGAGTCCAACCTGCCGCGGCTCGAGGAGCTGCCGGCGGAGCAGCGCGCCTGCGGCGCCGTCGTGGCCGACTTCCGCCGCGAGCGTCACGCCACCGTGACGGCGGCCTGGCACCGAGGGGTGCTCCCCCCGGAGTCCCCGGCCGCGCGCAGCGCTGCCGCGTGGTCGCTGGCTGCCGCGGGCGACGCGGGCGCCCCTGAGGTCATCCGGAGACTGCGGGCCGACTCCCCCGCGGAGGCCGACCTGGCCCTCGCCCAGCTCCACGCGCGCCGGGGAGAGATGACAGCGGCGGCGGCGGCGCTGGTGGCCGCCTTCGAGCGCGCCCGCACCGACCCCTGGGTGCCCCAGTTGCTGCTGAGTAGGTCGCTGCGCCTGGCCGCCGCCCTCGGCGAGGGCGACCACTCGCTGGCGCCGCCCCTCTACCAGGCGGTGCGGCGTCCCTTCGTGGTGCGCCTGGTGGACGAGGAGCGGATGCGCGCCGCCCTGACCATCGCGGCCGTCATCGGCGGCGATGCGCTCGTGGAGGCGCTGGCGGCGTTTGAGCCGTACCCCTTGTGGGAGACGAAGCCCCTCATCCTGCGCGCCCGCTGCTATCGCGATGCTCGCCACCCGAAGGCGCGCCTCGCCGAGGCCGAGCTGAGCGCCTACCTGCGGAATGCCACCGTGAAGCTGAGCGAGTTGCTGATCCACGACCCGAGGGAGGCCGGGCGCGCGAGTCCGTGAGGGCGTGCCGGGCCGCACGGGGTGGCCCGGGGCCTTCCCACCTTCCGGGATGATTAGCGCCCGCGCACTCGGGGTATAACCATCGTGGATGGGTTTCATCGTCGCGTCCTCCACGGCGGGGAGATGGCGGACGGGCACAGGGCCGGCGCCCGGGGGGTAGCGCCGGCCCATCGCGGGGCGAGGGGGCAAGGGGGCGGCTGCGTCAGCCGCCCCCTTCTGCTGCCTGATGGACCCCGCAGCGGGCTCCGCCGGCCGGTTGCGCGCGGTCCCCGTGCTTGCCGCAACTCCCTCCCTCCTGTATAATACCCGAGGGCATCCTCCGGCGCCCCAAGATCGGGAATCGGAAATCCCATGGGATCTATCGCCGACGAACTGAGACAACGCATCCGGGGTGAGGTTCACTTCGACCGCCTCACCCGCAAGCTCTACAGCACCGACGCCAGCATCTACCGCATCGACCCGCTCGGCGTCGTCATCCCCCGCGACGAGGAAGACCTGGCGGCGGTCGCGACCCTTGCCGCACGCGAGCGGGTGCCCCTCCTTCCCCGCGCCGCCGGCACCAGCCTGGCCGGCCAGAGCGTGGGAAAGGCCCTGGCCCTTGACTGCTCGCGCTCCATGAACGCCATCCTCGAGTTCAACGCCGAGGAGCGCTGGGTGCGCGTGCAGCCGGGCGTGGTGCTCGACCGGCTCAACGCCTTCCTCCGTCCCCACGGCCTGATGTTCGGGCCGGACGTGGCGACCAGCAACCGCGCCTGCATCGGGGGCATGATCGGCAACAACTCAGCCGGGGCGCGCTCGCGTGTCTACGGCATGACCGCCGACCACGTCCTGGAGCTGCGCGTGCTCCTGGGAGACGGCAGCGCCGCGACGCTCGGCTCGGCCGCGCCCGGGGCGGTGAAGCGCCGGGCCGCCGGGTCCGGCCTCGAGGCGAGCCTCTACCGTGAGATTCCCGCCCTGGTCTCTGCCCACCGCGAAGAGATCCGCCGCCGCTTCCCCGCGATCCAGCGCCGCGTCTCCGGCTACAGCCTGAACCGGCTGGAATCCTCCCTGGCGGAGAGCGGGTCGCTGGACCTGGCGCAGCTCGTCTGCGGCTCCGAGGGCACGCTCGCCATCGTCACCGAGGCGAAGCTGAACCTGCTCCCCCGACCGCGCTGCGCCGCGCTCGGCGTCGTCGCCTTCAACGACCTGATCGCCGCGACCGAAGCGACGGTGGCCCTGCTGGCGACCGGCCCTGTCGCCATCGAGATGGTGGACCGGCTCATCCTCGAACTGGCGAAGGAGTCGCGCGAGTACTCCCGTGACTACCTCCCCGTCGCCGGCGACCCGGAGGCGCTCCTGCTGGTGGAATTCCACGGCGATACGGAGGCCGAGGTGGCCGGGAAGCTGGGTGGGCTGGAGGCGGCCGTGCGCCGCCAGTTCCCGTCCGCGCAGTTCGCCCGCGCCGCCGACGCGGCGGCCCAGGCCAATATCTGGAAGGTGCGCAAGGCGGGCGTCGGCCTGCTCCTCGGGATGAAGAGCGACCGCAAGCCGATCGCCTTCGTCGAGGACACCGCCGTGCCTCCCGAGCACCTCCCCGAGTACGTGCGCCGCTTCCGGGAGATCGTCACCCGCCACGGCACCACCTCCGGCTACTACGGGCACGCCAGCGTCGGCTGCCTCCACCTGCGCCCCCTGATCAACATCGGCAATCCCGACGACGTGGCGCGGATGAAGGCGATCGCTGCAGAGGTGGCCGACCTCGTGCAGGAGTTCGGCGGCGCGATGACCGGCGAGCACGGCGATGGCCTGGTGCGCTCCGGCTGGATCGAGAAACTCTACGGCCCGGAGCTGCTCCAGGCGTTCCGCGACGTGAAGCGCGCCTTCGATCCGCACGGCATCCTCAACCCGGGGAAGATCGTCGAGGCTCCCCCGATGGACGCGGATCTGCGCGCGCGCGACCTGCGCCCGCTGGATCTGCGCACGCACCTCAGCTTCGCGCGTGAGGGCGGCATCCTGCGCGCCGTGATGCAGTGCAGCGGCGTGGGGATCTGCCGCAAGCGCGAGGGGGTCATGTGCCCCTCCTTCATGGCGACCGGCGACGAGCGCCACTCCACCCGCGGCCGCGCCAACGCCCTGCGTGCGGTCCTCGATGGCGAGCTGCCCCCCGACGCCCTCGCCGGGGATGACCTCTACGAGGCGCTCGACCTCTGCCTCGCCTGCAAGGGCTGCCAGACCGAGTGCCCCTCCGCGGTGGACATGGCCCGCCTGAAGGTGGAGTACCTGGCGCAGCGTCATGCCCGCACCGGCACGCCCCTCCGGGCCACGGTGATGGGCCACATTGACGTCCTGAGCCGCTTCGGCTCCTTCGCGGCGCCCGTCGCCAACCCCCTCCTGCGCAGCCGCCCGGTCCGCCTGCTGGTGCAGGCCATCCTCGGCATTGATGCCCGCCGCACGCTCCCCGAGTTCGCCGGGCGCACGCTGCTGCAGCGCCTGTCCTCAGCCAGCAGACAGCAGGAGGCAGGGGGTAGGAGGCAGGAGGCAGGATGCAGGATGCAGGAGGTAGGCAGCAACGGATTACGCATTACGGATTACTCGTTACCGACTGCGGATCACGCATCACGCATCGCGCATCATAGATCACGAGTCGCTCTCTTCGTAGACACCTTCGTCAACCACAACTGCCCCGACGTGGGGGAGGCGGCCGTGGCGCTGCTGGAGGGGCTGGGCTGCGAGGTGGTGGTGCCCAAGCGGCCGTGCTGCGGGCGGGCGGCGCTCTCGCAGGGGCTGGTGGAGCGAGCGCGCTCCCTGGCGCGGGAGAACCTGGAGCGCCTCTGGCCCTACGCGGAGGTACGCATCCCGATTGTCGGCATCGAACCATCCTGCATCGCCACCCTCCGCGATGAGTACCGTGATCTGCTGGACGATCCGCGCGTGGAGAGGCTGGGGGAGCAGGTGTTCTTGCTCGAGGAGTTCTTGGTGCGCGAGGCGCGCGAAGGCCGCCTGGAGGGCTGCTTCCGGGCGCGTCCGGAGACCGCCTGGCTCCACGGTCACTGCCACCAGAAGGCGCTCACCGGCACGGGTCCGGCGTTGGCGGCGCTGCGCCTCATCCCGGAGCTGGAGGTGCGCGAGATCGACTCCGGGTGCTGTGGCATGGCGGGGGCGTTCGGCTACGACCGAAAGCACTACGACGTCTCGATGGCGGTGGGCGAGGATCGGCTCTTCCCGGCGATCCGGGCGCTCCCCGAGGGGGCGCTGATCATCGCCGAGGGGATCTCCTGCCGCCAGCAGATCGAGCACGGCACCGGCCGGCGGGCCTATCACCTGGCGGAGGTGCTGCGCGATTCCTTGAAGGCGGGGAAGGAGTAGGGCATGGGAGAAGAGATCGTGGTATTTGTGGCCATCCTGGGCGCCTTCGGCCTGGGCGCCCTGAAGATGATCACGAGGTTCCTGCTGGAGTGGCGCAAGAGCGGCAGCAGCCAGGAGATCTCCCGGCTCTCGGAGCAGTTGGCCGCCCTGCAGCGCGACTACCAGCAGACCAAGGCCGACCACAATGACACGCTGCTCGGCATAGAGGCGACGATGCGCCAGATGGAGAGGCGCCTGGACGGCCTCGCCGGCATTGACGCGCCGCCGCCGGCTGCGGAAGCGAAGACGCCCGTGGCCTCTCAGCGCCAGTTGTGACGCACGGCCGTAAGCAGAAGCGAGGGAGAGCATGAACATCGCAGTGGAGATTCTCCTGGTTCTCGTCTCACCGGGACTGCTGGCGATTCTGGGCTGGTTCATCCTCGAGCTGCGCAAGGGAGGTGGCGGCAAGGAAGTGCGCCGACTGCGCCAGGAGCTGGACGAGCTGCGCCGCGACTACGAGCAGACCAAGGCCGACCATAACGACACGCTGCTCGGCCTGGTGAGCGCGGTCGACCGCCTGGAGGAGGCCGGTGGTCGCCGGGCCGGCGTCGAGACGACCCCGCCAGCGGAGGCAAGAACCCCTGTGGCGCCCCGGCGCCAGTTGTAGGCTGGAGTCTGGAGGTGTGAAATGACGGGAATCGGGGACCTCTTCAACTTCGTCTGCCTGGTGATGTGGCTGCTGGCGATCGGGGCCTGTTTCGTGTTCCTCCTCCGCAAGGCGATGGATGGGGAGCTGGCGCGGGACACCTTCGTGCTCCATTGCATCCCCCTGGGCTTCCTCCTCATCGGGTTCCTGGCGACGAACGGCCGGCCCTGGTCGCCGCTCCTCGGGCTGGCGATCCCGGCCTACATCGGGGTGGTGCTCCTGCGTCTGCACCAGGAGTCGCAGCGCGCCGCCGAAGAGGTGCTGCAGCGCGAGCTGGACAAGTGGGGCCGCGCCGTGGCCGACGACGACCGCAACTCCGGGGCGCACCTTTACCTGGGCAACGCCCTGGTGGAGCGCCGCGACTACGAAGCCGCCGCGGCCCACTACCGGCGGGCGCTGGAGCTGGACCCGACCAACGTGCGCGAGCTGCGCGAGTTCCTCTTGCGATGCCCCGGATCCGTGGCGGCGGAGGTGGAGGCGCGCCTGCCGGACCTGGATCGCGTCGAGGCGGAGGTGCGGCGGCGGGGCGGCGCGCGGCCGGGGGACTCCGTGTTTGTGGAGAAGGAGTGGCGCGTCGTGGGGGACGTGCGGCACCCACACCTCGAGGAGCACCATGCCACGATGGTCGTCGCGGCGCCCCCGGGGGAGGTGCCGCGCGAGGCGAACGACGTCGGCCCGGCGCCCCGCCGCGAATGGCTCGGGGCGGCAGACGAGCCCGGTGACGCGGGGAGCGCGGCGGCCGGGCGTCTCTCCGAGCTGCGCGGGCTGCTGGACCGGAACCCGGACGACACCTTCACGCGCGCCGCCTACGCCGCCGCCCTGGAAGCGGCCGGCGACCGCGACGGCGCCCGGGCGCAGCTCGAGAAGGTGCTGCGGGCCGAGCCGGGGAACCAGGAAGCCGCCGCTGCCTTACAGCGCCTGACGGCGCCGGCCGCGGGCGCCGGCCTCTCCGTGTCGTCTTTCGCGCCGCCGGAGAAGAAGGCACAGCCGCCATCAGGTTGACCAGACGGATCGGTCTGATCAGTCGGATCCGTCTGATCGGACGGAGCGGCCCGTGGGCGATGGCGCTCGTCCGCGGCCGCCGTTCAGCTCCGCTGCGCCAGCACGCTGCGCTCGTAGGCGCGCACCGCCTCCAGCCAGGCCGAGCCCAGCGGCACGCTCTGCTGCAGGCAGTGGCAGTCCCACACGGCGCCGAAGGGCATCGTCTTCAGCTCTTCGAGGAGCGCCAGGCGGCCGGTGAAGTCGCCGGCGGCCTCCATCTCGCGCAGCTTCCCGGCGGGCTCCAGCAGCGCGATCAGCAGCGCCTTGAGCAGACACCGCGTGCCGATCACCCAGGCGGCCACGCGGTTGATGCTGGCGTCGAAGAAGTCCAGGCCGATGTGAACGCGCCCGAGGAAATCGCCGCGGACCAGCTCCTCGGCGATGGCGCGGAGGTCATCGGAGAGAACCACCACGTGGTCGCTGTCCCAGCGCACGCCGCGGCTGACGTGGAGCAGGATCTCGTCCAGGAAGGCGAGGACGGCGGAGATCTTGTCGGCGATCCCCTCGGTGGGGTGGTAGTGCCCTGCATCCAGGCAGAGGAGCTTCCGGCTCTGGATCGCGTAGCCGAGGTAGAACTCGTGCGAGCCGACGACGTAGCTCTCGGAGGCGATCCCGAAGAGCTTCCCCTCGACGGCATCCCGGTGATAGCGGGGGTCCAGCGGCTCGGCGAAGACCTCATCGAGCGATTGCCTCAGGCGGACGCGCGGCGCCTTCCGGTCGGCGGGGGTATCCTTGTAGCCGTCGGGGATCCAGACGTTGGTGACGCACGGGGTGCCAAGGGCCTCGCCGAACGCCGCGCCGATCCGGCGGCAGGCGGCACCGTGGCGCACCCAGAACCGGCGGACCCCCTCGTCCGCGTGGGCCAGGGTGAAGCCGTCGGCGGCCAGGGGATGCGAAAAGAAGGTGGGGTTGAAGTCGAGGCCCATGTCGCGCGCCTTCGCCCAATCGCGCCAGCGGGCGAAGTGCTCGGGCGCCAGCTCGTCGCGCTCGACCTTCCGCCCGCCGGTCTCCGCGTAGATGGCGTGCAGGTTGAGGCGGTGCCGGCCGGGGATGAGGCCGAGGGCGCGATCCAGGTCGGCGCGCAGCTCGTCGGCGGCGCGGGCGCGTCCGGGGTAGTTGCCGGTGGCCTGGATGCCCCCCCCGGTGAGGCCCTCGTCGCTCTCGAACCCGCCCACGTCGTCGCCCTGCCAGCAGTGCAGCGAGACGGGCACGCCGCCGAGGGCTTCCAGGGCGCGCGCGGTGTCCACGCCGAGGCCGCCATAGCGCTCCCGGGCCAGCTCGTAGGCTCTCTCTATGGGTGATGTCTCTGACATGCGTGCGTGCCTCTCCCCGGCGCGTGCGCTGCCGGTCCACTCCCCGGTTCCACGCGGATGCCCCCGGATTCCTCCCCGCGGCTGCGCTGCTGGCGGCAGCGCTCCCCGGCGAAGCTACCCTCCGTCCGCGCGCGCCACCGGGAGCAGGAGCCGGGAGGGGTGCTCCTTCGCGTGGTAGACCGTGTTGTGCGCCACGCGGCGCTCGTGGTCCTCGGAGGGGTTGCGCCCGGTGTGGGTATTGACATCGAAATGGGGCCAGCTACTGCTGGTGATGTCCACGCGCAGGCGGTGTCCCGCCTTCAGACGGGCGGCGAGCGGCCGCAGCTCGATGCGGACCCGGTAGACCTCCCCGGGCGTGAGCAGCTCCGGGCGCTCGCAGCCATTGCGGAACTTCGCGCGCCGGATCCCCTCCGACAGGCCGAGGGCAATCCCCCCGGGGGACGCCGGTGAGGGCGGGTAGACATCAATCAGCTTCGCCACGAAGTCGGTGTCGGGCGCATCCGAAGAGATGCAGAGCTCGACGACGGGATGGCCCGCCATCTCCAGGTCCCGGGCGAGCGGCCCCGTCTGGAAGACCAGCACGTCGCTGCGCGCCTCCAGGGGGAGATAGGGCGGCTGGACGCCGTGGAGGTGCGGCCCCTCCACCTGGTCCCAGAGGCCGTTCGGGTTGATCCGCCGCGAGCCTCCGCCAACCAGGCGGGTGGCGGTGTAGCAGACGCCGGTGCTGCTCGGCGCCGGGTCGTCCGGGTCGGCGCGGAAGGTGGTGGCGGCGGGTCCGGCCTCCGGCGCGGCGGTCGCCAGGCCGCCGCCGGGATGGAGGTGCCAGGCCGTCATCGTCACGTTCGCGGGCGGCCACGCCGGGCCGGTTCGCCACTCGCCGCCATGCTCCAGGAGGCCGTCGCCGGCGAGCGTGCCGGGGCCGCCCCCCATGACAAAGTACTGGACCGGCGCCGCGAAGACGCCGTCATCGTCAACCCCCTTGAACCACCGGTCGAACCAGCGCAGCTCATAGTCCGGGAAGCGGGCCTCTCTCGTGCATGCTTCCCCGAAGGTGACCTGGCCGATCTTGCGGCCCGTTTCGCCGTGCGTCCAGGGGCCGAACACCACGTGCTGATTCCGGTGGCCCAGGCGGGTCAGGCGGGTGAACGCGAGGGTGTCGGGGTGGCAGTAGGGGTAATGGTCGAACCAGCCGCAGATCCAGAGGGTGGGGATGTCGGGCCAGCGGTCGAGGTATTCGGCGGGGCTCAGCCCGGGCCGGCGCCAGAACTCGTCGAGGCACTCGCGGCGCAGGTAGTCGAAGAAGGTGCGCTCGTAGGAGGGCGCGAGGGCCAGAGGCGACTGCCCTTCGCGGAGCGGATAGCGCCGCAGCCACTCCTCGAAGCGCATCTGCAGCAGGGCTTCGCGGACGCTCGGATCGGCGCGCGCCTCCTTGCCGTCGCCGGCCATCCCCACAATGTAGGAGAGCCAGAACACGTCCAGGGCCCCGCCCTGGCGGACGTTGTGGTAGCCGTGGGGGTAGCCGAAGGTCTGGCACATGGCGGCCAGGTGCGGGGGCGACTGCGTCGCTGCCGAGCCCTGGGAGTATGCCAGGTAGGACGTGCCGAGCATGCCCACGCGGCCGTCGCAGGGGGGCTGCGCGGCGAGCCACTCGATGGTGTCGTAGCCATCCTCGGCCTCCTGGACGTTGACCTGGAATACGCCGTCCGAGGCGTAGCGCCCGCGCACGTCCTGCACCGCCACCAGGTACCCGTGCCGCGCCAGGCGCATGGCATCCGCTCGGTTGCTCGGGCCTTTGTCGTAGGGGGTGCGCATCAGCAGGGCCGGCATCGGGTCCTCGACCGCCCTGCCTCCCGCGGCCGGCAGGTAAAGATCGGTGACGAGCGCCACCCTGTCGCGCATCGCGACGCGCACGTCGGGGCGGATGAGCACCTCTTCGTATCGCGGCGCCCGCCTCGGGGGCGAGCCGGAGCCGTTGGTGGGGTCCATGTTTGCGTCTCTCCTTCCGCACACCGCGGATCGCACAGCCGGCGCATGCGCTGCCGGGCTACTCCCCGGTTCCACGCGGCCACCCCCGGATTCCTCCTGCCGCGGCGCGCACGGCTGCCCACCGACGGATAGGGGGAATCCCCCCCGTCCGCGTCGTATCCTGCCGATCAGGAGAAATGCCGGGCGGGCACCACTGCCCCGCTGCTGCCCGGCACACGTCAACACCGAGAGGGAGATGGATATGCGGAAGGTGTTCCCTGTTCTCTTGGCCGTCGGCCTGCTGGCCGCGCTCCTGCCGGGGGTGCTCAGCGCCAGCCTGCGGCCCGGAGAGTGGCCCGACTGGCGCGGCCCCGCCCGCGACGGGAAGTCGCCCGACCGGGGCCTGCTGAAAGCATGGCCGGAGGGCGGCCCGAAGCTCCTCTGGCAGGCCACCGGCATCGGCTCCGGCTACTCGACGGTGACGGTTGCCGGCGGGATGGTCTACACCAGCGGCCTCGCGAATGACGAGCTGCGGATCTCCGCCTTCAGTATGAATGGCGAGCCGGCCTGGAGCGTGCCCTTCGGGCCGGAGTGTACGAACCGCCCCGGCGCCCGCTCGACGCCGGTGTTCGATGAAGGCCGCCTCTACATCGTCTCCGGCACCGGGCGCATCGGCTGCTTCGACGCGAAGAGCGGTGCCCGGCGGTGGTCCCGGGAGATGAGCGAGTTCGGTGGGAAGGCGCACGCCTGGGGCTATGCCGAGTCGCCCCTCATCTACGAGAACTTGGTGATCGTCACGCCCGGCGGCCCGAGCTGCATCGTCGCTCTGGACAAGAAGACGGGGGAACAGGTCTGGGCGAGCAAAGGGGTCTCCATGCCGGCGCACTACGGCTCCTGCATCGCGGCCACCCACGCGGGCATCCCGATGATCATCGCCGGCACCGGGGGCGGCATCCTCGCGGTGAGCGCGAAGGATGGCTCGCTCCTCTGGCAGAATGACTTCTGCGCCAAGAACACGGCCAACATCCCCACTCCGGTCTACTCCGACGGCTACGTCTTCTGGGCAAACGGCTACCGCAAGGGGGGCATCTGCCTGAAGCTCACCGCCGCCAACGGCAGCGTCACCGCCGAGGAAGCCTGGCGCACCACGGAGATGGACTGCCAGATCGGCGGCTACGTTGTTCTGGACGGCGGCGTCTACGGCAACCACCGGAATGGCTGGACCTGCCTCGACCTGAAGACGGGCGAGGTGAAGTGGTTCGCCCGGGGGGTGGGCAAGGGCCAGATGTGCTACGCCGACGGGATGCTCTACCTCTTCAACGAGATGAACGGCACGGCGGGGCTGGCCGCCTTCTCACCGGACGGCCTGGAGATGAGGGGGCAGTTCCAGGTGGCGGGGCAGGGCACGAGCTGGGCCTACCCGGTCGTCACCGGCGGCCGGCTCTACCTCCGCTACGACGACAACCTCTACTGCTTCGATGTGAAGGCGGGGTAGAACACGAGCCGCGAATGGACGCGGATGGACGCGAATGAGCAGCGCGCTGGAGTGAAAGGGCAGTCTCCGTGTAGGGGCGGACCGCGTGTCCGCCCGGCACCGCGAGCGCGCCACACCCGGGCGGACACGCGGTCCGCCCCTACACGGCCCGGTTTAGTCGTGGGGGTGCGTGTAGCCGGACCTGGCGGCACTGGCGCGCGTCATGGAGACCAACCGCGGCAGGAGTCCGCGACGCCGACCGGCACAAGGAGACGCGCCACTACCAGGCATGGCGCGATACCGTCGCCGGGCGGTCTGCGGACGACGGGGCGCCCGGACCCGTCGCAGTGGATGAGTTGCTCCGCCAGTGGGAGCACTACGAGAAGAGCGAGCCGGCGCGGGTCATCGCGGAGTACTCGCGCTTCTTCCGGGAGCACCAGCCGAGGAGCCCCGAGGACTCGATCCGCCTCTCGCTGCGCTTGGTCGGTCTCTACTACGACGGACAGAAAGACGCGCAGACGGCCGTGCAGCTCTGCGACTGGGCCTTGACGAGGTACCCGGGGCGGGCGTCGCTGGCCGGCGTGGTGCGGGGGTGTCCCCCATCAGGGGGCGGCCCCCGTGCCCCCGTGCCTCGGAAGGAATCGAGCGTCTTCCACCCGAACGACGCACCCGAGGCGGAGGAGCGGCTGCCGGGGCCGGCCGTGACGGTATCGGCCGACCGGAGCCGCCGGGGGTCGGCGCAGCGCCCCGCCGGGTGGACCGATGCCCCGGAGCCGCGGGTGCTGGCCGGCACTGCGCATCCATGCGGAAGCCCATCGGGCACACCGGGGCTTGCGCAAGGCAGCCTGACAGCGGGATGAGAAGGCGGTCTGCGCCGGAGGTACTCGGACCATGAAGCTCGCAATTGATGGGGGAACCCCTGTTCGCGACACGCAGGCCCGGCCGTGGCCCGGGTGGCCGGTCTGGGATGAACGCGAGGAGCAGGCGCTGCTGGAGGTGCTCCGCTCTGGCCGCTGGGGGATCTGGGACGGCAGCCGCGGCGAGCGCTTCGCCGAGACGTTCGCGCGCTTCCAGGGCGCCGAGTACGGCGTGGTCAACACCAACGGCACGGCCGCGCTCGAGATCGCCCTGCGCGCCGCCGGCCTGCAGATGGGCGACGAGGTGATCGTGCCCCCTTACACCTTCATCGCCACCGCGAGCGCGGTGCTGATGACCAACGGCGTGCCGGTGTTCGCGGATATTGACCCGGATACCTACAACCTCGACCCCAAGGCCGCCGAGGCCGCCATCACCCCGCGCACCCGCGCGATCATCGCCGTACACATCGCCGGCTGCCCCGCCGACATGGACGCCCTCACCGCCCTCGCCTACGACAACAGCCTGATCCTCATCGAGGACTGCTGCCAGGCGCACGCGGCCGAGTGGGGAGGGCGGAAAGTGGGGTCCATCGGCGACATGGGCGCCTTCTCCTTCCAGTCCAGCAAGAACCTGAACGCCGGCGAAGGCGGCATCGTGGTGACCAACAGCCGGGAGTACTACGAGCGCTGCTGGTCCATCGTCAACGTCGGCCGCGCCATCGGGGGCGCCTGGTACGACCACCCCTTCCTCGGCAGCAACTACCGCATGACGGAGTTCCAGGCCGCTCTGCTGGAGGCGCAGTTCACCCGTCTTCCCGAGCAGACGGAGCATCGCTGGCGGAACGCGCAGATCCTCAACCACCGCCTGGCGGACATCCCCGGCATCCGCCCGATGAAGGTGGACGAGCGCGTGACGGTGCACGCCTGCCATCTCTACGTGTTCCGGGTGGACGAGAGCGCCCCGGGCGGCATGACCCGCGCCCGCTTCATCGAGGCGCTCAACGCCGAGGGCGTGCCGTGCAGCGCCGGCTACGTGCCCCTCTACCGAAACCACCTCTTCCGCACGCACAACACCGTCGCGGCCACGCGGATGGACTACGCGAAGCTGCGGCTGCCAGTGGCGGAGCGCGCCTGCGACCACGAAGCGGTCTGGCTGGCGCAGCCGATGCTGCTGGGCACTCCCGAGGACGTGCAGGACATCGTGGACGCGGTGGCCAAGGTGCAGCGGGCGGCGGTCGGCTGAACGGCGCCCGCCCTCACACCGGCTCGAGAGACGAGAGGAGCCGCGCGCGGGTGGTGGTCGCCACGCAGACCACCTGGTCGGCGCCGCCGTAGTAGACCAGGTACTGATCGCCGCGCTCCACGAGGCCGCACGCGAAGACCACGTTGCGGACGAGGCCCTGGCGCTCGCAGTCCGCTTCCGGCTCCAGGATCGGCCGGGGCGAGCGCGCAATGACACGCGACGGGTCGTCGGCGTCGAAGAGGGCGACCCCGAGCTGGTAGATACGGTGGCCGTCTGCCACGCGCGTGCCGTGGTAGATCATCAGCCAGCCCTCGGGGATCCGGATCGGCGGCGCGCCCGCGCCGATGCGGTCGGAGTCCCAGGAGCCGGCGCGGGGTCCCATCACCCGGCGGTGGCCGTGCCAGCGGCGCAGGTCGTCGGACCAGGCGATCCAGATCTCCGGGTAGGGACGGTGGAACATCGCAAAGCGGCCGCCGATCTCCTCCGGAAAGAGCACGGCGTTCTTGGAGTCGCGGTCGGGAATGACGATGCCGATCCGCTCCACCCGCTGGAAGTCATCCGTCACGGCGAGGGCGACGCGAACGCGCCAGGGCGTTCCCAGATCCCAGGGCCGCGGCGGGCGGCCATCATCGTAGATGGAAGCGGCGGTGAAGGTGATGTAGTGGCGCCCGCCCAGGGGCGTCAGGCGAGGGTCCTCCACGCCGACGCGCTCCTCGAAGCAATCGGGCAGCGGCGAGAGGAGCGGCACGGGCGCGCGGTGCGCCACGCGGAAGCCGTCGTCGCTCACCGCGTGCCCCAGGCGCGAGACTCCCTTCCGATCAATCGCGCGGTAGACGATGTGTACCCTACCGTCGTGCGCGACGGCGGCCGGGTTGCAGACGGCGGCGCTCTCCCACGCGTTCCGGGTGGGCGCCAGAATCGGGTTGCCGACATATCGTTCCAGGACCAATGCTCCAGAATCTCCCTCCAACAGACGGGGCACGCCCACACCGGGCGCCCCGATGCCATTCTACCATGCCGGCGGCAGCCTGTCACCTCCCGGTTCGTCGGTGCCCGCGCGCTGCCTCTCCTGATCCCCCGTCGGGATGAAGGTTTGCGATGGACATGACGTCTAAAGGGATGTGGGAGGCAGCGGAGGCATTCTCCCTATGAGGGCAGACCGTGAGCCGGACATTGGCCCGGTCGGGGAAAGGCTGCACCGCCAAGTACCACGCCGGGGTAAGGAGGCGGATTCTACGTAGGGGCGGAGCGCGTCTCCGCCCGGCTTCGAGCGCGCGCCACACCAGGGCCGACAGGGTCGTTGGCTAAGGGCGGATGCCAGGGCGGAAGCTGCGTCACTTGATCTCTGACGGTTCCTTGCCGCCGAAAAAACCGCTTGACAACAACTCGGACACGGAGTATAATGATATTGGTGCTTTTCAGGCGCCTGTCAGGCGACCGTCTGTCCGGCTCGGGTGTTTCTCTCGGGCACTGTCGTCTGCCCCTCACTGCGAGCCGGCCCGGCCCGTGCGCCGCAGCCGCGCGCACCCCGAAGCGCAGGGGTGCGTCCCCGCACGCGCGCTGCCCGTCCTGACCGTTGGTCAGGTGAGCCATCTTGACCAACACTTCGGTCTCACCGTCTCCTGCCGCGCACCCGCGGCGGAGCCCGCCAGGGTTCTCGTTCTGTTCCATCTCAGAAATGGGAGACGGGCCGTGAAAACCACAAAGATTTGTACCCCCCCCGCAGCCGCCTGCTGACGGCTGTCCTCGTCTGTCTCCTGTCAGTGGTAGCCGTGCGCGCTGACGCCCAGCACACGCACCACTGGTACGCCTACTCAGCGCCGGAGTTCTATGGACCGACGGTTTCGGCGGAGTACGTCCGGAAGGCCACCACGGCCGCGCCGCAGTACGTCGGCCTGTATTGGGGCATCTACCAGGACTACGACATGTGCTCGCTGGACGGCATAGCGGAAGACCCCGAGTGCCCCGCTCCGTTCTACGGCTTCGCCACCAACGACGCGAAGCCCGTGGCCTGGTCGGACAACGGCGCCGGCGGCACTTTCGGGAAGCTTGTGGGAAGCACCTTCACCGCACTCGGTAGTGGCGTAAGTGCCGATGAGGTGGACACCTACCGACTCCCCACGACCCCCTGCGCCATCCAGATCCAGATGCAGGTGGATGACTTCCAGCCCACGACTGAGGACCCGAATGTCTCCAGTTACAACGACGGTGCGGTCTGGAGCGATCCGGTCGAGTTCACGGTGTGGGAGTTCACGATCGACAACCCCGTCGGCAGTTGGGTGCCCGCGCTCAACGCGTCGCGCACCTTCACCGCCGAGATCCGACCGCTAACCGACCACGCCAGCAACTCGATGGCGCGCGTCATCACGTTTCGCATCACCCCGTGTTCCCAGGAAGAGGGCTACTGCCTCAACGCCAACCGGAATGAGGGCGACGACTACGACACCGAAGGGAACGACCTGAAGTTCATCCCGGCCCTCAACGAGGACCTGGACGTCACCAGCACGGACGCACCCGCCGGCCGCCACTATGACCAGGCGGCGACGCCCGGCTCGGAGACGGATGCCACGGCGACCGTCACCTGCCTCGACTATGGCGCCTACGGAGAGGTAAGCGCGCTGGCCGTCCTCTTCGACGCGGAGTACACCAACGCGCACGTGGAGGGGGCCCTGGCGAACTCCTCCGTGCAGATGCCGACCGATGTGCTGCCTGCGGCGCAGGGCCAGCAGCCTGCAGGGAACCACATCGCTGATGCATCTTCCCACGACGGCAGTGGCGCCGCCGGAAACGAAGACGACGACGACCCGGAAGGGGACGGCACCCCCGGCGACCGGCTGTCGCGCTACGAGGAGTACCGCGGACTGAAGGTCAATGCCTCGTGGACCCAGTTGGACCCCACTCGCAAAGACGTCTTCATTCGGAATGTCCACGGGCTTGACGCCAGTGCGTTGACGACGGAGAACCTGGGGGCTCCCGTCCACTACATGCAGGCCACAGAGGTCGATGACTATCGCGCGATCAATTTCAAGTACAGCACCTACCACCTGGGCGCGCAGACGGCGATACGGATCATCAACGGCGAGTACAACAACAACGGGGACTGGGGCGCGTCCCACGCGATTGGCAGGTCCGTCCCGAACAACGAGGACTTCTGTAAGGTCTATGTCGACCTGATCAATGCCGACGCAGGACCGCCGAGTCCGCGCCTGGACGGCGGCATCGGCTCCTCCGACACGACCATTCAGGTAGACGACACGTATGACTACCAGAACACCACGGAGCACGGAGTCGGGGGCCACTTCAAGATCGATAGTGAGGTGGTGGCCTACACGAACAAGTCTGCGACGCAGTTCACCGGCTGTTCGCGTGGGCAGGGGGGCACCACTGCCGCCTCGCACGCCGATGAGGCCAAGGTGACATGGTTCGCCTATCCCAACTACCAGATCCGGTCCACGTTCGCCCACGAGGCGGGGCATCTGATGGAGTTGGAGCACATGCCCGATTTCTGGGAGACCGGTGGTTGGCACAACATCATGAACCTGTCCCTGCTCGCCGGGGCGACGGTGGGCAACGGCGACTGGCACGTGTTTCGAGATGCCGGGCGCGGTGAAGACGCCCTCGAAGACGAATTCTGCGTGGTGCCGTGACGGCAGACTACACCGGTGCGGTCGGAAGGAGAATGACAGATGCGTAGCCCAACCAGTTTCAGGTTCTCACTGATGGCGCTGGCGTTGGTACTTGCCCTGGCCGTGCCCGCCGCGATGCGCGCAGTCAGGGCGCAGGCGCCACAGGTGCAGGTCCTCTTGACTCTGCCCAAGGACACCTATCTCTACTGGGAGGAGATCCCGTTGCGGATCACAATCACGAATACAGGGCTCGCCGCGGAGCCGCTTCGTCTGCCAGAAGCGCGGGCTTCCGTGGATTTCGAAGTAGTGGATGCGGTGACCGGGCGCCCCGCCGTCTCCACCATCAAGAGGCGGGGCCCGCGGCCGGTGCGGCAACTCCACATGTACACAGCGCCCCCTGTCGAGCAGGGCCGGCCGAGTCCGCCGCCGCCTAAGCTGAAACTCCAGAAGACGGCGGCCCACGCGTCGAGCAAGCATACTCGAGCGCAACCGATGCCCGCCGGGAAGCAGGCGGAGCCCCGAGAGACCGCCACAGGCCCGAAGTCACGATCGGCGCCGAGAACCGCGCTCCTGGCGGTGCTGGGCCCCGGCGAGAGCGCCGTGTCGGACTACGAGCTCCTGGAGAAGTACGGGACGATCCAGCCGGGCCGCTACGCCCTGCGCGGTATCTACGCCACCGAAGGGGCGACGGTGACGACCGAGTGGATCCCCTTCGTGGTGCAGCCTCTGCCCCCGGCGGAGCAGGAGGCGATGCACATGTACCGGCGGGTCATGGATGCCCCGGACAACCCAAGCGCACTGGCGGCGGGGGCGGATCTCCTGCGGCGCTTCCCGCACAGCATCTTCGTCCGCAAGGCAGGAAGGAGGATGTTGGAAGCCGCCAGCGGCCCGAACGGCGACCCGCGCGCCGACTGGGAGACAGCGGCGCAACTGGCGCAGTGGCTGCGCCAGGGAGCCGTCTGGCACGGCGAGTACAACGCGCTCGGGATGTTCCTGGCCAAGGCATGGTGGCACCTCGGCTACCGCGCCGAAGCGGAGGCGCTGATGCGCTCCAACCCCATGGCCAACCCGGAGATCGCCATGAAGAACTGGCGGAAGGCCGCCGAGAAGTGGGCGGCCGGGGGCGGCGGCGCGCCGTAGGCGTCGCTCCGGTGTGGCGGGAGGAGGTGGGGCGCCACGGCAGACGGGCATCCTGCGCCGGTGACGTTGTCGCGATGGCGCCTGCGTCACGGGACCAGGGCCGGCGCCTGATGGCCCGGAAACAGTAGGGCGCACCGCGTGCGGTGGGGGAGGTGAGGGGCATCCCCGCGCCTCCCCCGACCGAGCGATGCCCGGCATCCTCCTTGACGCAGGAGCGCCCCCTCCCCTATAATAGAAAGCGGGGGTGGTCATCGTGCGCTCGCTTCCGTCGCACTGGCTCCTGGCGGCGCTCCTTTTCACCGGGGCGGGGTGGTCCCATGCCGAGGAGTTGCCCGCGCCCCCGCCGCTGCCCCGGATCACCGTCCGCTTCTCCGGCGCCGACCTCACCGAGACGCTCTACCGGCTTTTCCTCGGCACCGGCCTGCGCTGTGAGGCGCCGGAGGACTTCCCCGGCACCTTCTCCTGCGACCTGGAGGAGATCCCCCTCGACAAGGCGCTGCGCCTGCTCCTGGAGCCGCGCGGCCTCACCGTCACTCGCGACGGAGACCGGTTCCTCATCGCGCGCCGGGAGGGCTTCGTCTCCCCCGCCGAGCAGGTGGAGAAGGAGCGCCAGGAGCGCCTCCGCCGCCTGATGATCGAGTTGAGTCGCAGGCCGCGGCCGCAGGCGGAGCAGCCCAACGTCCGCTTCCTCTACGGCGCGGCGCGGGTGTGGAACGACTACCACCTTCCCCCCGGCTACGATGTCGCCCCGATGTGGCTGCCGCCCATCCACGCGCCTGCGCCGGTCACGACGGCGGCGCCGCCGTCGCGCTTCCTGAACCTGGGGCCGCTCAGCATCCCGCTGCCGCCCGGGTTGAGCATCCAGCCACGCGGCGGCTGGGAGCTCGTCATCCCGAGCGAGGGGGAAGTGACGACCACCACCCCCTTCGGCACCTTCACCACCACCGTGCCCGGCAGCGGCGGTCTGACGTTCCGACGGCGGTGAGCCGACGTCGGAGGGCATCACTCCACCACGACCCGACCCGAGATCCAGACCCGCGCCACCCGCGACTGCACGTCGAGGGGGTGGCCCGACCAGAGCACCAGGTCCCCCTCCTTGCCCGGCTCGATGCTGCCGAGGCGGTCGCCCAGGCCGAGGATGCGCGCCGGGTTCAGGGTGATGGCGGCCAGCGCCTGGTCGGCGGTCATCCCGGCCTTCATCGCCAGCGCCGCCGCCACCGGGAGGTGCTGGATGTGCATCACCGAGTGGTCGGTGGTGAGGGCGACGAGGACCCCGGCGCGCGCCAGCACGCCCGCCGTGTCGAAGGACTTCTCCTTCAGCTCGACCTTGGTGAGGCCGTTCATCGAGGGGCCGACGATGGCGGGAACGCCCGCGTCGGCCAGCCGGCCCGCGAGCTTGTGCCCCTCGGTGCAGTGCTCGATGACGAGGCGGAGGCTGAACTCGCGGGCGATGCGCAGAATGGTGGCGATGTCGTCGGCGCGGTGGGCGTGGGCGCGCAGCGGGATCTCGCCGCGCACCACCGGCAGGAGCGCCTCCAGTTTCAGGTCCGTCTCCACGAAGTCGCCCTTCTCCGCCGCCCGCGCCTGCTTGGTGCCGTAGTCGCGCGCCTTGGCGAGCCACTCGCGGAAGAGGGCGGCGATCGCCATGCGCGTCGCGGGCGCCTTGTCCTTGCTGCGGTAGACGTTCTTCGGGTTCTCGCCCAGGGCCGCCTTCATGCCGGCGTTGGGGTTCAGCACCATGTCGTCCACCACGGTGCCGTGGGTGCGAATAACGACGGTGCTCCCGCCGATGACGTTGGCGCTCCCCGGCGCGACGCACGCGGCGGTGACGCCCGCGTGCAGAGCCCGCGGGATGGCGGTGTCTTCCGGGTTGATCCCGTCAATGGCGCGCAGGTCGGAGGTGACGGGATGGGTGCGCTCGTTGTAGTCGCTCCCCTCGACGCCGACGGCCTCCTCGCCGATGCCGAGGTGGGTATGGGCGTCAATGAGGCCGGGGGTGAGGAAGCCCCGCTCGCCGTCCACCAGGACGGCGCGGCCGGCGCGCAGCGCCTCGGCGACGAGCGGCGAGAGCGCGCCCGGCCCTCCTTCTTCAACCGAGCCGACCGCGATGATACGGCCCGCGTCTACCGCCACGGCGCCCATCGGAATGGGCGGGGCGGAGACGGGGCAGACAGTGACGTTGTGGATGATGAGCATAGAGGTATCCGCGTTCCGCAGGCGGCGGGAGGACCGAGGCTCACGAGAGGCTCCTGTCTTCTGTAGACCGGCAGGGCCATGCCTGCGGCATTCCAGAACGGGCTTGCACCGTGCCATGGCACGCCAATTAGCCATGGATCCACCCGGCAGGGCGTCTCGAATCCGAGAACAAAGGGCCTCGTGACGTAACGCGGGCAGCCTGTGCCTACTGCCGCAGCGTCGGGCGAGCCGCGGGTTTCCGTCTCACGAAGGCTCGCGTTGGTAGTTGCAGGCTGGTGTTCGTGTCCGGCCTGTTGAAGTACAGCTCCGAGCCCGAGGTGGGAGGGTCGGGCTTGGCAGGCTGCGCCGGCACTACACCGGTGCCTCCAGGCGTAGCGCGCAGGGACTCCACGCCGCGCGTCACCTCCGAGATCAGCTCCTCCGACCAACCGAGACGCCTTAGCAGATCCTTGTCAATCATGGCTGTTTCTCCTCGCGCACCTCATGTCTCACGTATCGGTAGTTTGCCGAAGTGATGAACTTGAGAACGTTCGTCTTGTCGAATACCCAGTTCAGCAGCGCCCATAGGCGAACCATCGCGCGCTCCAGATCCGGGGCCGGTTCGTCAATGCGGAGCTGGATCTCCTGCCACAGGACATGCCGCGGGATTGCGTGACCATGGCTCTTCCAACGCTCATGGGACACGAGTGCAGCAGCGATAGTATCAGCACGATTTTCCCGGTACTCAGCGGTGACCTCCTGCCGGCTGCTCTCCCGCACTCTCCAGTGCCGGAACTTGTAGCTCTGCAGAAACTGAGAGGCCATCGTCCTTGAGTAGTCGCTCGCAGTGATCGCCTCTGCCAGTTCCTTCTTGTCGAGGGTATCGATAACCCTTACCGCCGTCCAAGGGACCGGCTGGCCCCTCCGCATCGCTTCATCCCCCTGCTGCCGCAGTTGCTGAACCAAGAGCAGCAGTGCCTGTGCAGGCACGTACCGCCCATCGACGGTGGGAACTTGAGGATCGATAGGCCCAAGGCATGCCCGCGCCGTCATCCAGATATGATCACCAGACAGGGCGAAGAGGGTGCCTGCACTCATGCAGAATGAGGGCACCAGGAAATCAACCTGCTGGAACCGCGCTCGGAGGCAGTTCACGAACCTGCTGATCTGATGCGCTGATCCTCCTCGCGTTGCCAGGTATATGTCGACCTCCGCCGCTGCACGTGGACCAGCCTGCACCATCTCCGAGAAAGGGAGATCGTCGGAGGCATCAATGCCTGACAGACCATTAGAGTCGTTGCGCAATAGCCGAGGAGCCGCGCCGTGCCTGGCGATTCGGCGAGTGGCCGGGATGGCCTGCAACCGGCGTGGCGCAACGCTTCCAGCGATCTGGGCAGCCTATTGCGC
>JACQGM010000417.1 GCA_016199585.1 Armatimonadota bacterium
CGGCCCGGGGAGCATCACGCTCGACCTGAAGCTGGGCGAGCTGAAGGACGGGCGCGTCGCGCGGATCCTGGCGGCGCCGGTGCGCGAGGGGAAGCCGGACGTGTCCGGGAGCACGGACGTCACGGCGCAGGCGCGCCTGGAAGGTGACCGCGCGACCTGGGATGCGCCGGCCGGGGAGTGGATCCTCATGGGGCTCGTCTCCTTCACCCCGGCCAATCAGGCGATCCACGGGCACACCACGGACTTGCTGAACCCCGAGGCGGCGAAGTACTTCCTCCAGGTGACGCACGAGGAGTACTTCAAGCGTTTCGGCAAGGAGTTCGGGGGCGTGGTGCCCGGCTTCTTCATGGACGAGTGCTTCTACATGTACACGCAGCTCGGCGACCTGAAGTTCGTGGACGCGCCCGCCGTGCCGTGGACGGGGACACTCGAGGCGCAGTTGGCGCGGCGCGGTCTTGGGGACCCGGAACGCTACTGGTGGGCCGTCTTCCACGACGTCGGGGAGGAGACTCTCGCCGTGCGGGCGCGCTTCTGGAACGCGCTCTCGGCGGTATACGCCGAGTCTCTCTACGGAGTGCTGGGAGAGTGGTGCGAGGCCCACGGCGTCTCCCTGACAGGCCACGCGAACGAGGAGGGGTCGCCCTACCGCGTGCTCGGGATCGGGGGAACGCACTTCCCCCAGATCGCCAGGATGCAGATCCCGGGCATTGACTGGCTGGGGAGGCCGGACCTCAAGCGCCGGTACCGGGGCCTGCGCTACGTGGCGAAGATGTCGAGCTCCGTCGCGCACCACAAGGGGCAGAAGCGCTGCTTCGCCGAGGCGCCGAACCCGCTGGCGTGGACGACCACCGGATTGTTGGTCAAGCGGATCACCGATTGGCTGGCATCCGGCGGCATCAACATGTTCAACCCGTGCGGGGCGATGTACACGATGTTCATGCACGCCCACTCCCCGGAGCCGTTCGGCTACCAGTGGCCCCACTGGGGTGAGATCCGCACCTACTTCGAGTACGTCCACCGCCTCTCCTACCTGATGAGCCAGGGGTCTCACGCCTGTGACGTGGCGTTGTACTACCCGATGCTGAGCGCCTGCGCCCACGTGAACCCGAAGGAGAACATCTTCCGCAACGGCAAGATGCTGCCGGAGGGCGAGTTCCTCGAACAGGGGCTGACCGCGACCGCCTACGCCCTCCTGGAAAACCACGTGGACTTCGACTTCGTCTACGACGAGGCGCTCCGCGAGGCCAAAGTGGCCGACGGCAAGATCCGCATGGGCGACGATGCCTACTCGGTCCTGGTCGTACCCCCGTGCGAGTTCATCGCCGCCGACGTTCTCGCCAGGCTGGAGGAGTTCGCCGCCAGCGGGGGCCGGACCATCGGGATCGGCATGCTCCCGACGCGGGTTCTCGACATCACCGGCGCGGCGCCGATGGACGACAGCGCCGGGCGGGCGGCGCTGCAGGGCATCTTTGGCCTGGACCCGATGGCGACCGTTGGCGCGGCCCTGGTCGAGGGAGAGGGAGACATCATCCGGAACAGGAACGCGGCCTTCCTCCGGGTGGGAGCCACGGCCCCCGCGGAGCGCGCGGATGCGCTCCTTCTCCAGGCCCTGGACGAAGGCCTGGTGCGCGACGTGCGCGTGAAGGAGTTGGAGGGATCCGCCACGGACCTCTCTTACAACCACCGGCAGGTGGGGGATGCGCACGTCTACTTCTTCGCGAATCCGGGAGAGGCGTCTTTCCGCGTCGAGGTCTCTCTCCGCCAAACAGGCCGGGGGGAGCAGTGGGACATGGAGAGCGGCGAGTGCGGGCCGCTGGCAGGAGCCCGCTCGGAAGACGGGAGGCTCGTCTTCGAGCGCGCGTTCCACCCGGGCGACTCCCTGGCCGTGGTCGTTCAGCCCGGCGAGCCGCCAAGCGCAGTGGTGAAGGGTCCGAAGGCACCGGTGAAGACCCGATCCCTGGCGCTTCCCGACGCGTGGGCGTTCCGGATCGAGCGCGACAACACGTTTCCCTTGTCGCGCCTGGTCGTCACATCCAACATCGCACGGAACAAGCACCGCTACGAAGCGAGCTTCGAGGTGGCGAGCGTCCCGAGCCGGCTCGCCCTGCTCGTGGACGCATTCGACGACCGGAGCGTCAAACCGGGGTCGTACCACTACTCCACCGTCTTCATCAACGGCACGGACGTGGGGCCACTCGTGCGGAACCGCTCCATTGACCACCGGATGTGGGAGGCGGAGATCACGGCGCACGTGCGCCCGGGCAGGAATCAGGTGGTGTTCCAGGGGGGCGTAGACCCGTGGGTCGCCCCGCCTCTCCTCTCGGGACTCAGGCTCATCGGGCACTTCAGGGTCCTGGACGTTCACGTGGAAGCAGCGAGTCCAGACACCAACGCCCCCGACGCGCGGCTGCAGCCGGAGGCGAGCGGCCGGCTGGCCCGGATCGGCCCGGACGAGGTGATGGCGCCGGGAAGCTGGGCCGAGCAGGGGTATCCCTTCTACTCCGGGGCAGGGATCTACAGTCAGGATGTAGACCTGGCGCCGGAGTTCCTGGAGGCGGAGGAGGTCATCCTCAAGCTGGGCGACGTGCGCGAAGCCGTGGCCCTGAGCGTGAACGGCACCCGGGTCGGCGCCAGACTCTGGCCGCTCTTCGAGTTCTCAGTCGGCAGGCTGCTGAAGCCGGGGAGGAACCGGATAGAGCTGAAGGTCATGAACACCATGAGTAACATGGTGCAGGTTCAGCTCCATCCCTCCGGATTGCTCGGGCCGGCGGTGCTCGAGGCCCGATGCCCAGGTGCCCAATGAGTGGCGCCGACCAAGGTGGCGCGGGCGCGGACGGAGCAGCGCCCCTACGTGCGCCGTCGGTCATCGTAGGGGCCGTCGCTCCGTCTCGGCCCGGTCTGACTCCCACGGCGAGGCAGGGGCCGTGGCGCGCAGGCGAGAGGAGGAAGTCGCATGCCAGCTCTCACCCCGGGTGAGTTCCAGGTCCTGAGGCACGACGTCAGGAGCTTCGTCGGTGACTACACCCGCATGGACTACGGAGACCCGACAGCGCCGCGGATGGCGCAACTGAGAGAGGAGTTCGGCCTCGAAGCCGTGGTGTCGGGTCTCGACACGGAGTTCGAGCAGTTTCTCGCCCTGAAGCGGTGGGTGAGAAGCCGGTGGGACCACGGCTGGTCTCACTCCTTCGGCAAGGTCAAGGATGCGTTGGACATTCTCAGGGAGGCCGCCCGGGGAGAGCAGTTCTTCTGCGAGCACTTCGCCATCACTCTCAGCCAGTGCGCCACAGCCCTGGGGTGGCCTGCGCGGATGGTGGCGATCAACATCGCGGAGTGCGGGAGCCCCCGCGACTACCACGCCGGCAACACCGGGCACGGCGTGGTGGAGATCTGGTCTAACGAGCACGGGAAGTGGGTGGTCATGGACGCGGACATGAACGTCCACTACGAGCGGGACGGCGTTCCCCTCCACGCTCTGGAGATCCGCGATGCCTGGCTGAGCGGCGAGGCCGACCGGGTGCGGATGGTCCAGGACGAGCCCGCCTTCGTCTTCCCGGCCGGGCGCACGGTCGAGATCTGGCGTGAGAACCACGGCGGCGGCGCGCAGTGGAACGAGGGGAAGGCTCGGACGGTGCTCGAGACGTTCGCGCGCCATCGCGCGCTGGACTACTACGCGCGCGTGCGCGTCAATGGGTGGCTCTGGGTGGACCAGCGGTGCCTGCCCACACTGATCCGTAACTCGGCGCCGTGGAGCGTCCGGACCACTTCCAACCCGGCGGACATGTACTGGACGGTGAACGCCGTCAGGATGTCCCTGAAGCCCGGCTGGGACGAGAAAGGCGGCTGCCTCACCGTGACGTTGGAGCACTGCACGCCGTTCTTCAGCCACTACGAGGCGCGGACAGACAGAGGAGAGTGGCGGCGGGGCGAGGCGACGCTCGCCTGGCCGATGCGGGAGGGAGTCAACACCCTCGAGTGCCGGGCGGTGAACGTGATGGGAAGGCGCGGGGTCACGAGCAGCCTTGATGTGGCCTACGCAAGCCCTCAGTAACGAGAGGGGGCTGCCCCAGACGGGGAGCAGCGCGCGCGAAGGACGCGCGCTTCCCCGAAAGAGAAGGGAGCTACCAGTGGAGAAGGTACGAGCCGGTGTCGTGGGAATGGGCCGGGGCGGCAGCCTGGCCAAATGGATGGTCCAGAGGATCCCCGAATACGAGGTCGTTGCGGTGTGCGACCGGTCGCCGGAGAGACTGAAGGCGAGAGCCCCGGAGATCGGAGTTCCGGACCTGAAACTGTACACCGACCACCAGAAGATGCTCAAAGAAGAGAAGCTGGACGCCGTGATGGTGGAGACGGACCCGTGCTCCATCGCGCGCGTGGCGTGCGACGCCCTCTACTCGGGCCGGCACGTCATCTGCGACGTGCCCCTCTCCTACCGGCTTCGTGACATCTGGGACATCGTCATCGCCGTGGAGCGCTCCGGCAAGAAGTTCCAGATGGGGGAGCAGCTCCGCTACGCCAAGTTCGTCCACGAATGGCAGCAGATGAACATGGATGGGCGCCTGGGCAAGATCCTCTACGCCGAGGGGCAGTACATCCACGACATGCGGGGGGGCCGCGTCTTCTGGGATCCGGTGGAAGGGAAGCACTACACCATCGCGGCGGCGGAAGGCGTGCCCGGCCTCGTGCAGAGCGATCGCCTCCCGATCCACTGCATCGCCTACAATCCCCATGAGATGAGCCCCATCCTCAAGGTCCTGCAAGACCGGGTGAAGACGGTCTCCTGTATCGGCACCCGGCGCGGGAGTTACACCTACCAGGTACCCGACCGATCCGATGTGGAAGTCGCCCTCATGCATACCGAAGGCGATACGATCATCCGCATCGTCAACGCCTTCGGCTGCCCGGAGACGGGCACCCGGCAGCACTGGTACCACCTGATGGGCACCAAGGGCCAGGTGGAGCTGAAGCGCGCCGGTTGGGACAAGCCGAAGGTGTGGTTCAGAGATGAGAACATGACGGACTACGTCGCCACGGAGGACCTGGGGTGGACACCGGCGGAGGAGAAAGAGGAGGCCGCGGGTACCGGTCACGGCAGTCTCGACTTCTTCCCGATGTACCGCTTCGCCCGGGCGATC
>JACQGM010000418.1 GCA_016199585.1 Armatimonadota bacterium
CACATCCACCACGCCGCGCCGGATCAACTCGACGCCCATCTCGTTCGAACCGATGGAGACCCCCACGAAGCGCGCCTTCCCCTGCTGCCGGATGCTCTCCATCGCCTCCAGACACTCGCCCCGGCGCACGTCTTCCGCCGAAGGGCCGTGCAGCAGGTAAACATCCACGCAGCTCATCCGCAGCCGGGCCAGGCTCTCGTCAATCTGACCGAGGAGCCGCGCCTTGCTGAAGTCGTTCCAGGCGACGCCGTCGGTCGCGCCATGCCCGCCCTTCGTACACACCACCCAGTGTTCGCGGCAGCCTTGCAGCGCCCGCCCGATCACCTCCTCGCTGTGCCCGGCGCCATAGGCCGGGGCGGTGTCAATCAGGTTCACCCCCGCGTGCCGGCAGCGGTCGATGAGCGCCACCGACTCCGCGTCATCCGTCTTGCCCCACCCGTGCGAGATCGTCCCGAGCTTCTCGAAGCTGAGGCGGACGGCGCCGCCGATCTCCCACGCGCCCAGGCTGACGGCCGAGACCCGCAAGCCGGTCCGGCCGAGTGTTCGGTATTCCATGTTCCGCCCTCGATCCCGAGCAGCCATCGCCGCTCTCGCCCCCGTGCGCCACTCCGGCCGGAGCGGCGTGCCGAAAGGACCGTGATATGCTTCGCCGGCCGTGGGGGTATCGCCTTCCGTACGGGGCAGTGTGGTAGTGTCACGAATCTGCGAGGAAACGGTGTTGGGTCGCCCGACACAGGGGCGGACAGGGCACGCGCGTCACGGAGTGTCCGCCATACAGGGGGAGTCCTTGTGATGCGACGCAAACCTTGGGTGGTCGGCGGCAATGAGGGCTACCGCACCCCGCCGCAGGGGATTCCCCAGCGGCAGGTACGCCACCTCGGCGGCGCCAGGGCCGCAGACGTCAGCACGTCCGCCCAGTGGTGGAAGTCTACGCCGTTGTAACGCAATCGGGCCATCGTGGCAAGCTCCTCGCCAGCCGGGCATGCGGGTTCGCCCATGTCGGGGTGCTCGTCTTCGCACTGGCGCTCCCGGGCCAGTTGCTCGGCCGTCCGGAACCGGCGGATGAGCGCCGTTCTCCCATCTCGCGTGAGGTAGGCATCCACGAGATCGTCCGCATCCGGGTGTTCTCGGTCACGCCAGATGTCGACCGCGCGCAAGCACTCGAAGGTGCGGTCGCCGATGCACACCGCATTGTGCCCAACGGCAAGCATGCGCGCATCCTCCGGGCCCTCGGCCGACTCGGCATCGAGCCAGCACACCTGAGGATCCGGCCCGAGGTGCCAGGGCGGCGACGACCCGTGCCGGTAAAGCCTCGCCTCACGGCGCCCGATGCCCGCTCTGCGCCGGTACCCCGCGTATGACCAGATGATGTGGGGTGGCTCCCAATCAAAGGCACCGCCGATGGTGTACACCTCCAGATGCCAGGCGCCGCGATAGCGAACCGCACGATGCACCCGGAGGAAATCCGCCTCGCGCAGGCGCCTGTTCCGCGTGCCGTAGAAAGCGTAGAACGACTCGGCACCCACCATGCCGGCCACTGGCCGGCAGACATCCTCTCGGTAGTCTACGGCGAACGGCGTGCCCTCGTTGGGCCGGATCTCGACCGCCGGTTCCACTCTCGGCAGGCTTGCCAGCAGCCGGGTGATACGGCGCTGCTCGCTTTGGCGCAGCCGCCGCTCGCGTGGCTCGCCGTTTGGCACATCGTCCTCCTCTCGGCTTCGGCAGAGGCACCGCCGTTCATGGCGACTCCTCGGCAGCGGCCAGCACCTGCCGGTAGAGCGCGTCACTCAACCGGAAGCCCCCGGCCCGCAACGCATCGAGTGCCGGACGCACCTGCTGCAGCAGTCCATCCTGGCGGGCAAAGAGCAGCACACCGACGACACCGACAGGGAGCAAGCCCAAGTCCGAGGCGGCCTTGCGGGCGGCGAGATCGTCGAGCAGCACGTAGACGGACTGGCCGCTGGCCTTCTGCGTCAGCGCGAGCTGGATCGTCTCCCACTCCCCTGCTTTCAGCGGATCTGGTGCCGCAGGAGGCGCCACCGGGGCAACGACGCGCAGCCAGCGTCCGACAGCGGCAGCTACCTCCGCAGACCCCACACGACTCGGATCCCATGTCACTTCCCGGACCACTGCCGGGGGAGCCAGCACCCTCGCGAAGACACTACGGAGCAACCCCAACTCGCCGCACAGCGACAAACCGATGAGGACACTCGAGTTCGCAGACTGCGACTGCCCGGATCATCCCGCACCCCTGTCCGAGGAACGCCGCATCTCCGCTACCGCCGCCAGGTCCTGCTGAAACGCCTCCTCCGTGAAGTAGTTAATCCCTTGCCCGCCCATCAGCCGGACGAAGTCCAGCCACTCCATTCCCACCAGCTCCGCTGCACGGCGGGAACTCATTTCCCCCCGCCGCACCAGTTCCAGCACCGCGCTCTGCGAGAGCACCTTCCGCACCGCCTCGCGGCTGCCGTAGCACTCCAACACAGCCTCCGGCAACTCCACGTCGATCGTCACGCTGCCCATCACCCACCTCCATCCCCATTGTAGCACTCCCGCCACGACTTGAGCAACTCTCGATCAGGGGGAACCACACTTGCAGGCCAACCGGGGTCCAGCGCCCTCGATTCCGATTGCCTCCCTTCCCTCGGTGTGCTACAATAGGAATGGAAGCGGCGGTGAATCATGAAATCGGCCTCGTCGTCGGCCTCGTCCTCGAAAGGTCGCAGGGGCAAACCCGCGTGTTCGCCCTGCGTCAAATCCGAGAACGACGGCGAGGACGACGACGATCGGTTGGGGCGCAGGAGACCCGGCCTCCCGTCTCCCCTCTTCCACAGGAGTCCAGATTGTCCATCCATACCCTCTACGTCAACCGGGCGGATGACCCGGAGGCCGCGGCGCTGCGGCGGCGGCTGCGCGCCGGGGGCCACAGCCGCCTCAAGGGCTTGACCATCGAGCGCGTCTACCGCCTCGAAGGGGAGGTGGACCCGCAGGCGCTCTGGCCGCTCTTCGTCAACCCCGTCTTCGAGACGGGCGGCGCCGCCAGCGCCCTGGAGTCCGCCGACGGCCCGATCATCGAGATCGGCTACCAGCGCGCCGTCACCGACCCGGAGACGCCCTCCATCCTCGATGGCGCCTGCGCCCTCGGCGTCGTCAACCTGGAGTGGGCGCGGCTCGGCCACCGCTACCAGTTCCGTGGCATCGCGGCCACGGAGGCCCGGCGCATCGCCGAAGAGGAGCTCTACAACCCGGTGGTGCAGGAGATCATCCCGCCCGACCGCGTCTGGGACTCGCTGCGCCCCACGGGCACCCCGGAGCCGGTACGCCGCATCTCCCTCGCCCGCCTGGATGATGCCGGCCTGTCTCGCGCCTCGGAGGAGAACTCCTGGTACGCCCCGCTCTGCCAGATGCAGACCCTTCGCGACTACGAGCGCGAGCGCGGCCGGCCCTTCACCGATGCCGAGGTCGAGATCGTGGTCCAGAGCTGGAGCGACCACTGCTACCATACCACCTGGAAGAGCCTCGGCCTCTTCAAGAAGCTGATGGATGCCACCCGGCAGGTGAACCACCCGCGCGTGGTTTCGGTGTTCAAGGACAACGCCGGCGGCATGCTCCTCACCGACGACTGGGTGGTGACGATCAAGGGGGAGACGCACAACTTCCCCAGCGCCATCGCCACCTTCGGGGGCGTGGCAACCAAGCACGGCGGCGTCATCCGCGATACCCTCGGCTTCGGCAAGGGCGGCTTCCCGATCGGCGGCAGCACCCTCATGGGCACGATGGACCCGCGCCTCCCGGAAGAGGACGTGCCCCCCGGCGCCCTTCATCCGGGGCACATCGTGCGCGAGTCGGTCCGCGCCACCGCCTACTACTGCAACCCGATGGGCATCCCGATGATGTACCCGGTCTACCGCGCCCACCCCGGCTACCCGAAGTGCCTGGCCCTGGGCCACTCACTCGGGCTCATCCCCCGCGAGCACGCCCTGAAGGACCCGCCGCAGCCGGGCGACGCCGTTCTGCTGCTGGGCGGGCGCACCGGGCGCGACGGCCTGCACGGCGCCACCGCCAGCTCTGCGGGGATGACCGGCGAGACCGCGCGCAAGGAAGCCGCCGCCGTCCAGATCGGCCACCCGATCATCGAGCGGAAGTTCATGGAGGCGATCCCCCGCCTCCGCGACGCCGGCTGCCTGCGCGCCCTCACCGACCTCGGCGCCGGGGGCATCTCTTGCGCCGCCGGTGAGATGGGCGAGCGCACCGGCGTGGCCCTCGACCTGGACCGCGTGCCCCTGAAGGACCAGAGCCTGAGCGCGTGGGAGATCCTCCTCTCCGAGTCGCAGGAGCGGATGCTCGCCGCCATCCCCCCTGAGCGCCTGGACGAGGCCCGTGAGATCCTCCGCCGGCATGATGTGGAGGCCACCATCATCGGTCACTTCACCGACACCCGCCGCTACCAGGCCGCCTGGCGCGGCGAGCCGGTGGTGGACCTGGAGATGTCGTTTCTCTGGGGCTGCTGTCCTATCGAGGTGGCCGAGATCCGCGCCCCCACGCGGAACGAGGTGGTTGGGTGGTTGGGTAGTTGGGTGGTTCCCGGAAGCCGCCGGACCCGTGCCAACCACCTCACCACCCAACTACCCAACCACCCAACCACCCAACTGGCGCTCGCGCGCCAGGTCCTCGCCCACTACCACTGCTGCGACCAATCCCCCGCGGGGTTCCAGTTCGACTCGACGGTGCAGGGGCGCACGGTGATCGGTCCCTACGGCGGGAAGACGGGGCGCATGCCGACGCACGCCTTCGTCGCCGCGCCGATCCGGGGCGAGCGCGTCGGCGTGGCCAGCACCGTGGCCTACAACCCCTTCTACGGCGACGTGGACCCCGCCGGCCTCGCCCGCCTGGCGCTGGTCGAGGCGGTCTCCCGCGCCGTGGCGGTGGGCGCCGACCCGGAGGCGATCACTCTCTGCGACAACTTCTACACGCCGAAGGCCACGCCCGAGGTCAACTGGGCGCTGGCGCAGATGGTGGAGACGATCGCCGACCTCTCGGTGCGCCTGGGGATGCCGTTCATCTCGGGGAAGGACTCCAGCTCCGGCACCTTCCGCAGCAGCGACGGGCGCACCGTTGATGTGCCGCCCACCTTCGTCGTCGCCACCATGGCCCGCGTGCCCGACGTGGCCCGCGTGGTGACGAAGGAGCTGAAGCGCCCCGGGAACCGCCTGGTGCTCCTCGGCCGGCTCGACCCCGAGCGACTGGGCGGGTCGGTCTACCTGGACCTCCAGGGCGAGCGGGGCACACTGCTGCACGACTTCGGGCAGGAATGGGCCGCCGGCCTGAAGCAGACCTGGGCGCGCCTGCACGCCCTCACGCAGCAGGAAGAGAACCCGGTGCGCGCCGCGGCGGCGATTGGCGAGGGGGGCCTCTTCGCCCGCCTCTTCGAGATGGCCTACGGCGGCGGCCTCGGCGCCCGGGTGGACCTGGATGCCCTCGGCCCCGGCCCCCTGGAGGGCCGTCTCTTCGCGGAGGCCGTCGGCACCTTCCTGGTGGAAGTGGAGGCCGCCGCCGACCCGGAGGCCCTCTTCGCCGGTCTGGAGTACCGCGTCATCGGCGAGGTGACGGCGGAGCCGGCGCTGGAGATCGGTGGGGAGCGCGTGGCCCTCGCCGAACTGGAAGCCGTGTGGGAAGCACCGTTCCGGGAGGTCGCAGGCGCCTGATAGAGACGCCGTAGGGGCGGACCCGCGTGTTCGCCCTGTCGCGCACGCCCGTGGCCGCCAGGTGAACGGATGGGTTCGTTCTGCGCAGCCAGGGCGAACACGCGGGTTCGCCCCTACAGATGCGACGACCGGCTTGCGCCGAGGTGACAATTGCCAGATCGCAAATCGCAAATCAGAAATCGCAAATCAACGATCGCCGTCCTCTACGCCCCCGGCATCAACTGCCACGAGGAAACGGCGTTCGCCATTGACCACGCCGGCGGGCGGGGGGAGGTCGTGGCGCTCTTCGATCTCCTGGAGGGGCGGCGGTGCCTGGAGGACTACGCCGGGCTGGTGATCCCGGGTGGGTTCTCCTATGGCGACCACCTGGCGGCCGGGCGCGTCCTCGCCGTCCACCTCATCGCTCGCCTGAGCGAGGCGCTGCGCGCCTTCGTGGCCGCCGGACGCCCGGTGCTCGGCATCTGCAACGGCGACCAGGTGCTGATGGAGACGGGCCTTCTCCCGAACGGCACCGTCGGCGAGCGCGCCGGGGCGCTGACTCAGAACCGCTCCGCCCGCTTCGAAAGCCGCTGGGTGCGCCTGCGCGTGCAGGAGACCGGGAGCTTCTGGACCGAGGGCCTGGAGGGAAGCCTCCTGCGCGTGCCGGTGGCCCACGGCGAGGGGCGGGTCGTCCACACTGCCGATGCCCGCGTGACCCCTGCGTTCCTCTACGTGGATGCCGACGGTGAGCCGACCGAGGCGTACCCCGACAACCCTGCGGGATCCCCGGGGGGCGTCGCGGGAGTGGTGGATCCGAGCGGCCTGGTGCTGGGGATGATGCCCCACCCGGAGCGCGCCCTCCTGCCGGCGCACGGCTCCACCGACGGCCTGGCGCTCTTCCGCAACCTCGTCTGCTACGGGGACTAGATGATCGTTGCCGCGCCGGTCGTGCGGCGGACAACGAGGTGGCTGCGAGGGGTTCATCACCATCGCCGACATGCTGGCCTGAGCCGCGGCCGGAGCGATGCCGGGCTCAGATCCCCTTCTTGTCGAACCGCAGCGTGCGCGTGTCCTTCTCCAGCCCGGTGGGCACGGCGAGGGGTCCGTACAGCTCCGGGCGGCGGGAGCGGACCCAGCGGCGGCCGGTACACTGCTCCAGCAGCGAGGCATCCAGGTCGGCGATCACCATGTCGTCGCCCGCCTTGCCGGTCTCGGCGAGGACACGCCCGTAGCAATCGAGGATCATGGCGTTGCCGGTGCGGATCTCGTCGTCGTCCACGCCGACGCCGTTGCTGAAGATGAGGAAGAGGCCGTTATCATGGGCGCGCGACGGGAGCCAGCGCATGAGCCAGCCGCGTCCCTTGGGTCCGCGCAGCTCCGCCTCGATGGCGGCGGGGTCGCGGTGGCGGTTGTCCCAGAGGGCGCGGTCCACCAGGCCCATGGTGTGGGGGTTCTTTGAGAGGCAGCCGCCGGTCTGGTGGGGCGCCAGGAGGATCTCCGCGCCCATCAAGGCGGTGATCCGCACGTTCTCCCCGATGTTGTTGTCGTAGCAGGTGAGCACGCCCACGCGGCAGCCGTGGGGCGTATCGAACACGGTGTACTCCGAGCCGGAGGAGATGAACTCGCTGACGAAGGCGTGGATCTTCCGATGGCGGCGGCACTCCCCATCCGGCATCGCCACGACGTAGGCGTTGTAGAGGGCGCCGTCGGGGGCCCGCTCGATCAACCCGGCGCCGAGTGTCACCCGGTACTCCACCGCGAGCGAGCGGAGGCGCTGCGACGACGGCCCCTCGAACACCGGCTCCGCGATGGCCGTGAGCGCCGCGCGCGAGAGGTGCCGCAGGTGCCAGTAGCCGGTGGCGCAGCACTCGGGGAAGACGACGATCTCCGCCCCCTGCGCGGCGGCCTGCGCGATGAAGCCCTCGATCTTCTTCAGGTTCGCCGGCTTGTCTCCCGGCGCGTGCTCGAACTGAACGGACGCAACACGGATGTTCCTCATCGCCAGTCTCCCCTCGGACGTGCCGGGCAAGATGCGCGGAGCGCCCCACGCCGGGCGCCCCTTCGTGGATCTGCTTCGCCCCGGTGCCGCCCTCTTCCTGCCCCCCCGCCACCGGAGGAATGGCCGGACTCGTGCATCCGTCGGGGCGCGGTGGGGCGCGACCTCCGTGTCGCGCCGGGCGCCGGGGCAAACCCACGTTCCCCGGGGATGAGGGAGGAGACGTGCGGCTTTCAAAAGTCATCGCGGGGCTGCTGGCGGCGGGCGTCGCCCTGCTGGCGGCCGGACCGACGGCGGCGCGCGGCGGCCGCGTGCCATCCATCCTGCCCGGCCACGTGGCGTTCGGGCTGGCGAACAGTCCGGAGGCGATCGGGTGGCTGAAGGAGTCCGGCGTGCCGGTCGAGCTGCGCTACCAGTACCTGGCCGGGGGCGTGAACACCGGCAAGGGGTGGCGCACCTGGGGGCCGGATGGCAGCTTCGTCAGCAGCTACGCGCGCGCCAGCCGCCGTCTGGGGACGGTCGCGGTCTTTCCCTACTACATGCTCCTGCAATCTCGGCCCGCGCGCGGCCGGGGTGAAGGGGAGCGCCTCTACAACAACCTGAATGACCCCGAGACGATGCGCGCCTACTACGAGGACTTCACGCTGCTCGTGCGCCGGGTCGGTGAGGCGGGCGGCGCCATCGTTCACGTGGAGCCGGACCTCTTCGGATTCCTGCAGAAGGATTACGCGGCGGGAGGGCGCAAGGGAGCCGGCGACATCCCGGCCGCGGTCGCCGCCACCGGCATCGAGGAGTTGCGCGACCTGCCGGACACCGCGCACGGCTTCGGGCGGGCGCTGCTGCGCCTGCGCAACCGTTACGGCCCCAACGTGCTCCTGGGGATCCACGCCTCGCACTGGGCCACCGGCGTGGACGTGGGCAGCAGCCCCGACCCCGACGTGGACGCCCGCGATCTGGGCGGGCGCACCGCCCGCTTCCTGCGCGGCTTCGGCGACGGCTGGGACCTCGTCTTCGTGGACCCCTCCGACCGCGACTCCGCGTGGAAGGAAGCGCACTGGCCCGGCCAGCGCCGGCACTGGTGGGACCTCGCCGACCGCGCCTACCCCAACTTCGCTCGCTACCGCGATTGGGTTGACGCGGTCTCGACCGGCCTCGACCTGCGCGTGGTGGTCTGGCAGATCCCCGTCGGCAACACCCTCTACCGCACTCTGGACAACACCAAGGGCCACTATCAGGACAATCGCGCTCAGTACTTCCTGGAGCAGCGGGAGCACGTCGCCGAGTGGGCACGGGCCGGAGTCGTCGCCTTCCTCTTCGGCGCCGGCATCGGGGGCGCCACGGACTACCTCGATTCCCGCCGCGACGGCATCACCAACCCGCCGCCGATCAACGGGAATGCGCGCGAGTCGCGCTACGCGGATGATGACGGGGGCTACCTCCGCGAGGCGATCACCCGTTACTACCGAGAGGGGCCGGTGGCGCTGCCGTAGGGCGCCGCCTTGGTTCGGGCAGAAGAGCCAGCGGGGGTTTCCGGCGCCGTTGTCGAAGTAGAGATCGGTGCCTCCGGCCCGATGCTCGGGCGCTCCGGGCAGTTGCTCCGGGCAGTTGCTGGAAGGCACCCGGACGCGCCCGGCCGAAGCGCGGCGCCGACGTCCGACATCCCTGGCGATGATGGGAGAGGAGTATCCTCGATGGCCGCAGATAGCAGTCGGTTTCCTGCTCTTTCGCTCCCGCTCATGCCCGCGCTGGCGGCAACGGCCGCCCCGGACCTCGTGATCCGCCGCGCGCGCATCATGGACGGCACGGGCCGCCCGGCCTATGAGGGCGACATCGCCGTGAGCGGCGGCCGCGTCGCGGCCATTGGCGCGCTGCCCGGCTCCGCGGCCGACGAGATAGACGCCGCCGGCCTGGTCGCCGCCCCCGGCTTCGTGGACGTACACACCCATTCCGAGGGCCTGGTGCGCGCCCCCCGCGCCGAGGGCTTCGCGCGCATGGGCGTCACCACCGTGGTCAGCGGCAACTGCGGCGGCTCACGCCTGGATGTCGGCGCCTTCCTGGCCGAGGCGGAGGCCGCCGGAGTCTCGATCAACGTGGCGACGCTGGTGGGCCACGGCACGGTGCGCGCCCGGGCGATGGGAGGCGCCTTCGACCGGCCGCCGACGCCCGACGAGCTGGCGAAGATGGAGGATCTGGTGGCGGAGGCGATGGCGGCGGGCGCCCTCGGTCTCTCCACCGGCCTCATCTACGCCCCGGGCACCTTCGCGAAGACGGAGGAGATCATCGCGGTGGCGAAGGTCGCCGCGACGCACGGCGGCCTCTACGCCACCCATATGCGTAACGAAGAGACGGGCATCCTCGACTCCATCGGCGAGGTGGTGCGCGTGGCGCGCGAGGCGGGCATCCGTGCCGAGATCGCTCACCTGAAGCTGCACGGGAAGACGGCGTGGGGGCGTTCTCCCGAGGTGCTGGAGGCGCTCGGACGGGCGCGCGCCGAGGGCCTCCGCATCACCCACGACATGTACCTCTACACGGCCTCGTCCACTTCCATCACGGCCCGGCTCATCCCCGATGACGCCCTGGACGGCGGCACCGAGAAGCTCTTGCAGCGCCTGGCCGACCCCGCGCGGGCGGCGGCTATCGCCCGGGTGATGCGGGCGGAGCTGGCAGACCGCGGCTTTGACGACTACTCCTACGTCGCCATCACCTCCTGCGCGCGGAACCCGGCCCTCAACGGCCTGCGGATCCCCGAAGCGGCGAGAGCGACGCGCGGTTCCGCCTCCCTGGACGACCAGATCGAGACCGTGCTGCAGATCGTGCGCGATGGCGGCGCGGGCGCCATCTACCACGCGATGAGCGAGGAGGATCTCCAGACCTTCCTGCGCGATCCGCACACGCTGATCGCTTCCGATGGAAGCCCGGGGGGCGCGCACCCGCGCTCCTGCGGCAACAACGCCCGCGCCCTCGGTCGCTATGCCCGCGACCTGAAGCTGCTCCCACTCGAGGAGATGGTGCGGAAGATGACCTCCCTCCCCGCCACCACGTTCGGCCTGAAGGACCGCGGCGTGCTGCGCCCGGGCGCGGCCGCCGACATCGTCCTCTTCGACCCCGACCGCGTGCGCGATACCGCCACCTACCAGGAGCCGCGCCGGCACCCGGAGGGCATCCCCCACGTGATCGTCAACGGCGCGCCGGTGATACGCGACGGGGAGCACACCGGAGCGCCGGCAGGGAGAGCGCTGGGGAGGCAAGCGCCGGCCGCATGACGGTTGACGCCCCTTTTGGGGCTATGCTATAATCCGGTGTGTCGGGGAGGAGGAAGGACCCGCGGTTCCGTCGGGTGAGCTGATATGTCAGGACACTCCAAGTGGGCCAATATCCGCATTCGCAAAGGCGCGCAGGATGCTCGCCGGGGGAAGGTCTTCACCAAGCTGGCGCGTGAGATCATCATCGCGGCCAAGGAGGGCGGCGGAGATCCCGACGGCAACTCGCGGCTGCGCCTGGCCGTCGAGAAGGCGCGCGCCGCCAGCATGCCCAACGACAACATCAAGCGGGCCATCCAGCGCGGCACCGGCGAGAGCAGCGAGGGCGCGGATTTTCAGGAGTTGACCTACGAGGGGTACGCGCCGGGCGGCACGGCAGTCCTGGTCAGCGTCCTCACCGACAACCGGAACCGCACCGTCTCCGACCTGCGGGCCATCTTCTCGCGCAACGGCGGCAGCCTCGGGGAGACCGGGTGCGTCGCCTGGATGTTCGACCAGAAGGGCCTGGTCTCCGTTGACCGCGAGACCACCGACGAAGACTCCCTGATGGAGGTGGCCCTCGAGGCGGGCGCCGACGACATGCGCACGGAGGGCGACACGTTCGATGTGATCACGCAGCCCGAGGACTTCTCCGCGGTGCTGGCCGCCCTCCGGAGCAAGGGCATCGAGCCGAGCATGGCCGAGGTTACGATGTTGCCAAAGAGCACCGTGCAGGTCGAGGGCAAGGATGCCCAGCAAGTCCTGCGGTTGATGGACATGCTGGACGACCACGACGACGTGCAGCAGGTCTACGCCAACTTCGACATCTCGGACAAGGAGCTCGAAGCCGCCGCGGGCTGAGGCGCGGGCGGGAGACCGGGGACGGTCCCCGGGCCCGGGGGTCTCGGCTCTCCCGGTAGTGCAGTCCGGTGAGGGCGTGGGTGACGATGCGACAAAGGATAGTGAAGCTCCTCGTCCTGCTGCCCCTCGCCTGGTCTTCGCTCTTGCTGAACCCCGAGGAGGCGCGCGCCGCGCCCGGGGGACAGCGCGCTCCCATCGCCGCCATCGAGGGCACGGTGACCATCGCCGGCCACGTCGCGCTCCGGTTCCGCACCGCGCTCTCGGGGGCCCCGCCCGACCAGCGCGCCGACATCGTCGCCGGGCGGCTTCAGGAGCGCCTCGCCTGGGGATCCGACCCTCGCGCCATCGCGGCGCGGAAGGATGGCCGGCTCGCCATCCTCTACTGGGGCGATGCCCCGCTCCTCGTCGTCACCCGCGAGGAAGCCCGCGCCCAACACTCATCCCCGGATTCGCTGGCGGGATTGTGGGCTCACCGCCTGCGCGAGCTCCTCGCGGCGCCCGTGCTCACCGTGAGCAGGAAGCACGTGGTCATCCCCCTGGGCGAGACCCGCGAGCTGACCTTCGGGGGCCTGCTGCGCGCGCCCACCGGTGTTTCCGGCACGGGCGACGTGGTGGCGGCCAGCCTGGATGTCTCCGGCCGGCGTGCGGTGCTGCGCGGTCGGGGGCGCGGCGATGCCCGGCTGCTCTTCTCGCGCGAGGGAGTGACACTGGGGGTGACTGTGGCCGTGCGCCCCTACGCGGGTCGGCTGCCCGGATCGGCCGAGGCGTTCGTCAGCGGCAGCCCCGCGCCCCGCGCCCTCATCGAGCGGCGGGCCGTGGCGGTGGTCCGTCCCGCCCTGGCATTGGAGCCGGGGGCTGCGGTCGAAGTGCATACGCCGCCCGGGGCGCTGGCGCTGCGCGCCGGACACACCATCCGCCTTCGCGTGCCGGTTCGCATCCGTGCGCCCGAGTGCCTGCCCGTCGAGGGCCAGGTGCCCGTCACGGTGCGCAACCTGCGCCTCGACCACCCCCACGCCCCGCAGCTCCTTTACAGCAACGACCCGGAGCAAGTGACCCAGTACGGCACGCTCTTCCTCGGTTCGCTCTCGCCGGAGCAGCCCGCGCGCGTGCTCTACCACCACCAGAACGCCCTCGGGCGGCGCTTCCGGCTCAGCGTTGACGTGGTGAACCCGGGCCCGGATGCGGTGCGCCTGCACGTGGTGGAGGGGACGGCCGCGCCCAGCGGCGACCCGATCGCGGTCGGGCACCAGGCGGCGCGCGAGTTCCTGCAGAGCCACCGGAGGGGCATCGGCTACGTCGCGCCGCTGGCGCCGGGCACGGCTCTCTCTCTGGCGCTCCACGCGCTGGCTCCCTGGCACGTCGCCAGCGGGCTCCTCGAGATCCGGCAACTGGATGGGGAGGCGCCTTGTTACGTGCAGGTGAAGGCGGACGACCCGGATGATCCCTTCGTGCGCCCGACGGTGGACGGCGGGACGCTCTCGCCCACGATCTTCGCCCAGGCCTGGCGGCCCGTGGAGGCAGAGTACCGTGTCGGAGAGCGGTGGGCCTTCGTTCGCCTCGGCAGCCGGCCGCAGAACGGCGCCAGTCGGCTTACCGAGGAGGGATTCGGCGATTACGGCGTCACCTATGACATCGCGCTCCGCCTCGAGAACCCGACGCAGAGCGCGGGGAAGGTGGGAGTGGTGATGGATGCCGCCTCGGGCAAGGCCCGGGGCCTTTTCCTGTTGGACGGGAGGCTGGTGGAAACCCCGACGCTCAGCAGCCACGAGGAGATCGTGCTGGCCGTCTACAACCTGCCCCCCGGCGGCACGCGCCGGGTCAGCATCTCGACGCTGCCGCTGTCGGGCTCGGCCTATCCGGTCCGCCTGGTGGTGCGCGAGCTGCCCGACCGGGACAGCGTCCGCCCCGGCTCCCTGCTGCGCGCGCACTGATGCAGAAACGGTTGGCGGTCGAGCGTGAGCGACCGGCGGCGGCATGGGGCTACGCCGCCCTCTTCGCGCTCTTCAGCGCCCTCTACCTGCTGACGGCGACGCGCGACTACGCCTTCGACAGTGTCTCCTACGCCCTCCAGATCCGGCGCTTCGAGGAGTCGGGAGGAGCGCGCTGGCTCCTCCACCCGCACCACCTTCTCTTCAACGTCCTGGGGCTCGCGGCGCACCGCCTGCTCGGGCTGCTCTGGCCGGCAGCCGACCCGCTGGCCGCGCTCCAGGTGCTCAACGCTCTCCTCGGGGCGGCCGGCGTGGTGCTCTTCGCCCTCGTCGCGGGCCTGATCGTCGCCGACCGCGGGGCCGGGGTGCTGGCCGCGGGGGGCCTCGGCCTCTCCTACGGTTACTGGACCTGCGCCACCGATGGTCGCGCCAACCTGCCGGGCCTGGTGGCGCTGGTGGGCGCGCTCGGCGTCATCGCCGCCTTGCTCGATGCTCGCCGCGTGCGTCGGGCGCGAGCCTTCGCACGCCTCGCGGCGGCGCTCGGGGGTCTCCACGCGCTCGCGCTCCTGCTGCACCAGAGCCACGTCCTCTTCCTGCCGGCGGCGGCCGCCGCGGTCGCGCTCTCCCCCGGGCGGCCGCGGCGGCGCGGGGTGAGGCTCTACCTCGGGATCAGCATCGGGCTGGGCGGCCTCGCCTACGCCGTCGGGGCGCTCCTCGCCGCCGAGGGGCGTGGTTTGGGCGCCGTTTCCGGCTGGGCGCTCACCTACGCCCGCCAGGGACGGTGGTGGGACTTCCACGTCGCGACCAACCTGGTGCGTGACGCGCAGGCGTTCTCCCACGCGCTCATCGCCGACCCGGCGCTCTCCCGCACGCCGGGCGTGGGGATTCTGCGGCTGCTGGCCGGGTGCGCCGCGATGGCGGGGGCCGCCGCTGCGGGCGCGCGCCTTTGGCGCCTCTTCCACCCACCGCGGCCGGTGTTCGTGCCCTCCCTGTGGGGCTTCGAGCCCGATCCCCATGCCTCGCCGGAGCCATCCCTCCGCGTGCGGGCGCTCCAGGGGGCGCAGCGCCGCCTGCTCCCCGTGCTCGCGCTCTGGGCGGGAGCCTATGCGCTCTTCTTCACGGTGTGGAACCCCGGCTACTTCGTCTTCTGGGTGCCGCTGTTGGTGCCGTTCTGGACGCTGATGGCCGTTGCCTTCGCCTCCCCCGGGGTGCCGGTTGCCCGGCGGCGGGCGACCGTGCTGGCGACCGCGGTGGGTCTCGCGCTTCTGGCCGCGAACAACGCCGCCACCGGGATCGGCCCGCACGCGCGCGCGGCCGGGAATGGGCGGCTGCAGAAGGCGCTGGCCGTGCGCGCCCACGCGCGGCCCGGCGATTGCATCGTCATCGCCGGCGCCGGAGACGACGCCGACGCCGAGGTCTACCTGCCCTACTTCGCGGGGTGCGAGGTCCTGTCGCTCAATGCCCTGCTGGCGGGGAGCGGCGGGAAGCCGGAGACGCTCGCCGCGCTGCGCGCCGCCATCAACGAGCGCCTTGCGCCGGGCAGGAAGGTGTACGTCCACGAGGAACTGTACACCTCCGAAGGACCTTACGCGACGCTCACCCCCCGGCATGGGATCACGCGCGCGGAGGTGGTGCGATTCCTGAAGCGGCACTATCGGGTCGGCCCCCCGTCACGCTGGCGGGTGAGCGGCCCGGGCGCGGCGGAGAGCGTCGTGGTGCGGACGACGGCAGGCGGCGGAGACCGATGAGAAGACGGCCAATACGGGAGCGACACGGACGGCACATCACCGGCGCCACTCTGGCCGCGGTGTCCTGGCTGGTTGCGGCCCTGCCGCTCGGCGCCCTGGAGAGCCAACCGCCGATGCCCCTGGTCTCCCGGGCCGTCACCCGGGCGGCGGACCTGGAGGGGCGGCTCGTCTGGGTGGATGGCTACGCCAACCTCGACGCGCTCGCCAGCCGCCAGGGGATCGCGGCGCTGATGGAGAGCGTGCGCCGCGCGCGGGCGAACACAGTGGTCTTCGGCGCCAAGATGTTCGGCGGCCAGGCGCTCTACCCCTCGAAGGTGGCGCCCCGTCTCAGCGAGTGGCGCGGCCAGCGGGTGCCGCCCGATCTGGATATCCTCCGCGCCGTCATCGAGGAGGCGCACGCCCGGGGCCTCAAGGTACACGCCGCTGTTGATGTCTTCTCCGACGGGCACCGGATCACGCGGATGGGACCCGCCTACGAGCACCCGGAGTGGCAGACGGTGCTCTACACGGTGCGCCGCGAGCTGCTCCTCCCGGATGGGCAGCGCCTGATGGTCTACGCCGTGAACCCGAGCGAGCCGACCGGCGAGGTCGTCACCGCGTTCACTCCCGGCTACGGCTGGCGCAAGCCGCGCAGCGACAGTCCCGACGAGGCCCAGGTCGTCGCGATCCTGGCCGGCCCGGCTGAGGACATGCGGATCATCACCATCACCGAGTGCGCGCTCCTGCGCGACAACCAGGTGGTGGAGATGCCCCCGGACAGCCTGCTCCTCCACGGGCGTGGATCGATGGCCGAGTGGATGCTGCGCGCCCTGCGCATCGGCGACCGGGCTCAGTTCGCCGCCGTGGATCGGTTCGTGCCGATCGGCAGCGACGAGCTGCAGGGATCGGCGCTCTTCCTCAATCCCGTCCTCCCGGAGGTGCGTGAGCGCGCGCTGCAGATCATCGCCGAGATCGCTCGCGACTACGACGTGGACGGCATCACCTTCGACCGCATGCGCTTCAGCGGCATCGCGGCGGATTTCAGCGACTATACCCGGGCGGAGTTCGAGAAGGCCATCGGCCGGAAGGTGGCGCGCTGGCCCGACGACATCGTGCGCATCGACCCGATCCCGGGGCGAGACATCGTGCGCGGCCCCCTTTTCAACCAGTGGATCGAGTGGCGCGCGCTCCAGATCACCACCTTCCTTCGCCAGGCGGTGCGCGCCATCCGCGCTGCCAAGCCGCAGATGATCATCGGCGCCTATGTCGGCGCCTGGTACGACCGCTATTACCAGGAAGGCGTCAACTGGGCGAGCCCGGAGTACGCGGGCAGTCTGGATTGGATGACCGCCACTTACGGGCAGACCGGTTACGCGAAGGAGCTGGACTACATCACCACCGGGTGCTACTATCCCCGCGCCACCGCCGAAGCCGCGCTCTTCGACGACGCGCCGGCCGAGCGCACGGTGGAGATGGCTTCGCAGCTCTCCTCCCGCGTGATCAGCGACGCCGCCTTCTTCTACGCCGGCCTCGATCTGAATCAATACGAGTCCGGGCTCGGCACGAGCGCGCACCGGTTTGACAAGGACGCCCTGCGCGCGGCGATCGCCACAGCGCGCGCGAACTCGCAGGGCGTCATGATCTTTGATTCGGTCCACCTGAACCGAAACGGGGCGTGGGGCGTCTTAGAAGAGGGATTCTCCTCACCGGCGACCGCGCCGCACGATGTTCCGGAACTGCTCGCAGCGCTCCGCCGCGTGCGCGAGACGTTGAGGAAGTGAACTAGAGTGAGCTAGAGTGACTGGAGTGACCAGAGCGACTAGAGTTGGCAGGGCGCGCCGCGAACGGGCCCCCCCGCCATCCCCGGCCACTCCAGTCACTCTAGTCACTCTCAGTCACTCTAGCTTGCCGTAGGCACTTTGAGACCCATGGACTCATACCGCGCCCATATCGCCCTGGCCCCCTTACTCGCCTGGCTCCTTGCCGTCGCAGGTGCCCTCGCAGGCCGCGAGGCCGCCGCGCAGGAGGGGGAGATCTTTCGTGTTCGCGTACACAACGCCACCGCCGGCGCCATCGAGGTGAGCGCCGACGGGGGCGCCAGCTACGCGGAGATCGGCAAGGTGGTGCGGCCAGCCACCGCCCTGGTGCCCGGGTTCGCCGCCAGTCGCTGGGCGCCCACGGCCAGCGTCGCCGCCGTCGCCGTACATGGGCTCCGCATCAAGGTGCGGCCCCCCCTTCCCGGCGAGCCGAAGAACAGCAGCGAGACGATGATGATGAGTCTCGTCCCCCGCGAGTTCCAGACGCCGCCGAGCGGGTATGCCGGGCACGTCGCCGGCGCCTCGGGCATCTACACCGACGTCGCCTGCGGCGAGGCCCTTTTCCGCAACCTGGCGCCCTTCGTGGGAAATCCGGTGCGCCTGGAGCTGCCCGACCGCCTGCTCCCCTTCCCGGAAGACTACCAGCCGCGGCTGGACGACCGCATCGTCATCCTGGCGATGCGCCCGCCCGAGATGCCGCGCGAGATCGTCTTCGAGAACTGGAAGGGCGGCCAGGTGACCGCCCGCTTCGAGGGGCGCGACCCGCAGCCGATCGCCCGCGTCGCCCGCCCGGTGCTGGGAGTCGGCCGCTACGACGGCACGACCTACACCGGCGTCGGCCGCGTCAACACCAACCACTGCGGCGTGATCACCATCTCCACCGCGGGGGTCACCGGCTTCCTCCTGCCCGAGGGGCGCGGCTCCGAGCGGCGCGGGGGCTTCCAGATCGAGCCGGCGCGGCACGCCGAGCAGGTCGCTTACAACGCGCCGCAGGTGATGGTCGTCGAGCCCCTGGAGGGGCAGGGCGCCCTCGAGGGCCAGCCCCCCCTCTTCTCCGGCTACATCGGTCTCTTCTGGGATCGCCGGTCGCCGGAGCGCTCGGTGCTGGCCGAGGTGAAGATTGACAACGGCGCCTGGGAGCCGATTCCGGAGGTGCTCGGGAAGTCGGATGACGCCTTCACCGCCCGCCGCCTGAGCGAGCACTTCCGCAGCCGGGGCGTCGAGCGGCGTGTCACCTCCGGGGTGACCCACCTGCGCCTGAGCTTCCCGCGCCTGGACGCGAGCACGGTGGCGCACTTCCTCGAAGGCTACGCCGTCGCCGTTCCTGCGGCAGCCGGCGGCACCCCTGCGGGCGCGGCGCGCGTGCAGGGGGTGGTCACCCTGAACGTGGAGCTGAAGAACATCACCGATGTCGGCCAGATCGCCATGATGATCGTCTACGTGGATGGCCGCGTCGTCGCCATGCTCAACGTCTCCCCCTTCCGCCACGACCTCGACACGCGCCGTCTGGGCAACGGCCTGCACGACGTGGAGCTGCGCGCCGTGGACGCCGCCGGCAACATCATCGCCCAGCGGAAGACGACCATCTTCGTAGAGAACTCCCCGCCGACGGGCGGCGCGACCGGAAGCGAGGGAGGGGCAAGGTGAAGCGGTGAGCGGCGGGCACCGGATAGAAGGCGGCAGGGTGGCCGTGCGCTCCTCTCTCTGTTTCCTGTCACTCTCTCTGGTCCTGTGGGCCTGTCCGGCGCGGGGCGCTTCCCACTACCTGGCCGACGTGGCCGCGGGCGCCGACCTCCTGGCGCGCGGGGAGCGGCGCGCGGCGATTCAGGCATTCGAGCGCGCGGGCGAGCGCGACATGAACGATCCGCTCGCCGCCGCGGGCCTCGGGCACGCCCTGGAGTGCGACGGCCAGCCGGAGGCGGCGGCCGGGCCGCTCTCGCTCGCGCTGTCGCTCGATGGGAGCAACCCCGCGGCGCAATGGGCGGCGGCGCTCTCCGCCCTGAACGGCGGCTCGCTCGAGGATGCCCACCGCCGCCTGGAGGCGCTCGCTGGCGCCGAGGATCCCATCCCGCCGTCCGTGCGCATCGCCCTCGCTTATGCCCGCTGCGCCTCCGGCGACGGCGCGGGCGCCGCTGCGGCCCTGGCGCCGATCGGCAGCCGCGAGGGCCTGCCTTCCTCCCAGCGCTCGCTGGCCGCCCTCGTGCTGGGGGCGGTGGCCTACACCGCCGGTGAGAGTGCCCGCGCGGCCGAACTCCTGCGCGAGGCCGCCAACCACCTCCCCCCGGTGGCATTCACCGATCTGGTGCCGCTTCACCGCGCGCCCCTCGTGCCGGAAGCGCGCGGCGCCCGGATGGCGTGCGCGCCCCTCGGCGCCGCCTCGGGAGCCGCAGCGAAGGCCCGCCCCGTCTCCGGCACCGTGCCCCTCTACCTCGACCCGTTCCGCATCCCCGGCACACACTACGCCCGCTTCTTCGTGGATGGGCGCTGCCTGCAGACCACGAACGCCACCCCCTACTCCTTCGCCTGGAACACCCGGAAGGTGCGCAACGGCTTGCACAAGGTCGTCATCCGGGGCGAGGACGAGAACGGCGCTCTCCAGGGCGAGACCGAGGAAGTGGTGCTGGTCCGCAACGAGGGCGTCTCCTTCCCGCCGCTCTACGCAGAGGCGGCGTACCGTGAGGCGTCCGAGGCGCTGTGCCGGGCGATGCTCTTGCAGCCCGATCCGCTCGCCACCCACTACCTTCTGGGACGGGCGCTGCGGCGCCTGGGCGAGGAGGAGGCCGCCGCGGCATCCCTGGAGACGGTGATGGGCTTCGATCCCGACTTCGGCAGGGCGCGCGAGGAGCTGACGGCGATCTACAAGGCGCGGAACGGCCACCGCATCCACGGCGTCAGCTCCGTCCCCACCACGGAGCGCCAGATCGCCGTCACCTTCGACGACGGCCCCAACGCCATCTATACCCCGCCGCTGCTGGACCTGCTGGAGCGCTTCCACGCGCGGGCGACGATGTTCCTGGTAGGCACCCAGGCGGAGCAGCACCCCGACATCGCACGCGAGATCGTGGCGCGGGGGCACGAGGTGGCGAACCACACCTACAGCCACGCGAACCTGAAGACGCTGGACCGCCCCGGGATCGAGCGGGAGCTGCTCCGCTGCCGCTCCGTGCTGCGGCGCCTCACCGGGCGCGCCGTGACGCTCTTCCGCCCGCCCGGCGGCAACGTGGATGTTCGGGTGGCCGAGACCTGCGCCGAGTACGGCTTCACCAGCGTCTACTGGGACCAGTTCGACTCCTGGCTGCAGAAGCACGACGAGGCGACGGTGCTCACGAAGCTGGTGGCGGGGGTTCGGCCGGGGTCGATCATCCTGCTGCACAACGGCAACAACAAGACGTCGCGCATCGTGGAGCCCTTCCTCGAGGAGATGAGCCGTCAGGGCTACCGGATGGTGACGGTTTCCGAGCTCCTCTCTCACCGTGCTCCCGGCTCGACGCCGCCTTCCGACGCCCTCGAGGCCCCGGAGCTGGCGGACCCGGCGCCCGGTCGTTAGCCTCACAACGATGGTTCGGGCAGCGCGCGCGCCTGGCGACTTTGGTCGCCGGGACCCCGTCAGCGCGAGAGCGGGCTCCCTTCCCCCCGCACGGCGTCCAGCAGCCTCCGCGTGCCCAGCAACAGCGCGGCCTGCCGCAGGGCGGCCGGAGCCGCGTTGACGGCCGAGGGCGTTGGCTCCGGCGCCTCGGGCCGGCTCGCCGGCCCGACCACCGTCAGGAGCTGCTCCCGGTACGCTCGCTCATCCGCCGCCTCTCCCCACACGCGCGGCGAGGCCCACACCATCGTGCCCGTCGCGACGCTGATGAGCTGCGCCGAGACTTCCAGACGAACCGAGGGTCGCTCCCGCACCCGCCACCGCCAGGCGAACTGCCTCCCGGCCCGCCGGTTCTCGTGCTCCTGCCTGGCGCGCGCGGCCCCGCGCTCCCAGCAAGCGTGCGCCTCCCGCCACTCCCGGAGTCGTGCCCGGTAGCGGGGGTCCGCCTCGCCCCTGGCATACAGCCGAGGTCCCATCTGGGCGTATTTCCGCGCGTTGGGGTCCGGTTTCGCCGGCTCGGGAGGCAGCTTCAGTGGGGGATCCTCCGGCGTCACCGGCTCCAGCGTGGAGTCGTACGTCGTGCGCGCCACGATCTGCGTGATGGCGGCCGCTATCATGACATCCGCGCCCGCCTTCCGCAGGCGCTCCAGCGCCTTGCGCGCGGTGGCGGACTCACCGGCTTCCTCGCTCCGGCCCGCCTCGTAGCCCACCTGCCGGAGCACGGATCGCAGCTCGTCGGGGCCGGCCCCGAGGGCGCGCACTCCACCCTCGAAGAGGTGGGCATCGGCGAGAAGGCGGGCGAGCGAGCGCTCCAGCGTAGGCGCCAGGTCGGCCGCCTCGCCGGTCAGGTCCAGGGCGCCGACGGCAGCCGAGCGGAAGCGGGCCGGAAGCGCCGGCGACCCGCCGGTGGCAGCATCCGGCGCGCCCGCGCATGGGACGCCCGCCACGAGCAAGACTGCGGCGACCCGCAGAGCACCGGGAACCCATTGAGCGCGCATCGGTTCACCCCCGATAGGATAAGACGAAGTCGCGCTGAAGAAGTTCGCCGCGCGGGCGTCGGCACCTGCCACCAGTATACGATGGCTTCTCCCGTACGAATGCAGGAGAGCCGTCTCCGCCGTCGAAAATATCCACCGCACGGGGGCCGGACGCGCTGGCGCGCAGCGCCCGCCGTGCGCCTTCGCAGGCGCGAGAGGACAAGGAGATGAGAACGATAGCTCAGGTGCTCGTGTTGGCCGTCGCTGCCCTGACGCTTCCGCCGCTGGCTGCGCAGGACGGGAAGCCGATGGTGATCACCTTCGGCGGGTTCGGCGACCTCTCGCCGTTCACGCTGAATGGCTCGGCGGCCGAGATCCAGAAGGACGGGAAGGGCGCCCTGGTCGAGGGCCAGCCGGTCCTGCGCCTTACCGAGAGCCGGGAATGGCAGGGAGGGAGCGCGTTCCTGACGCGCACCATACCGCTGGCGAACCAGGCATCCTTCAGCGCGGCGTTTCAGTTCGAGATGACAGACCCCAAGGGCATCGGCGACGATGATGGTGTCGGCGCCGACGGCCTGGCCTTCGTGGTGCAGACGAAGGCGAGCAACGTCGGGGGCGCCGGAGCGGGAGTCGGATACGCCGGCATCAGCCCGAGCGTGGCGGTGGAGTTCGACACCTTCAACAACGGCGAGGTGAGCGGCAACCACGTGGCGATCAGCATCAACGGCGATACCGCTTCGGTGGCCAAGCTGCCGATAGAGAAGCGCATGAACGATGGCGGCGTTCACTATGTCTGGGTGGATTACGACGGCGCCAAGCGCGTCGTCGAGGTTCGCCTCTCCACCCGGCCGGAGCGCCCCGAGGCGCCGCTGCTCCGGCACGAGGTGGACCTCGCAGCCACCCTCGGCGAACCCGATGTCTACGTCGGCTTCACCGCCAGCACCGGCTCGGCCTTCAACAACCACGACATCCGCTACCTCCAGTTCGTGAACGCCTTCCAGGAATCAGGAGCGGGACAGACCGGCCCGCCGGCGCCGGTCGAGAAGACGCTGCGCCGCGTGGACATCGTCCAGCTCCAGGACGGCGCGGTCCTCTTCGGGAAGCTGATCGGCGTAGACGCAGCCACCCTCCGGCTGGAGGTGAAGGGCGAGGTGAAGGAGATCACGCGCGCCGACCTGCACAGCCTGGTCCACGCGACGCTCCCTGCCGGCTTCCTGGTGGATGCGAAGTGGATGGAGGAGTGGGGCTACCCCGAGAAGGTCCGCATCGCGCCCCCGCCGCCCCCGGAGGGAAGCCGCAACGTGCCCCCGGCGGTGCCCCTCCGCGCCGAAGCGCCCCGGCTCGACCTGCTGCAGGTGGATGACGGCACCGTGCTGCCGGGGAAGCTGGTGAGCATTGATGCGGAGGAAGTGGTGTTCCAGGTGCTGACGGACGTGGTGAAGGTGCCGCGCGGCCGTCTCTGCGCGATCCAGCACGGCGTCCTTTCGGCGGAGCGCCTGCCGGACGCGCCGCGCCTGGAGCCGTGGAGCTACCCGGAAGGCCCGAAAGCGACGCCATAGGGCCCGTGCGCGGGAGTGCCGCGCTTCGGTCGGTGGTGCTGCGGCGCGCGGGGGCACCTTCGGGCGACTGCCCGGGCGACTGCCCGGGCGGACTGCCCGGAGCGCCCGAGAATCGGGCCGGAGGCACCCCCTCGCCGCGCCTACGCGATCGGCACGTGGCGGCGCAGCGCATCGGCCGGCACGGCGCCCTGGCGGAGAACGCGCGCTGGCTCCACCGTCAGGTCCAGCACCGTAGAGGGCTGTCGCAGGGGCGCCGGGCCGGCATCCAGCACCAGCTCGATGCGGCCATCCAGGTCGTCGAGGACCTCCTCCGGAGTGGTGGCGCTGCGCGCCCCGGAGCGGTTGGCGCTCGGCGCGGCGACCGGCTCGCCCAGCGCCTCGATGAGCGCCTGCGCCACCGGGTGGTCCGGCATGCGCACGGCCACGGTATCGCCGCCGGCGGTGACGGCGTCGGGAATCTCGGGGCGACGCGGCAGCACCAGCGTCAGCGGCCCGGGGAAGAAGCGCGCCATCAATGCCCGGGCGGCGGGGGGCACGTCCCGCGCCACCCGAGAGACCTGCTCGCGCCGCGAGACGTGGACGATCAGCGGCTTCCCCTCTGGGCGACCCTTGGCGGCGAAGATCCGGCGCACGGCGGCCTCATCCGTGACACGGGCGCCGAGGCCGTAGACCGTCTCCGTCGGGAAGGCCACCAGCCCGCCCCCCCTCAGCACGTCCGCCGCTTCCAGGATGGCGGCCAGGTCCGGGTGGCCGGGATCCACCACCAGGCGGCGCGTGCTCATCGGCGCTCCCCCGCGCCGCGCCGCAGCATCTCCCGGAAAGCGGCGAAGGGGAAGCGATCGCCCGGGCACTCCGTGCGGACGACGTCGGAGTGGCGGAGCACGCGCTCGGGAGCGATGGCGTACTGGCGCATCAGCCGGCGGCAGAGGCCCTCCAGGGCGCGCATCTGGGCTTCCGAAGGGCGAGCGGGTCCCCGGGCGCCGCGCGGGTTGGCATCGCTGGAGAAGTTGCCGATGAGGCAGACGCCGAGCGAGTGGCGGTTCTCATGGCGGGCGTGCGCGCCGACGGCCCGCTCGGGCCGGCCAGGCTGCACCTCGCCGTCGGGGAGGATCACGTAGTGGTAACCGATGTGGTACACCTTGTCCTCGTAGACAACGCGGAACCCCCGGCGCGCGTGCATCGCATCAATCGCCGCGGCGTCCACGGGCCGGCCATCAACGCTGGCGGGTGTCGCCGAGTGGTGGATGATGATCGCATCCGGGCGCCGCAGCGGAGGCGCCAGCCGCCATCCCGCCCACGCGGCGAGCGCCAGCAACACCAGCAAGAGACGGCGGACGCCCCGCGCCCGCCGGGCTCGCCGCCGCCGTCTGCCGGCGCCTTGCTGCCAGACCCGACTCATACGGTGCCTTGCCAGGCTCCCGCGCGGCCCCATCGCGCGCCGGGGCGCGACGGATCAGCTCGCCCGGCGCCCCTCTTCGAGTTGCTTCAGGGCGCGCTCGGCGGCGCTGCGGAGCGGAGGCGCACCGGCACTCGCCAGGTCCTTGAGCACCGGCATCGCGCGCGCGTCACCGATCGTGCCGAGCGCGGCCACCGCGCGCTGGCTCGCCGGCAGTTTCCCGGCGCGGGCGACGCCCACCAGGGCGGGCACGGCAGCCGTCCCGATCCGTTCCAGCGCGCCCTGAGCATAGTACGCGGCGACCGCGGCCGGGTCTCCGCCCAGCACCGTCGTCAGCGCCGGGACGGCCGGGGCGCCGACGACGGCCAGCGAGTCGCGCACCTGGGTTGCCACCCGCCACGCCGGATCCGAGAGCGCGCCCACCAGCGGGGCCACGGCCGATGCGTCGCCGGCTCGCCCGAGAGCGTCGGCGGCGGTGCGGCGGACATTCTCATCGGGGTCCCGCAGCGCCGACGCCAGGATCGTCACGACGCGCGAATCCTGGATGCCCGCCAGTGACCGCAGCGCGCCGATACGCACCTCGTAGCGGTCGCTCTTCAGCAGCAGCGCCAGCGCCGGAACAGCCCCGGATCCGATGCGCGAGAACGCGCCCACGGCGGCATCACGCAGCGACTCATCGTAGCCGAAGAGATACTGCTGGAGGAAGGGCACCGCGCGCGGATCCTGCAGCTCGCCGAAGCCTCTGATGGCAACGGCTTTCATCGCGGAATCGGAAGCCTTGTCGCTCAGGGCTTCCTCCAGCAGCCGGTAGGCCTCCGGGTGCCGCAAGCGGCCCAGGGCGACCAGGGCGGCCTTGCGCACGTCGGGCGCCACGGGCTGCTGTTCGTCCCTGCCGGTCTCCTCGTTGCGGACGACCCTCGGGTTGAGGGCCTCACGGATGGGGCGGGCCGCCTCGGGCGCGCCGATGCGCCCCAGGATCTCGATGGCACAGGCCCTCGTGCCGGCATCCGCCTTCTCATCGGCCAACTTCTTCAGCAGCAGGCGCGGGGCGCCGTCGTGTACGGCCGTCAGCACCCGAATCACCCCCGCGCGCGAGCCGGCGTCCATCGTCGCCTCGATGATCGGCACCACGCGGGTGATCGTCTTCTCCTCTTTGCCGGTCTCCTCGTCCTTGACCATCACTTCCTTCGTGACCGGCTTGAGGATCGGCGTGCCGATGTTGATCAGCGCCGCGGCGCAGCGGTTCTTGATGTTCAGGTCAACGTTGTTCAGACCACCCACGAGCTTCTCCAGCGACGTGGGCTGCATCGCCTGGAGCGCGAACTGCGCCAGATTCTGCACGGTCGGGTTGCGGTCCCGCATCAAGCTCACGAGCTCGACCGCCGCCTCCTCGGTTCCCATGTCCCGCAGGGTACGGATCATCCGGCGCTTCACCGGCACCGTGCGCCGGCTGAGGGTGTCGGTCAGGATCTGCCACTCCATCAGAGTCTCGGTGCTCTGCTTGCGGACGGCGGCGTTCTCGCTGGCCAGACCGGCGATGACGCTCTTCTTGTGGACACTGCGCCCGATGAGATAGACGATGATGAGCGCCACGATCAACACGACAAACAGGACGCGGCGGTTACTGCCGGCGGCCTCCGGCTCGGCTACATCTGCCACGGTGGACCTCCCGAGCGATTCCAGATTGCAGCATTCGGATTGCAGGCGGGCGGTGCGCGCCGAGCGCGGATCGCGAACGGCGGGGATTGCGCCACCCCTGAGGCGGCCGGCGCGCGCGCTCGCCGCGAAGCAAGCGCCGGTGGCGCCAGCCACCTGCCCGGCACTCCGGTGGCATTATGCCACAGGGCGGGCGCTTTGTCAACCCTACCGACGGGCGGTCGAGCGGGTCCTTCGGTTTGACACCCAATACCCCCTATGGTATCATTAACCAGAGGTGCTATCATGGGGTCTATTGCCGATTTCGCCAAATCACTGATTGACGGCAACGAGCGCGAAGTGCGCAAGCTGCAGCACTACGTGGAAGAGGTGAACGCGCTCGAATTGGAGTACCTGGAGCTGACCGACGACCAGCTCCGGGAGCGGGGACGCCAGTTCCGCGAGCGGATTCAGGAGGCGCTCGCCAAGCGGCTCGCGGCCGAACAGCTACAGGAGAAGGGCCAGGAGTACTACCTGGCGCTCCAGGAGGCGCTCGACGGCATTCTCCCCGAGGTGTTCGCCGCCGTGCGCGAGGCATCGCGGCGCACGCTCGGGCAGGGCCTGCCGCCCGACCACCCGCGCGCCATGCGCCACTTCGACGTCCAGATCATGGGCGGCGCCGTGCTGCACCAGGGGCGGATCGCCGAGATGAAGACGGGCGAGGGGAAGACGCTCGTCGCCACCCTCCCGATCAGCTTGAACGCGCTCTCCGGCGACGGCGCGCACCTGGCGACCACGAACGACTACCTCGCCAAGCGCGATGCCCGCTGGAACGGCCCGATCTACCACATGCTCGGCCTCGGCGTCGCCGTCATTCAGCACGATGCCTCCTACCTGTACGACCCCGACTTCCGGCGCGATGACGAGTCGCTGGACCAACTTCGGGAGATCTCGCGGCGCGAGGCATACCTCGCCGACGTCACCTACGCCACCCACTCCGAGTTCGGCTTCGACTACCTGCGCGACAACCTGGAGTTCGATGCCGACGGCCTGCGCCAGCGCCCGCTCAACTTCGCCATCGTGGACGAGGTGGACTCGATCCTCGTGGACGAGGCCCGCACGCCCCTCATCATCTCCGGGCAGGCGGAAGACCAGTCCGAGGTCTACTACCGGGTGGACCGCGTCGTGCGCGGCCTCGCCGCCGACCGGCACTACACGGTGGATGAGAAGCAGCGCACGTCCACCCTCACCGACGAGGGCACGCGCGCCGTGGAGCGCGGCCTCGGCATCCACAACCTCGCCGACGACATGCGCGCGATGAGCATCGTCAACGCCTCGCTCAAGGCGCACTACATCTTCCGCAAGGACATTGACTACGTCGTCTACCAGCACAAGGGAGACAACGGCCGTGTCGGCGAGCAAGAGATCGTCATCGTTGATGAGTTCACCGGCCGCCTGATGCACGGACGCCGCTACAACGAGGGTCTCCACCAGGCGATCGAGGCGAAGGAGAACGTCAAGGTCCAGCACGAGAGCCAGACGATCGCCACGATCACCTACCAGAACTACTTCCGGCTCTA
>JACQGM010000419.1 GCA_016199585.1 Armatimonadota bacterium
CACCGGGGTGGAGGCGCGCCGGGGTGCTACGTGCCGGAGGCGCGGGAGATCTTCGCCAATACGGCGGCGGAGCTGGCGCGCGAGCTGGTGTAGGCACGCGAGAGAGGTCCTTCGGCGGCCCGAGCCGGTCGGATCGGCCCGGCTCGGGCCGCCCGTCCGAGCACCAACAGGATGGGAGACGAACGATGCGAGCAGGAGTAGCCAGAGTTTGCATCACCCCGCCGGTCGGAACGTGGCAGGCCGGGTATGCCGCCCGCAACCGCCCGAGCGAGGGCATCTACGGCGACCTCTTCGCCCGGGCGCTCGTCCTGGACGGGGGCGAGGGAACACCTCGCGCCGCCATCGTCAGCCTCGATGTCTTGGACCTGCCGCACGCCGTGGCGGATGCAGCGCGGCGCGAGGCGGAGGAGCGCACCAGCATTCCGGCGGGGAACATCGCCCTGTGCGCCTCCCACACCCATTCCGGCCCGATCACGTGGAAGTCAAAGGGAAACGAGCCCTACGTGGCCGTCCTCGAGAAGCAGATCGCCGGCGCGGTCTCTGTGGCCGCCCGCAACCTGCGCCCCGCCGAGATCCGGCTGGGCCGGGGTCAGACCAGCTTCAACATCAACCGCCGGGGACCCACGCCGCGCGGGCCGGGTGCGCCTTACCCGGAGGGTCCGGTAGACCACGAGGTGCTGGCGCTGCGCGTGGATGCCATCCCGGAAGGGGATGATCCGGACTACATCCAGGCGAACGGCTCACCGCTCGCCCTCCTTTTCCGGTTTACCTGCCACGCCACCAGCGGGCCGGCGCTGCCCAAGGGCGGGTACAACCTGCACGGCGACTACCCCGGGGCCGCTGCCGGGTTCATCGAGCGCGCCTACGAGGGCGAGACGGTGGCGATGTTCCTCCAGGGGTGTACGGGTGATGTGCGCCCCAACTTGGCGACCCCAGACAACAAGAACTGGCGAGGTGCCGCTTACCCCCAGGAAGTCCACGCCATGGGCCGCGAGTTGGGGGCGGCGGCGATCGCGGCCGCCGAGGCGTCCGCCTTCGGCAAGCTGCCCGGGAGCCAGCCGGGAGAGGTGGCGGTGGCCGGGAAGACGATCCTGCTGCCGTACACCAAGCCGCCCTCCACCGACGCGCTGCGTGCGATGCTGCAGACGGGCCAGTGGCCGGACGGACGGGCGCTTGGCGACAGCGACCGCTCCTGGGCCGAGAAGGTACTGGCGCAGATGGAGGCGGGCACGCTGCCGGAAGGGAGGCCGGCGGAGATCCAGGTCTTCCGCCTGGGGGCCTTCTGGCTGGCGACGCTGCCGGGTGAGGTCTTCGTGGAGATCGGCTGGGCGGTGCGCGACGCCGTCGCCGCGACGGCGGGGGTCTCGCCTGCCAGCGTAGTGGTTGCCGCCTACTCCAATGGGTCCGTCGGCTACGTGCCGACGGCATCCGCCATCGAGCTGGGCGGCTATGAGCCGACCTCCCACCGAATGGGGGGCGCGCCGGGGTGCTACGTGCCGGAGGCGCAGGAGATCCTCGCCGGCACCGCGGCCGAGTTGGCGCGCGAGTTGGTGTAGACGCGCGAGCGAGATCCTTGGGCGGCCCGAGCCGGAGCCGACTGCGGCGCCGGGGCCGGGCCGCCCTCCGCACTTCATCGCGATGAGGAGAGTAGAATGCAAGCGGGAGTATCTCGGGTTTGTATCACGCCGCCGGTGGGCACGTGGCAGGGAGGTTACGGAGCGCGGACCCACCCCAGCGAGGGCGTCCTCGCCGATCTGTGCGCGCGGGCATTGGTGCTTGATGGAGGGGAAGGGGGCCCGCGAGCGGCCATCGTCAGCGTGGACATCCTCGACCTCCCCGGCGAGATGGTGGAGCGGGCCCGCGCCCTGGCGGAGGAGGCGACCGGGATCCCGGCGCCGAATATCGTCTTCTGCGTCTCCCACACCCACTGGGGCCCGGTGACGTGGGAGATGCTGGGGTACGACCAGCACGCGGACCAAGACTACCTGCGCCTGCTGGAGAAGTCGCTGGCGGGGGTGGTCGCCGCGGCGGCCCGGAAGCTCCAGCCGGCCACGGCGCTGCTGGGGCGGGGCAAGGCCGGGTTCAACATCAACCGCCGGCTCCGGCGGGGCGACCGCATCGGCGGCGCGGATCCCGACGGGCCGGTGGAGCGCGACGTGCTCGTGGTGCGGGTGGATGCCACCCCTGAAGGGGGCGAGGCCGCGTTCGTCCAGGCCAACGGCGTGCCGCTGGCGGTGCTCTTCCGCTACGGCTGCCACCCCACCAGCGGGCCGGGCCTGGACAACGGCGGCTACAACCTGCACAGCGACTACCCGGGCGCCGCCGCCGCCTTCGTCGAGCGCGCCTACGGCAGCCGGACCACCGCCCTCTTCCTACAGGGAACCTGCGGCGACGTGCGCCCGAACCTGGTCCGGCCGGAAGGCGGCTTCCGGGCGGGTGCCTGGGCGGAAGTGCAGGCGATGGGGCGCGAACTGGGCGCCGCGACCATCGCGGCCGCGGAGCGGGTGGCATCCGGGCGAACGCCCGCCGATGCCGGGGGCGCGCTGGCGGTCGCCGAGGGCACCGTATTCCTTCCCTTCCAGATGCCCTCCGCCGCCGAGCTGGAGGAAGCCCTGGCGGGAACGGGCGCCGGGCGTCCGGCCAGTGGAAGGGAACGGGCCTGGGCGGAGACCGTCCTGGCGGGGATGAAGGCGGGAACCATCGCCACCGGCCAGACCGCCGAGGTGCAGGTCTTCCGTATCGGCCCGGCGTGGCTGGTATTCCTGCCGGGGCAGATCTTCGTGGAGCTGGGCTGGCGAGTGCGCGAAGCCGTCGCGGAAGCTGCCGGAGCGCCCGCGGAGAACATCGTGATCGTGGGGAATGCCAATGGCGACGTGGGCTACGTGCCCACTCCCTCCGCCCTGGCGCTGGGAGGCTACGAGCCGGCGGCCTTCCGCCTGCGGGGATGGCCCGGGCCCTACGTGCCGGAGGTGCAGGAGCTGCTCGCGCAGACGACTGCCGCGCTGGCCGGGAGCATCGCGTAAGAGCCGCCGGATGAAGGCACCACGGAGACACAGAGATCACTGAGCTGAATGGAGAAGACAGATCGTGCTTCCCCATGACGTTCCTCTCTGTGCCCTCTGTGTCTCCGTGGTAGGGACCCGTAAGGGAACAAGGCGCTCGAAGTAGCTGGCTTCAGCCGGCTGCTACGAGCAGACGCCTGCTGGCGCCCGTTGCGCAGAAGGAATCGAGGGGTAGAGATGGGCAGTGGAGAGACGCCCGCGCGTGCCGACAGGGCCGCCTTCCTCAGGTGCCTGGAGAACCCGAGCGGGACGTACCGCCCCGCCCCCTGGTGGGCCTGGATGAGCCCGATCAGCAAGGACCTGATCGACCGGCAACTGGTCCGGTTCAAGGAGATCGGGGTCGAGAGCGTGATCATCATCGCCCTCTACGGCCTGGAGCCGGCCTACCTGGGAGAGGAGTACCTGGACCTCTTCGAGCACGCCGCCCGGCGCTGCAAAGAGGAGGGCATGACCCTCTGGATCTACGACGAGTTCAACTGGCCGAGCGGCACCTGCGCCGGGCGCGTGCTGCGCGAGGCCCCCTGGACGCGCCAGAAGCGCCTCACCATCCGGCCCGCCGAAGGCGATCCGTCACGCCCGCCCGACGCGGAGAGGGTGGCGACATTCACCCTCGACCGCGCGGGCGAGCAGCGGGCGATGGCCGTGGACCTGGAGCTGGACGACAGCGTCAGCCTGGCGTCCATCGGGGCGCCGTGGGTGGAGCCTGCCAGGGGATACCTGGACACGATGAACCAGGCGGCGGTCGCGGAGTTCATCCGTCTGACCCATGAGGCGTACTACGAGAGGCTGGCGCCTTACTTCGGCGACGTGATCATCGGGGTGTTCACCGACGAGCCGGTGGTCGTCCGCGCGCGGCGCGGGAGGGACCTCCCTTGTTCGGAGGGCTTCTTCGAGGCGTTTCAAGCCAGGTTCGGGTACGACCTGCGGGCGAGGCTCGGCTCCCTGCTCGCCGCGCCCGAGGAGTCAGCCGCCATCGTCCGGCGCGACTACTGGGCGCTCGTCACCGATCTCCTCGTCAAGAGCTTCTGGGCGCAGACCAACGATTGGTGCCGGCGCCACCGCGTCGCTTACACCGGGCACCTCCTCTTCGAGGAGACCCTCGTCGGCCAGGTCGTCTACAATGGTGACCTGCACTCGGACCTCGCGGTCATGGACGTTCCCGGCATTGACCTGCTCCTCTCCAAGACGAGCTTCGACGGACCGGGCGGCTACGACGTCCGGGGCTTCGACGTGACCGGGAAGATCCTGCAGAGCACGGCCTTCTTCGGCAACAAGCCCCGCACGCTCTGCGAGGCGTTCGGCATCACCCCGTGGAGCGTGACGGCACAGATCAACAAGCGCGGCGCCGATTACCTCTTCTTCATGGGTGTGAGCATCATCAACGACAACCTCTTCCCCTCCGGTGTCGAGAGCTGGCGCCTCTTCGCGGGGACCCACTCCTTCCACACGCCGTGGGTGCGCGAATACCGGAAGTTCAGCGACTACATGGGGCGGATGTCCTACCTGAATGAGGCCGCCGAGGTCGTCACCGAGCTGGCGGTCTTCTACCCGAAGACGGATTCGTGGGTGCGCTATTCCCCCCCGGGCCTGCGCGCGCCCGCCGGTCCCGGGAAGGAGGCGCCGCCGCCGCCCGCGGAGGCGCTTGCCTGGGAGAGGACGCAGGAGGCGATCTTCCGGCTCAGCCACGGCCTCCTGAAGCGGGGGTGGGACCACTACTTCCTCTTCGAGGACCTGCTGGCGCAGGCGGAGACGGTGGGTGGCGGCCTCGCGGTCAACGGGCACCGCTTCCAGGTGATCATTCTGCCGGACGTGAAGTACCTGCCCGAGGCAACCTGGGCCGCGCTGGCCGGGTTCCGGCGGGCGGGCGGGCGGGTGATCTGCGTGAACCGACGCCCCGAGTGGCTGGTGGGCGAGACGGATCTGGTGGCGATACCGCCGGAAGACACGGAGGACATCCCCCTCCTCTCGGCGGAAGGGGACGCGGATGCCTTCGAGGCGGCGCTGAGCCGCCTGCTGGCCGCGCGCCTGGCGAAGCCGGTGCCGGTGAGCGGGGAGGGTGTCGAAGGCGTGATCGCCGCGCGGAAGGTTTCGCACGGCGTTGAGCACCTCTTCGTCACCAACCTCGGGAGAGAGCGGGCGCGCGCCACCATCGGTCTGCCGGAAGGCAAGCAGTGGCGGATGGTGGATCTCGCCACGGGGGGCCCGGGGTCGTTCCGGGGCCGCTCCCTCTTTGAGGGGCGCGTCGAGGGCATCCGGATGGAGCCCGCCCAGTCGCTCTTCTTCATCGAGGCGGGGGATGCGCCCTCCGGCGCGGAAAAGGCGCCGCTGTGCGCCCTCTCCGGCGACGAGCCCTCCCTGCCGCTGGGTGAGGAGTGGGATCTCTCGCTGCCGGGCGGCAACACCTTCCGGCTGCCGCTGGAGATCCGCACGGCGCCGGCCGGCCCGGGGGAGAGCGCGCCCCCGGGCGACGGAGAGTGGCAGCCCCTGCCTCTCTGGGTGAGCCCCTTCGATCTCGTCGTGGCGGATGACATCTCCTATTGGCTGAGGAGCACCGTGGCGTTCGAGCAGGTGCCCGGCAAGCTGCGCCTCGTGACGGATGGCGAGGACACCTCGGAGGTGTGGGTCAACGGGGAGCGCGTGACCGCGTCTCCCGGGGAGACGCTCTGGGATGAGGGGAACCGCTCCTACGACATCGCCGCCCGCGTGAAGCGGGGCGCGAACACCTTCGCCTTCCGCTATCGGCCCGCGAAGAGCCGGGCCCACGTGGAGCGGATGGTGCGGCTGAACGACACCTCGCCGTTCGTCCTGGTGGGCGATTTCGGCGTGGCGACGGGAGAGGGGAGTCCGCGGATCGTGGAAGTCCCGCGGAAAGCCCGTGTCGGGTCGCTCTACGCGCAGGGGTGCCCCCACTTCGCGGGGGAGGCGGTTTACACCACGAGCGTGGCGGTGCCCCGGGGAGTCCGGCGAGCCTACCTCCACCTTGGATCCCAGTCGGATACGTTCCAGGTGCGCGTGAACGGAAAGCTGGCCGGCGCCGCGCTGTGGCCCCCCTATCTGGTAGAGGTGACGGATTGTCTGGCTCCCGGCCGGAATACCGTCTCCCTCTCCCTGCTGACCAACCTCGGGGGCTTCGTGCGCCGGCACTACAGCGGGATCGAGGAGAACCCACCGGATATCGGTCTGCTGGATGTTCCCTCCTTGATCCTGACGATGGAAGGGAGATAGGTTCCATGCGAGCAGGAGTAGCGAGGGTCTGCACCACTCCGCCGGTAGGAACGTGGCAGGGCGGCTATGCCGTCCGCAACCGTCCCAGCGAAGGCGTCTACGGGGATCTCTTCGCCCGGGCGCTGGTGGTCGAGGAGAGCGAGGGCGCGCCCCGCGCCGCCATCGTCAGCGTGGACATGGTGGGACTGCCGCACGCCGCGGCGGCGGCGGCGCGCAAGCAGGCGGAGGAGATGGCCGGCATTCCCGCCGGGAATATCGCGCTCTGCACGTCCCACACGCACTTCGGTCCGACCACGTCCGAAGCGCACGGGAACGAGCACTACATGCGCGTGCTGGAGAAGCAGATCGCCGGCGCCGTCGCGGCGGCGGCGCGCAACCTGCGTCCGGCCGAGATTCGGCTGGGCCGCGGTGAGGCCGGCTTCAACATCAACCGCCGGCTGCCGACGCCCCGTGGGATCGGGGGACCCTACCCGGAAGGCCCGGTTGACCATGAGGTGCTCGTCCTCCGCGTGGATGCGGTCCCGGAAGGGGAGCCGGACTACGTCCAGGCGAACGGCGCGCCCCTGGCCCTCCTCTTCCGGTTCACCTGCCACGCCACCAGTGGCCCGGGCGTGGATGGGGGGTTCTACAACCTCCACGGCGATTACCCCGCGCTGGCGGCGGAGTTCGTCGAGCGCGCCTATGAAGGCCAGACGGTGGCTCTCTTCCTCCAGGGGTGCTGCGGCGACGTGCGCCCCAACCTGGTCCGGCCGGACAAGAGCTTCCGCGGCGCGGCGTGGCCGAATGAGGTCCACGCGATGGGCCGCGAGGTCGGAGCGGCGACGGTGGCCGCGGCGGAAGGATCGGCGTTCGGCCAGATGCCGGGGAATCAGCCTGGGAACGTGGGAGTGGCAGGGAAGACGATCCTCCTGCCCTACAGCAAGGCCCCCTCGGCCGAGGAGTTGCGCCGGATGCTGGCGACGGGCCAGTGGGCCGACGGTCGGGCGCTGGGGGAACGGGACCGCTCCTGGACAGAGAAGATCCTGGCGCAGACGGAGGCGGGAACGCTGCCGGAGGGCAGGCCGGCGGAGATCCAGGTCTTCCGCCTGGGTGCCTTCTGGCTGGCGAC
>JACQGM010000403.1 GCA_016199585.1 Armatimonadota bacterium
CAAGCGATTCTGGACGAGGGCTTTGCCGCCAACGCCGCCCCGGAGGTGGCGGCGGACGGGCTGAATGGGGTGGACCCCGGTTGTGTCGCCTTCTTGGAGGAACTGCGTCCCGGCGCCATCGTGAAGGATGATGCGGTGCCCGCCATCCTTCGCCAGGTACGCCAGGCAACGTTCGTGACCATCAACGTCAGCGACTTCTGGACCCGCATCGCCGCGGACCGCTGCTACTGCGTTGTCTGCCTCGCCGTGCGCGACGAGCGCATCCACACCGTCCCTGGACTCCTGCGCGCGCTTCTCCGCGAAGATGGCTTCCGCACCAAGGCACAGCGGGTGGGAAAGGTGGTCCTGATGAGCGGCGGCCACGTGCGCTACTACGAGTGTGCTCGACCACACACAGCGGAGCCGGGGTAGGCAGGCTCTTCGGGCGAACGCAGGGGGTGCCATGGGCCTTCCTCGCCGGGGTATCACGCGAGCCAATGAGGTGGGTCCGCTCTGTGTCTCACCCCCCTGGCGCGCTCTCTAGCTCTCTCTGAAGCCCACGGCGGAACCTCTCCCCCCCTCCCGACCGTCAAAGAGTTTGACAGGCGTTCGCCCGTCCCGTATAATCTCCGCGAGGGAGAGAGCCTTACATGGATAGCACGCGCATCATCCCGCCCGCCGGCGACGACCGCACGCAGACCGTCGGCCCCGCGGGAGCACCGTCGCCTTTCGCCCCCGACCCTCAGCGCACGCAGTACGCCGCGCCGCCGGCGCAGGGGGTCGCCGTGCAGTGCCTGGTCGAGAACGAGTGCGCCCCCGCGGCGCGCGGCACGCGCTCGCACCTGCTGGTGCAGGTCCAGGCGCCGCAGGCCGCCTACGGGAGGCGGCTGCCACTGAACCTTTGCCTCTGCATCGACCGCTCCGGCTCGATGGAGGGCGAGCCGCTCAACTACGTCAAGCAGGCCTGCGCCTACGTGGTGGACCTGCTCGACCCGAACGACGTTCTCTCCGTCGTCACCTTCGCCGAAGACATCGAAGTGGTGATGCCCGCGCGCCGGGTGGTGAACCGCGATCTCATCAAGCAGCACATCCTGCGCATTGACACCGGCAACACCACCAACCTCTACGACGGCATCCTCACCGCCGGCCGCCAGGTGGCCTCGGTGCAGTCGCCCGCCTACCTGAACCGGGTGCTGGCGCTCACCGACGGCGAGCCGACCACCGGCATCAAGGACTTCCAGTCCATCGTCGGGCAGGTGGCGGAGCTGAAGACGCGCGGCATCACCGTGACCGCCCTCGGCTTCGGGCCGGACTACAACGAGGAGCTGATGGCGGGCATCGCCCGGCGCAGCGGCGGCAACTACTACTTCATCTCCCGGCCCGAGCTGATCCCCGAGGTCTTCCGCACCGAGCTGGAATCGCTGATGACGGTGGTCGCCAAGAGCCTCCGCCTGCAGCTCCATCTCACCCGGTGGACGCAGGTGCGCCAGGTCTACGGCCTGCAGCCCGCCTTCGGTGCCCGCAGCGTCTCGGTGGAGCTGGTGGACCTGGAGCGCGGGGCGCTCGTCTCCGCCCTGGTCGAGGTGGACCTGGAGCGCCGGCCGGCCGGCACCTACCGCGTGGCCCGCGCCCTCCTCGGCTACGACGATGTGACCACCGGGCGCACCGAGCAGCTCTCGGGGGATGCCGTGGTGGAGTTCGTCGCCGACGAGAGCCGCGTGGCGGCGGGCGTCAACCCGGTGGTGCAGCGCGAGGTGGAGATCGCCCGGGCGTCGCAGAACCTGCAGCGAACCGTGATGGGCATCAAGACGCAGGCGCTCACCTCGGCGGCGGCGATCGCGGAGTTGGAGCGCACGCAGTCGCTGTTGGCGGCGCAGGGGCGCCTCGATCAGGCGCAGGATGTCACCCGCGCCATCGCCAGCATGCGCAAGGGCGATGCCGGCACCGAGGCCGAGAAGACGCTCATGGGCACCATCCTCGACCTGGAGCGGGGGGAACGAAAGGGGTGAGGCGTGATGCGCAACGAGTAGTGCGTAATCCGTAATCCGTAAGGAGCAACCTCCAACGCGTCACGCATTACGCATTACGCATTACGCATCACGCATCACGGATCACCTCTCGGGGGAGACCGATGACCGATAACACAGAACGGACTGTTGTCAATGCCGAGGGGCCGGCGGCGGATGCCACCGTGGCCCTGGCGCCCGGCAGCGCTCCCGCCGCCGTGGAGGCGCCCGATCGCACGCAGATGGCCGTCTCGGTGGAGTGCCCCGTGTGCCACACCACCAACCCTCCCGGCGAGACCTTCTGCGGCGACTGCGGCTTCATCCTCACCGGCACGCCGGGTGAGAGCGCCGAGGAGGAGGAGGCGCCTCTTGCCCGCCTCACCGACCTCTCGGGCCGCGAGTTTCCGATCCACCCCGGCCGGAACAGCGTCGGCCGCCAGGGCACCGACGTGCTCCTGGCGGACCCTTCCGTCTCGCGCCAGCACGCGGCCATCACCCTGGAGGAGCGCTGCACGGTTGAGGACCTGGGGAGCACCAATGGCACGAAGGTGAATGGACAGCGCCTGGCGCCCCACGAGCCCTTCCCGCTGGCCGACGGCGACGAGCTCGCCTTCGGCGCCGTGGCTCTGCGCGTCGCGCTCCCCGAGGGCGTGGGAGTCAACCCGGAGGAGAGAGCGGCGGACGAAGGGCGGAAGGCGGAAGCCGAAGGGGAGGGCGCGCCGACGCCCGCGCGCCTGGTGGCGGAGGAGACAGGGACCGAGTACCCGATCCCCGTCGGCACCACCACGGTCGGGCGGCGCAGCGTGAACCAGATCGCCTTCGGCGGCGACTGGTACGTCTCCGGCCGTCACGCCGAGATCACCTTCGACGGCGAGACGCTCTCCCTCACCGACATCGGCAGCACGAACGGCACTCTCGTCAACGACGACCGCCTGGCGCCGAACGTGCCGATCGCCCTCCATGATGGCGACCTGGTGATCATCGGCCAGCAGCGCCTGCGAGTGCGGATCGAGCCCGTGCCGGCTGAGGAAGCCCAAGCGCCCGAGAGTGAGGAGTCGCCGGCGGAGGGACCGCGCGACGAGGCGTGACGAGTGATAACGTCTTCAGTCAGAAACGAGACGAATCGTCCCCGTCGTCGTCCTCGAGGTCGTCCTCGGCTCGCCGGGGCTCCGAGGACGAGGCCGACGACGAGGACGAGCATGATTCAGTCTCGTTCCTAACCGAAGAGGTTATCACTCATCACTCGTCACAGGTTGAAGCAGACCACCTTCGTGTCGGTCATCTCCTCGACCGTGAAGCGCATCCCCTCGCGGCCCAGGCCGGAGTGCTTCACGCCGCCGTAGGGCATCGGGTCGGCGCGGTAGGTGG
>JACQGM010000420.1 GCA_016199585.1 Armatimonadota bacterium
CGCCCGGCACCGGGAGTGCGCCACACCCGGGCGGACACGCGGTCCGCCCCTACACGGCCCAGTTTCGTCACGGGGGTAGACGATCTGCCCCTTCAGTCCGGCATCCTGCTCAGCCCGCTCTCCCGAGTTCTAGCGTCTGCTGAATCAGGCAGAGCAGAGGATCCGCGAGACCGGGGGCATCACCCACGAAGAGCTGTGCCGGCGTCTCGGGGTGGGGCCGTGACGTCCAGATGCTGAGTCACCAGCCCGAGCGGTCCGCTATCGAGCGAGATAGCCCCCACGCCGCTTCCCCCTCCACTACGGCATCTCGTGTCCATCCGCGCCAAACCCTCGCAGCCCCGCCAACCACCCCTCCGTCTCCCGCGGCGAGTGGTGGCAGATGACGCGCGCCATCCGCGCGCAGCCGCCGCAGCACCTCGACGCCTTTCATGCCGGGGTCTTCTTCGAGCAAGGCGTCGATCTCGCTGCGCAAGCTCTCGGGAAGCACGGTGGGTCGCCCCACCCTCAGTTTCTGGTGCGATTCGTGGTCATTCCTACCGAAAGGGATCTCCTCGCGCAGGATGCGCCGTTGGGTGCCTTCCGGAGGGCCGGACGGTCAACGTGACCGTTGTCGAGGGTAGGGCCGTTGTCGGTGGCCTGAACGACGAAGACCCACATCCCCTCCTTGTCCATCTGGCGCGGCACATCCACCTCGTGAGTCTCCCCGAGGGAAGTGGGGGCCGAGACGCTCTTCCGCAGCAGGAGGTCCGGGTCGTAGACCGCGATGTTGCACTCCGTACACTCGGTCTCCGCGATGCCGGAGAGCGAGTACGTGACGTTGTAGACGAAGTCGCCGGTTTGCGGGTCAACGCGGTCGTACTCCTCACTCACCGACCCCACTGTCAGGAAGATCGACTTGTCGTACTCCTCGAACTCAGCGGCGCCGGCAGACGCACGGCCTGGTGGGAGCCGGCAGCCAGGCACCCGCCAGTGGGCGCGCTCAATGAATCCCCGGGTGGCCGCCGCAAGCATGCGCCGGCGGATCGCGGCGGCTCAGTCCGACCCCTTCGACTCCCCTCCCAGGGACTTCAGGTTCAGCACGACGGCGAGGAGTGCGGCCCCCGCGGCGGCGTAGCGCGTCTCCCACGCCTCGAACAGCGCGTCGTCTCCCGGGTGCCCGAAGAGGGCGAAGAGGACGAGCCAGCCCAGGACCCACTGCGCCACCACCGAGAATGCCAGCAGACCCACCGTGAGCACAACGAGGCGCGATACCCGCTGATCCAGCCGCGGGATCGCGCGTGCCGCGACGAAGGCGCCTCGCAGCGATAGACCCAGGCCGCCGAACACGAGGCCCATGAACAACCCGAGGGGCACGAGCGACAGCTTCCCCTGGAGGAGCATGATCGCGCCCCCTGCGATGCAGCACAGAGCCAGGTTCATCGTTTGTCTCCTCTCCCGGCAGGGCTTGTCCCTCCATCCGCGCGAGCACCCCTGCGTCCCCCCCCGGCGGCGCCGCGCGCAGCGCCGGCGGGCTTTGTAACCCCGTTGCTCTATTCGCCGGCCGGAGGGCAACCCCTTTGACACCGCGGGCACCCCGCGCTATAATACCATCGCAGGTCGAGAACATCCGGGGGCCGTACCGCCCGGTCCTGGACAACCCCCGCCGGAAGGGAGTGGAGACGTTGGGAGACTCCATGAACGCGGGAGGTACCTCCCAGCCCGGTGGTGCGCCCGCGGGCGCACGGCCGCGCGAGCCCGTGACGCACGGCCGTGAGCATCGCGACGCACTGCGCCGGGCCTGGGTGCAGCAGATGATAGGGGAGGGTCTCCCGGCCGGGATGTCCGCCGCGGAGACCGAGAACGAGTCCACCATCCACGATACGTGCGTCGGCTGCTGGGCAACCAGCCGGTTCGACGGCGCCTGTGCTCGGAGCGGGGCCAGGCGCGGCGCGCCACGCGGCACGACCACCGAACTGGTTATCGGTGGCTTGTCGCGGGTGTGCATCCCCTACGGGTGCAGCCTTGCAGAGCGCTCCGGCGGCAAGCCGAGGTGGCTGTCGTCCACAGGGGGCCGCCACGAGCCCGCAGCCAACCGCATCCTCTCTATCGTTGCCATCCCTTCATTGACGCGCGCGCGAAGGCGATCCGGGGCCACCGCCCTCCACGCCGGCCCGTTCCCTGCGATCGCCCGGTCGGTCGAGATGGAAGCCGTAGCGTGGGGCAAAGGGGAGGATGAGAGTGAGTCACGCATCACTGCGGCTGCGCGCCGAGTGCGCAGCCGCGCTTCGGGACTATATTGAGCTGCAGAGCGAAGCCGCGTTGGAACACGCCTACGGAATCGGGCGCCAGGCGATGGTCGAGGGCCTCGGGGTCGTGGACGTGGCGATGGTGCACCAGGAGGCCCTGAGCGCGGTGCTCGCCGTTGCGGAGCGGCCCGGGAACGGAAGACAGGGCGCCGGGGATCGCTCGACGCAGCCGGCCGCTCCCGCCCCCGGGCTGCCGCCCTCGAACCGGACCACCACGGCTGCGCGCGCCGCCGAGTTTCTCGCCGAGTGCCTTTCGCCGTTCGAGATGGAGCTGCGCGGCTTTCGGGAGGCCAACCGGCACCTGCGGGAGGAGGTGGCGGAGCGCGCCCGCGCCGAAGCGGAGGTGAGGCAGCTCAACGAGGGTCTGGAGCGCCGGGTGGCTGAGCGCACCGCCGAGCTGGCGGCGGCCGACCGGCAGAAGGATCGGTTTCTGGCCTTCCTGAGCCACGAGCTGCGCAACCCTCTGGCGGCCATCGGCAGCGCGGCGCGTCTCATCCAAGCCTATCTGCCCGCCAACCCGACCCTGCGGAGCGCGCGCGATGTCATTGACCGCCAGGTGCAGCACATGACGCGGCTCCTGGAAGACCTGCTGGACGTATCGCGGGTCGCCCACGGCAAGGTCGAGCTGCGGAAGGATCCCGTGGATCTCGTCTCCATCGTGCGCCAGGCGGCTCGGGTCGTCGAACCCACGATGCAGGCGCGCCGGCACGAGTTCTCCGTCTCGCTCTCGCCGGGACCGCTCCGGGTGGAGGGCGATCCGGCGCGGCTCTGCCAGATCCTCATCAACATCCTCGACAACGCCGCCAAGTACACCGGCGACGGTGGGACCATCCGGCTGGAGGCGCAGTGCGAGGAGCTGGCAGCGCGCAGCGCGGAGCCGGGCGCCGAGAGCGGGCCGCCGGGAACCCCGCCTCCGGGCAGCGCGGCCCTCCCCTCCCCTCGCTTCGCCGTGATCCGCGTCCGCGACAACGGCATCGGCATCGCACCTGAGCTCCTTCCCCGCGTCTTCAACCTGTTCGTGCAGGCCAACGCCTCGCCGGCGCACTCGCAGGGAGGTCTGGGCCTCGGGCTGTCGCTAGTGCGCAGCCTGGCGGAAATGCACGGCGGCAGCGTGGCGGCGTGCAGCGAGGGCCGGGGCCAGGGAAGCGAGTTCGTGGTTCGCCTCCCGCTCACGAGTGCGGGTCTGGAAGAGCGGTGCGCGGAGTTGGCGGCTGCCGGCAACACCCCGCACTGCCACAGGATCCTGGTCGTGGATGACAACGCGGACTTCGCGGAGATGCTGGCGGCGCTGCTGGAGACGTGCGGCCACGAGGTGCGCGTGGCCCCGGATGGAGCGGCGGCCCTGGAGGCCGCTGCGCGCTTCAGACCCTCCGTGGTCCTGCTCGACCTGGGTCTTCCGGGCATGTCCGGCCACGAGGTGGCCCGCTGCCTCCGCGAGCGGATGGAGCCGGGCGACGCGCGGCTCATCGCCATCAGCGGCTACGGTCAGGAAGAGGATCGCCGCCGCTCCCGCCAGGCCGGCTTCGATGAGCACCTCACCAAGCCCGTGGGCCTGGACGAGCTGGCGCCGCTGCTGGCGGCGGCACCGCCCCCCCGGTGATGCCTGGCCGGGCCCCTTCACTGGTAGGGCCGGAGCCCCGCGCGAGCAGAGGAGGCGGCGGCGCCTCGCCGCGCGCGCCCGGGCCAGGCACGCGGCGGCGGGCGCGTTGAGCGCCCGGGTCCCGGCGTTGACATCGGGGACCCCCCGCGTTATAATACGGGCGCAACGCCTCGCGCTGAATACATCGTCCCACAAGCGGCGCCCACGGACGGGGGAGGGGTTCCTGCGGGTGCTGCACGGGCGTGGATGTTGCCGGGCGGCGCCGCGCCGCTCGGCCGGGTGAGGATTGGTACCAACGACGGACGTGGAGGAAAACCTGTGGCGAAACTAGTGTACCTCTTTGCCGAGGGGAAGAAGGAGTGGCGCGACCTGCTGGGCGGCAAGGGCGCCAACCTGGCGGAGATGACCAACATCGGTCTTCCCGTCCCCCCCGGCTTTACGATCACGACGGATGCTTGTCGCGCTTACTACGATGCCGGCGGCCAGGTGCCGGCGGGCCTCTGGGACGAGGTGGCCGTGGCCCTGAAGAAGGTGGAGGAGCAGACCGACAAGAAGTTCGGCGACCCGAAGAACCCCCTGCTCGTCTCCGTGCGCTCCGGGGCGAAGTTCTCCATGCCCGGCATGATGGATACCGTCCTCAATCTGGGCCTCAATGAGGAAACCCTCCAGGGCATCATCGCCCTCACCGGCAACCCCCGCTTCGCCTACGATGCCTACCGCCGCTTCATCATGATGTTCTCCGACATCGTGCTCTCGGACGACTTCGCCGCCCTGAAGAAGCACCGGTTCGAGCACATCTTCGACGGGCTGAAGGCGGAAGTCGGCGCGAAGCAGGATACCGACGTCGACGCCGAGGGCCTGAAGAAGCTGGTGGGCCTCTACAAGGAGTACTTCAAGAAGATCACCGGCTTCGACTTCCCGACCGACCCGGTGGACCAGCTCCACCGCTCCACCCAGGCCGTGTTCCGAAGCTGGAACAACGAGCGCGCCAGAATCTACCGCAACCGCGAGAAGATCAGCCACGACCTCGGCACCGCCGTCAACATCCAGACGATGGTGTTCGGCAACATGGGCAACGACAGCGGCACCGGCGTCGCCTTCACCCGCAACCCCGCCACCGGCGACAAGGAGTTCTTCGGCGAGTACCTGATGAACGCCCAGGGCGAGGACGTGGTGGCCGGCGTGCGCACCCCGCAGCCGGTGAGCCGCCTCGCCGCCGAGAACAAGCCGATCTACGACCAGCTCCTGAAGATCGCGGATACCCTCGAGAGCCACTACCGCGAGATGCAGGACATCGAGTTCACCATCGAGAAGGGGAGGCTCTTCATCCTGCAGTGCCGCTCCGGCAAGCGCACCGGCGTCGCCGCCGTGAAGATCGCCGTGGACATGGTGAAGGAGGGCCTGATCGGCAAGCAGGATGCCGTGTCGCGCATCCAGCCCGAGCAGCTCGAGCAGCTCCTGCACCCGCACCTGGTGAACCTGAAGGGGGTGAAGCCGGTGGCGAAGGGCCTCAACGCCGGCCCTGGCGGCGCCGTCGGCCACGTGGCGCTCGACTCCCCGACGGCCATTCGCATGGCCGCCGAGGGGAAGACGGTCATCCTCGTCCGCCGCGAGACCAACCCGGACGACCTCGGCGGCATGCTCGCCTCCAAGGGCGTGCTCACCGCCCTCGGCGGCCGCACCAGCCACGCCGCGCTCGTCGCCCGCCAGTACGGCATCCCGACTGTGTGCGGCTGCGGCGCCCTGCGCATCAACGAGGCCGCGCGCACGGTGAGCGTGGACGGCACCCTCATCAAGGAAGGGGACATCATCTCCATTGACGGCACGATGGGCGAGGTCTTCGACGTGGCCCTCACCACCGAGCCCGCGAAGGTGACCGGCGACTTCGCCAGCTTCATGACGTGCGTGGACGAGCTGCGCACGATGGGCGTGCGCGCCAACGCCGATACCCCCGAGCAGGCGAGCGAGGCCGTCGAGCTCGGCGCCGAGGGCATCGGCCTCTGCCGCACCGAGCACATGTTC
>JACQGM010000400.1 GCA_016199585.1 Armatimonadota bacterium
GCCGACCGCCCTCGCGGGCGGAGAATCTACCTGCGTCCGGGAGGACGCTCGACGGCGCCGTGCCGCTCGCCAGACGGGTATTTCCAATGCCCGGCCCTTGGTTGCGGCTTTGCCGCGCCGTGTCTCTGTGGTGAGTTCTTCCGATGCCTGCTAGCCTCTCGCCTGCGTCCAGGAGTCCGGGGCGTACTCGGTGGCCGCCGCCCCCTCCTCCAACTGGACGTCGTCCACCCACACGTCGCCGCCGAACGCCTGGTGCTCCCGCTTGACCACCACCCCCACCGACGTGATCCCGGGCCGGAACTGGCGCGTGACCGAGATCCGCTGCCACTCCGTGCCGATCTCGAACGTCGGCGAGACTCCCCCTTCGTCGTTCTCGCCCCAGCCCGGCTCCTCGCCGTAGAGGGCGAGCCGCACCTTCGTCGGCTTGTCGGCGCGGACGTAGGCGGAGAGGGTCCAGGTGGACGCCCCCGGCGAGGCCACGACGTTTCGCTGGTGCAGCCACATGTCGCAGGTGATCGGGCTGAACCACGTCACCGCCGGCAGCCGCAGCGAGCGCTTCCCGGTATGGGCCACGGTGTCGTCGCGGCTGAACTTCGGCTGCAGCCACTTCTCGATGTAGGAGTTCTCAACCAGCCAGGGATCCCCCTCCGTGGGCGTCACCTCGAACCCGGAGTTGCGCACCCGGTTCTTCCCCTGGATCGGCGGCACTGTCGCCGCCGGAGGCTCCGCCGCGACCGTCGCGACGGGCACGGACTCGGCCGCGGGCCGGGGATCCGCCGCCAGGGCCGCCTCGGTGAGCGCGGAGAGCCCCGCGATCCGGTAGGTCTGACCCGCCGCCGCCTCGAAGCTCACCGCGCCCGGGGCCACCGTCGCCCCCACCGCAGGGCCACCGCCGCCGGTCTCCACACGCACGCCATCCGCTCGCCGGGCGCGCAGCGTCACCATGCCGCTCGTGTCCGAGCCGGTCGCCAGCAGATACTCGCCGTCCGCAGCACACTCCAGGTAGAGAGTACCCGGCAAAGTGGCGGTGAGTGTCCAGCCACCGCCGCTCAATCGCCGCCCGTTGACCAATTGCGCGTAGTGCGCCTCCGGGCCGCTCTGGTTGAGCGAGACGATGCCGAAGTCGCCATCGAGCTGAAGATCCTGGTGGCAGCACACCCCCGACCCGGCGCTCACCAGCAGATAATCGGTCGCTTCCGGGCGGGAGACCTTCACTACCGTCTCTTCCGCCTCCCGCGGGCTCAGCCGCTCCACCGCGGTGATCGCGGGATCGGACCCGTAGGCTTCGAGCAGCGAGACGAACGACGCCTCTTTCCCGGAGCGCCGTCTCAGGACGAACGGGGCGCGGTCGTCGGGAGACCGGCCCGGGGCCGACCCCACGAGCACCTCGGTCGCGGGCCCACCCAGCATCGTCAGCCGCAGCGCGTGCTCCGCATCCTGCCGCCAGTCCGCCGACCACGTCTCGGATGTGCGTGCGCTCCGCACGTCGTCCACGTACTCCAATCCCGCTCGCCACCCGAGGGGACCGGGGCGCGGCTGGAGACCCATCTTGGTGGAGAGCTCTCCGAAGCAGCGCAGGGCCAGGTCGTATCGGTGCTCTTCGTCGCTGGTCGCCCGGCACACGTCCACGGCGTACCCATCCGCCAGCATCAGCGCGCGCTTCTGAGTCACGCCCGCGTATGCCTGGTCTTCCTCCGCCTCCACGATCTGCAGCCGCGGCCCGGCCTGGAACGCCACGGTGCGCCCGAAGCTCACCTGCTGCTTCTGCCCGTCCACGGTGAGCGCGTTGTTGCCCACCGGCTTCCGGAACCAGCCGCCGCACTGCGGGGTGGTGTAGGCCGAGCTCCCGAAGGGCGTCCAGAGGCGACCTCCCCCGTGATAGATGACACCGAACTTCGGGGCCGGCGCATGGCCGAGGTAGATGGCGTGATCCAGCCAGGAGATCGAGAGGAACGTCTGGCGGGGCGCCTGCCCGGAGCGGAGGATCGCGTAGCCCCACCCGGTGAAGTTCTTGCTCGGCAAGGTCTCCGGCGCCTCCGGGGCGCCCATCTTCCAGTCGGGGATGAGCCAGAGGGTCCGAACATCCACCGGGAGGCTATGGAGGTCCGCGGAGGCGACGACCCGCTCGAACCGCGGGTCCGGCGCCCTGAGCTGCGCGATCGCATAGTGGACGACTGGAATCCGCGACCCCTTGTTGTCGAGCCCGCCCTCCGGGAAGAGGAGCTGCATCGGGCCGGTGAGCATGGCGCGGTAGCGCGAATGGACGTAGAGGTTGATGCCCGCCCGGTACGCCGGCTCGGTGAAGTTGAGGAGCCCGCGCATGGTGTACCAGTGGTAGCCCATGCGCTCGCTCCAGAGGCCGTCGTCATCCACGCAGTTCGCCATCAGGTAGGCGAAGCCGGACTGCGGGTTGTTCAGGCAGTAGTCCACCATCTCGCGGTCGCGGAGGAGGAAGCCGATGGCGGCGGCTTGCGAGATGGCGTGCGCGCCTCGGTTGTTGCGCCCTTCCCGGTCCGCGGCGCGCGTTCGGTTCTCCGCCACGGGTCGGAAGATGTTCTTCTCTATGGCGTCTCGGTCCTGCGCGGAGAAGGCAGGGCTGTCGCACACCAGATCGTAGCCGCTCACCATGTACTCGGACCAGTAGTTCAGCCGCAGGTCCTCGTAGTTGACCGGCGTGCTCATCCCCGGGTAGGTCTCAGCGAACCCCAGGAGGATCTGGCGCGCGCGCCGGGCGCAGCGTTCGTCCCCGGTGAAGGCGTACGCCAGCCCGAGGGCCTGGATGCGCTGGGCGAAGTGGAGGTTCTCCACGCCGCGCGCGTAGGAGTCGAACACCTCTCCCTGGTAGACGGTGCCGCACGTCGGGCACACGTGCAGCCAGGCCCCGTCCGGCAGCCGCACCTGCTCGGGAGAGAGCGATACCGGCTCCGGCTCCGCCGCGTAACGCAGCCAGGTGCCGTTCGGGAGCCGCTTGTGCATGAGCGCGGTGGATTCCTTCGCGCACAGGCCCCCCGGGAGGTTGCGGTAGGCGCCCCCCTCGGGGTCAATCGTCACCTCTTCCTCCACCCACTTCTCCGCGTTGGCGGTGAAGGCGCGATAGTGGCGCACCTGGGGCAGCGATTCGTCGCCGGTGGCGATGATCTGCTTGATCTGCTCGATCTCCGCCGGGGTGTAGAAGGCGAGAGGATGTCTCTCCGGGAACTTGAGCGCGCCGAGATCGATCTTCTCGTAAGCCTTCTTCGGCCCCAGCCGCGCTTCGTAGCCCCAGGCCGTGTGGTAGGCCAGCGCGGCGGCCATCACTCCGAACTGTACCGGCATCGCTATCTGTCGCATGTGTTCGGTCCTCCTTCCGAACGAACGCGGGCGCGGCGCCCCTCGCCGGTTCCCGTTCGCCCGCCAGGCCCGGTGAGCCGGACGCGCTATCGCGTGATCGCGTACTCTCCTTCGACCGGCGCCACGTCGAACCGCACCACGGGGCGGCCCTCCACCGTCGCCGCGCGGGTCGCGACCGCCTTGCCCTGCGCGTCCCGCACCTTCAGCGTCGCCGCCGACCATCCCTCCGGGAGCGCCAGCTCGATGGTGAGCGGCTGGTCATACAGCTCGCGGTCGGTGCCGCAGGCGAGAGTGAGGACCAACGTGTCTCCCTCGCCCCGGTGAAGGGCCAGGGTGGAAGCATTCCTCTCCTGCTCGTACTTGAAGGCCTCCGCGATCCCCGCCACCCAGATCTCGGACTCGCGCTCCTTCGTGGCTTCCAGCACGCGGCGGAAGGTCTCGTCGCTCATCCACGGCAAGGCAATCGAATGGAAGTTGGCGCTGAACCACACCTTTCGCTCGATGGCCCCCGCGAGCCGCGCGCGGTAGTTCTCCGCGTCCTTGTCCGTCATGCCGATGCTGGTACGGGGATGGGGCCAGAAGAGGTGGTACCTGTCGGCAAGAGCGCGGAACGGCTGGCTGAAGGTCCACACGGTGCCCCCGCCGGTATCGAAGGAGAGGAGCTTGCTCTTGCCCGGGAAGAGGCTCCAGATGTAGCGAGAGACATCCCCGACTTCACGATCCGCTTCCTCGTCGTTCAGGGCCCCGTTGTGGCGCATCGTGTGGTTGGCGAACTCCTGGTCCCCGCGCGCGGCGACCGCTTCCCACTCCGCCCGATGGTCCCGGTAGCCCGAGCTGGCGGGATTGATGAAGAACGTCCCCTTGTAGCCGTACTCCCGCAGCATCGGGATCGCCTTCAGGATGTGAGTGGCGTATGAATCATCGAAGCGGAAGCTCACGGCCGCCTGCCGGCCGTCGTGCCACCGGCAGACGGATGCCCCGAGGCCGCTGGCGGGGTCGCCCACCGAGCGCGCGGATTCATCCGGGAGCGGGCGCGCGCCCACCCGGGGATCGGTCACCTGCACGTAGTAGGTGCCCCGCTGCGGGGGCACGTGGACAAAGAGCGGTGGGCCCAGATCCGACCGGCGCAGGGCCGGGATGCGCTTCCCGCTGCCGTCCAGCACTTCGACGTCGAACTGGTAGTCGCGCCAGAGGTGCCGGAAGTCCACCTGGAGCGTCAGCGGCTGGTCGTACGCCTTCGGGTCGGTGCCGCACTCCACCTCGATCTTGATCTTCGACGGGCTCACGGCCTCCACCGAGACCCGAATCGCGTCGCGCTCAACCTGGTACTTGTGGACCTGCGAGACCCCGCCGATCCACGCCTGCCAGTAGTAGCGCCGCATGCTCAGATAGTTCATCATCTGGCGGAAGTCTTCGTCCCCGACACTGAGGCCGGTCTCCTGCCCGACCGAATGGAAGGAGAAGGACGTCCACCCGCCGCCGGCCACGCTCTCATCCACTCGCTGCTTGAAGGCGTCGAGGCCGACGATGTCGGCCCTCTCAGGGTCGCTGCCCACCGTGAGCACTCGCGGCGCCTTCACGTCCGCCCGCCCGAGCTCCTGGCGGCCATCCCGGATGGCGCTCTCCCACTCTTCACGGCGCGCCCGATACGCCTCGCTCTCCCGGTCGGGGAGGAACGTGCCGACGAACGGCTGCCGGCCATACCGGCGCACCGCCGGGAGGGCGCGCGCCAGCAGCGAGGGGTCGGATCCCTCGAATTGCACGCTGATCGCCGCCTTCTTGCCGTCGTGCCAGCGGGCGATCCGCACCTCCATGTTCTCGACCCGGACGGGCGACCCGGGTTCGGCCGCACCCGCCGCGCTCCCCGGCCCCACCGTGTCGCTCGGTCCGCACTGGCACGCGAGACCCGCCAACGTCAGGGGCAGAATCTTTCCACTCAACGAGGGTCGAACCATCATCACGAGCCCAAACTGCGGCGGGCGCCCGCGAACGGACGCCCGCACGCTTCCTCACTTCGCGCGTCATCCCCGGGGGTCAGTCTGCCTGGATGGTGTACATCCGGGGCGTGCCGCTCTTCCACTTGATCCACTTGGCGTGCCCATCGCCGAAGACGGCGTTGAA
>JACQGM010000413.1 GCA_016199585.1 Armatimonadota bacterium
GAGGTCGAGCGCCTCGTCCCCGTCGGCAGCGACCGTCACCTCATAGCTGCGCGCCTCCAGGTTTCGGCGCAATGCGCGCAGCACCTGGGGCTCATCGTCAACGACAAGCACGCGCTTCTTCATCGCTCGGGGTCCTGTCAGGGTGTGCAGGCCAGGGGCCGCCCTCTGCGCGGCCAGCCGCGCCTATTCTAACACACTGCCTGGTCGCTGTCAAACGCGCGCGGCCGCCGTAACTGTTCAGGATTCATGAGTACGATCGGCGCAGAGCGGGCCGGCACAGAGGACGGCCCCTACGTCTGGTGGATATGTGACCTATTGCTCCCCATCGGTAGGGGCGCTGCTCCGTCTGCGCCCGCTGGCAACTCACAAATCCTGAACTCTTACCGGCCGCCGTAACAGCTCCCGGGCGCTCGGCGTTCAGGCAGGATCTCCCTCCCCGGCAGGGAAGAGATAGGAGGCAAGCCGCCAATGCGGCCGCCCATCGCGCTTCGGAGCCGAGTTACGGTAGGGAGAAGAGCCGCGGGCGGCCCAACCCTTGATCGGCGAAAGAGGTGCCCGAAAATGGTGGACGTACACCTGCACTGGTTCCCGGGGAGAGAGACGTCGGGCCCGGAGACCCTCGTCAACTCCGGGGTCATCAACCGGGTCTGGATGCTCTCCGGCAACGCCATCGTGACCGGCCAGGCGACGGATGAGGATGTGCTGAACCTGCACCGGAAGTGCCCGGACTTCTTCGTTCCCTTCGCCTGGCTCGACTTCGAGAGGAGCCCGCAGGCCATAGACGACTTCCATGCGCAGGGCTTCGTGGGGCTGAAGGCCGAGTTCCCCGCCCTGCCCTATGACGACCTGAGCTACTTCCCCCTCTACGAGCGGGCCGAGCGCCTGGGAATGCCGATCGTCTTCCACATCGGGGGGGCCTGCCAGTTCTCCTACGACTTCCTCCCGATCGGCAAGTCGCACCCCCGCCGCGTGTGCGCCAAGAACATGCTGGCGATGACGGTCGACCTGGTGGCCAAGACCTTCCGCAAGCTGAAGATTATCGGCGCCCACCTGGGCGGCTGGCCTCAGACGTACGCTGAGGGCCTCTCCCTCGTGCGCTGGAACCCCAACTGCTACCTGGACAACTCCGCCTGCCACCCGGACATGCTGCGGGACGCGCTCAAGGTGCTGAGTCCCACCCGGTTCCTGAACGGATCGGATGGCTCTTTCCCGCAGGCGGTAGAGCGGGCCGCCTTCTTTCAGGGGTACTTCAAGTACGTCATCGGCGACGTGAAGGCGGGGGAGTTGGTGATGGGAGGCAATGCCGAGCGGATCCTGGAGGAAGCCCGGGCGAGCGCCACGGGCGCCCGGAGCTGACGCGGCGCCGCCGCGCGCCCTCGCCGCCCGTCGGGATCTCCTGTTGCAGGGCGACGACCGGTCCCTCAGGTCGGGGCCTTGCTCCCGACGCTCCCGGCTCCCGGGCGGCAGGATCCCCCCTTGCCGCAGGCGAACAGATGAGGAGCAAGCCGCAGACGGGGCCGGCCCTCGCCGCGCGAAGGCACCCACAGCAGCCACGCGGGAGGCCCGGCCTTCGATGAATGGGAGACGCCCGATGATGGTCGTAGACTCGCACCTGCACTGGTTCCCGGGGAGAGAAGGGCACGATCCGGAGATCCTGGTCAACTCGGGAGTGCTCAACCGAGCCTGGATCCTCTCCAGCAACGGCGTGGTGACCAACCAGGCGACCGACGAGGATGTCCTGAACCTGCACCGGAAGTACCCGGACTTCATCGTTCCCTTCGCCTGGCTCGACTTCGAGAAGAGCCCGCAGAGCATAGACGACTTCCACGCGCAGGGGTTCGTCGGGCTGAAGGCCCAGTTCCCCGCCCACCCCTACGACTACGAGGGTTACTTCCCGTTCTACGAGCGCGCCGAGCGCAACGGAATGCCGATCGTCTTCCACAGCGGCGGCGGGATGCAGTTCTCCTACGAGCTGGTGCCGCTTGGCCGCGACCACCCGGAGCGCCTCGCGGCCAAGCACATGGCGCCGATGACGCTCGACCTGGTGGCGAAGACCTTCCGCGGTCTGAAGATCATCGCCGCGCACATGGGGGGCTGGTCCCAGACCTACGGCGAGGGGATCGCCCTCCTGAACAACAACCCAAACACCTACCTGGACAACTCCGCCTGCCACCCGGAAATGCTGAGGGAAGCCCTCAAAGCGAAGAGCGCCTCCCGGTTCCTCAACGGGTCGGACGGCTCCTATCCGCAAGCGGTGGAGCGGGCGGCCTTCTTCCAGGGGTACTTCAAGTACGTGATCGGCGACGTGAAGGCCGGCGAGTTGGTGATGGGCGGCAATGCCGAGCGGATCCTCGAAGAAGCCCGGGCGTTCGCATCCAGCGCCTCGAAGTAGGGCGGCGCGGTAGCCATCCGCCCGGCTCCGGCCGCGCGCCGCCGGAGCCGGGCGGTCGCCGCCGGCCGAAGGCGTGGCGAGGCGGCACGGGCCGCGGAACCCCCGACAGATGAGAAAGGCGTCCGATGATGGTGGTGGATACGCACCTGCACTGGTACCTGGGGAAAGAGACGCACGACCCCGAAACTCTGGTCAACTCGGGAGTGCTCAACCGAGTCTGGATGCTCTCCGGCAACGCCATCGTGGCCGGCCAGGCGACCGACGAGGACGTCCTCGGCCTGCACCGGAAGCACCCGGACTTCTTCGTTCCCTTCGCCTGGCTCGAGTTTGAGAAGGGACCGCAGATCGTGGACGACTTCCACGCCCGGGGGTTCAAGGGACTGAAGGCTCAGTTCCCCGCCCACCCCTATGACAATGAGAGCTACTTCCCCTTCTACGAGCGCGCCGAGCGCTACGGAATGCCGATCGTCTTCCATACCGGCGGGAGCCTGCAGTGGCCTTTCGACTTCCTGCCACTCGGCGAGGGCCACCCGGAGCGGACGACGGCCAAGCACATGACGCCGACGTCCCTCGACCTGGTGGCGAAGACCTTCCGCGGCCTGAAGATCATCGCCGCTCACATGGGGGGCTGGCGCGAGACGTATAGCGAGGGCCTCACCCTCCTGCGGAACAACCCCAACTGCTACCTGGACAACTCCGCCTGCCACCCGGACATGCTCCGGGATGCTCTCAAGGTGATGAAGCCCACCCGGTTCCTGAACGGCTCGGACGGCTCCTTCCCGCAGGCGGTGGAGCGGGCGGTCTTCTTCCAGGGGTACTTCAAGTACGTCATCGGCGACGTGAAGGCCGGCGAGCTGGTGTTGGGGATCAACGCGGAGCGGCTCCTGGCGGAGGCGCAGGCACACGCCAGCAGCGCACCAAAGTGAGGCGACGGCCGACAGGCGCCCGCACGCGGGCCGCGCCGCCGCCTTTCCGCGCGCCGAGACACGGACCTCGCCAGACTCCTGACGAGGTCCGTCTCACGGCGCCGCTTCGATGGCTCACTGTTCCCCGAACCATCCCTCGGGGATCGTCAGGCTCCACACCTCGCTGTTCAGGGCGTCGGCGTAGCCGCCGGCAACCCAGATCCGGTCCTGAAAGACGAAGGCGGAGTGCTCGTGGCGGTTCTTCCAGATCACCGGCGACCTCAGCTCCGTCCAGCTCCGCCCATCCGAGGAGTACCACACGTCACCGAAGTTGCCGTGTTCCCTGGACCAGCCGCCGAGGACCCACATCCGGCCGCGGTAGACGACTACCGAGAACCACAGGCGGGGCTGCCAGGGCGCGGATGCCGTCACTTGCGTCCAGCTCACCCCGTCCTCCGAGCACCAGACGTCGTTCGCCGCGACGTGCTGCGGCGACCAGAGACCGCCCCCGAGGATCCAGAGCTTGTTGTTGAAGACGACGGCCTGGGCGTGCGCTCGCTTCGACCACCCCGCGTGGGCAGTCTCCAGCCGCCACTCCCCGCCGTCGGCTGAGGACCAGACATCGTTCTTGACCATCGCATCGCTGTGGTCGTAGAAGCTCTCCGTGCCCCCGAGGATCCACATCCGATCCCTGAAGACGGCGAAGGAGGGAGCCACTCGCGGGCACCATCCGGCGCTCCTCGTCTCCAGCGTCCAATCGGCGCCGTCGGTGGAGGACCAGACCTTGTTGCTGTTCTCGGCCCCCGGCAGCTTCCGTCCGCCCATGAACCACATCCTGCCCCGGAAGACCATGGCCGCCGATAGGTCGCTGTGCTCCCACGGCGCCTCCCGCGCGACGCAGGTCCATCGTCTCCCGTCCGGGGATTTCCACACATCCCTCGGGTTGGGCGTCTGCGGGGTGAACCAGCCGCCCAGGATCCACAGGTGGCCGCCGTAGACGAACTCGCCCTGCGAGTCGCGCGCCGGCCAATCGGCGCACTCGTTCACACATACCCAATCTGGTGCCGATCTGCTGTCGCTCATTGCGCTCTCCAAGGCTGAACTTCGGCTGCGCCCCACTCAGAGGTCGTAGGGAAGGAACTCGTGCCGGCAGGGAGGGCCGTAGGCAGCCCACATGCGCCCCTTGCCCACCTCACCTATGAAGGAGAGGAGCGTGAGCAGTGCCCGGTCGCCCGATGGATGGTGAACGCAGACGCCGTCCTGCCGGCCCGGGAAGTGGTGGCTCTGCGCGGCGGCGATGGCGAGGGGATCAATGCGGCCTTGGCGCTCGCGGAGCAGGGCGCGGGCCGCGTAGGCGCGCGGGTCGCCCTTCTGTCGCTGCGCCTCGGGCATTCCATGGAACTCGGGGGTGTGGAACGTATTGGCGTGGGTCAGAAAGCCTTCGCTCGGGCGGAGGACGGCCTGCGCCGCCGGGGTGGTCTCCACGCAGCAGATGTCGCCCGTCGCATCGCCGAGGGTGTAGTTGAGGCAGACCATCCGGCGGGTGCGCCGCAGCAGTGCGAGGGCGTCTCGGACGCTCCTCTGCTGGAGCAGCATGCGGGAGACGAAGCTGTAGGGCACGCCCGGTCCCGCCCACTCCGGCCCGCCCGCCGGCGGCGCCTCGGTGGGACGGTAGGGCAACTGGTTGGCGCCGATGGCGATCTGCTCCGAGAGGCCGGGCCGGCCCACGCTGCCCGCCAGGGCGAACGCGAGGAAGGCCGGCTCTCCCTCGGGCTGGCCGTGGAGGAGCACCATGTATGGCTGCAGCTCCGGGTACCAGTCCATGTTCCAGGCGACGAGGGCGCCATCGCCGGTGTCGGCCGCGACGCTCGTACACTGGTCGGAGACGGACGCTGCGGAGCGCTTCTGCGCGCACCCGAACCACTGTCCCATCTCGGCCGCGCAGTTGAGCCGGAACGCCTCTCCGAAGGAGAGACCGGCGCCGGCAGCGATCCCTTCCACTTCCTCCAGCAGCTCCGGCGCCGCCGCGCGCACGGCGGGCACCGCTTCATCCATGGCGCGCCGGGCGCCCTCCTGCAGGGCGCGGTCGGATACGAAGATGTCATCGAACCGAGATGCGAGGTCACGGATCAGTGCGCCGCACTGGCTCCCGTATTGTCGTCCCATCTCGAAGTGGCTGCCCCGCACCTCGACTACCGGAAAACGCTTTGCCTGCTTCACACCCGGGTCCCCTTTCGCGCCGGCCTCGTCAGTCTGTTCGTCGCTCCGCGCCGTGGTCCTTCAAGTCCCTCAACCGGGGATGGACGGCGGGCCATCGTCCGAGGACCACCGGCTCCCGCGGTTATCAAGCGGTTGATCATCCGGCGCAAGTGTGGTAACATGGGCCGCACACGCCCGGGGGCCGCCCCGATGATGCGGAGGCCCCCCGGCATCGCGAAGGGGCCCGCGCCTGACCCCGGCCGGGACCGGCGTCGGCGAGGGCCGCCGTTGGAGGCCGCAATGCCTGACAGCCCTCGCATCTGCTTGTTGAGCGACGCGCCGAAAGGCGCTTTCGCGCGCCACCTGGCGCTGCTCTACCCCGAGTGCTTCACCTCACTCGACTTCCGGGAGGCGGACCACTCTGCGCAAGCCTTGAGCGGCTACACCCACGTCGTGACGATGGTGACGCACCGCCGCAACCTGGAGAAGCTGGACTACGCCGCCGTCCGCGCGTTCGCCGAGAGTGGCGGCGGGGTCGTCTCCTGCCTTTTCGAGTACGCCCGCTTCCACGGGCTGCCACTCTCCAAGACGCACGTCGGCGACCGTATCCGCCCGGCGATCCGCATCTGCGCGGAGAACGACATCACCCGCGGGTTCCGGGTCGGCGACGTCACGCCCTGGTGGGGGAAGGTCTCGCACGCGCCGAACAACACCCATCCGAACCAGCTCTTCCAGCGCCAGATCCCGGGAATGACCGCCTCGGAGCAAGTGAGCATCCTGGGCACTTCGACCGTGAATGCCGGGGCGGTGCTGATTGAGGAGAAGGTGGGCAAGGGTCGCATCCTGGCGCTGGATCTCCTCAGCCTGATGGAGCCGTTCTACGACTCGTGGGGGAGCGCGAACAAGTTCCTCTTCCTCGGCAACCTGATCGGGGGCTCGGTTCGCTACGGCAAGCACTACCCGCGCAAGCTGCTCTACGACGAATTCGTCGCGGAGATGGGGGCCCTGGCGCAGCGCCTGCCCGCGCTGACGCTCACCCGCGAGGGACCGTGCAGCGACGGCCGCCCGGTGTGCAGTCTCAGCCTGGGGCGACCCGACAAGCCTTCGTTCCTCTTCTTCGGGGCGATCCACGGCTGGGAGTGGGAGAACGCCTACGGCCTGCTTCACCTGGCTGAACTCCTGGCATCGGAGGACCCGCCGGAGGGTCTTTCCAGGGAGAGCTTCTATCTGAAGGTCGTGCCGATCCTCAACCCCTACGGCTACGAGACGGACATCCGGCACAACGCCAACGGCGTGGACCTGAACCGCAACTTCGATTGCGCCTGGCAGGGCCACGAGGGCGGCGAGGATCTCTACGTGCCGTGGGACTTCGACTACAAGGGGGCCGCCCCCGCCTCGGAGCCCGAGACGAGGATCGCGCAGCGGCTCATCCAAGAGCACAAGCCTCTCTGCGTGGCGGATTTCCACACCGCCGACTACATTATGCTCTGGCCCCACAGGGGTGACGAGGCGCTCCTCAACGCCATCCATGCAGACTTCACCCGACGCCTGGAGAACCGCTACCTCAGCCAGCGCCCGTACTCACCGGAATACGAGCAGGTGAACATCCTGCGGAAGACCGACTTCAGCCCGCCCCACCCATTCCTCATCTGCTACGCCGCGGAAGCGGGAACGCCCGCGTCCTTCGTGCTCGAGATGTCCGGCAACCGCACCGACACGCAGGCGCTCGTGATGAACGTGGACACGGTGGTGGAGGTGTGCCTGGCAGCGATCCAGCAGTGCCTGGCGCGGAGGTAGCAGAGCGCTCAACTCGGGAGTGCCAACATCGGGGGCGGCTGCCACCTTCTGCCCGGATCCGGCAGCACGGACACAGGAGAGGAACGATGCACAACGAGCTTGCTCTGACACTGGCCCTGGCCGGCGTTCTCGGCCCGGCCTCAGGAGCTGTGGCCAAGGAGCACAGCCGGTTTGTGACCGCACAGATGCGGGGGAACGCCCTGGAGAACGCCAAGCGGTTCGAGTGGGCCGCCGCCCAGCAGTCGGCCGCCATCGCCGGCGCCCGGACCTGGCTGGCGAAGAGCGACGACGAGTTGTGGGAGATGATCACCACCCAGGAGCTGCCGCGCGACATCCACACCAACAAGGAGATCGGCTGCCCAAGGTGCGGCGACGGCATCGTCCCCTTCGGCAACTACCCCTGGCAGGTCGGCGGCGAGTGGGAGCTGAAGTGCCCCAACTGCGGGGAGGTCTACCCCAAGAACGACTTCCGGGCCTACTACCGGTCCGCCCTGGACGAGCACGGGTGCTTCCGCCGCGCACGTGGCGATGCAAGGCTGCTCGTCAACGCCGAGCACCCGGATCCTGGGGACCCGCTCCACAAGCTGTACGTGGACGACGGCTACGGCCTGCACGACGAGAAGGGTAACCGGCACCGATTCATCGCCTACTACAACTCGTGGGTGCAGTGGGCCAGGATACGGGGCGCCCTCAGCAGCCTGTCGGTCGCGTATACGCTCACCTCCGACCGTCGCTACGCCCACAAAGCCGCGGTACTGCTGGACCGCATCGCCGACGTCTACCCGGACATGGACCTCGCGCCCTTCCAGAAGCTGGGTTTCGAGCACAGCGGGCGGCAGGGCCGCATCCAGGGATCGCTATGGGAGAACGACATGGTCTGGGCCGTGGCCCAGGCCTACGATGCCATCTACGAGGGTATCCAGGGCGATGAGGAGCTGGCGCGCTTCTGCTCGGCGAAAGCGAGGCAGTACGCACTTGGCGACAAGAGCAGCACCCGGGCGATCTGCAGGCACATTGAGGACCACCTGCTGGTGAGCATGCTCGGGTCCTACAAGGACGGACGCATTGACGGCAACATCGCCAGAATCCGCAACCCGGCGGCCGCAGCCATCGCACTCGATCGGAAGGGGGAGACCGAGGAGTGGCTCGACTACCTCTTCGACCCCGGCTTCCCGGGCCCGCACTATGCCCAGGGGAACCCCGTTCCCTGGGTGCTCGTGGAGGAGCTGGACCGAGACGGGATGGGAAATCTGTGCGGTGGATACGGGCTGATCCTGACACGCGGGGTGCGCGACCTGGCGACCGCTCTGGCCGCCTACCCGGACTACACCGAGCACGACATCATCGCGGAGTTCCCCAAGCTGCGGCAGTGCTTCCTCGTTGAGCCGCGCCTCATGTGTCTGAATGCGGCCCTCCCGAACATCGGCGACAGCGGCGCCACGGGCCACTGGAGGCCCGCGGGGAGCGCCGATGTCTTCGCCCTCGGCTACCGGATCTACCGAGACCCTCGCCTGGCTACCCTCGCCTGGCGCTACGCGGGCGGCGACCTTGCCAGTCTCCGAACGAGCACCGACATCTTCGAGAAGGACCCCGACGCCCTGGCGAACGAGATCGCCCGCGTCGCGGACAGGGATCCCCTGACGCTGAAGAGCGACCACCTGGGCGGCTACGGCCAGGCCGTGCTGCAGACGGGAACCCCGGAGAACGGCCGTGCCCTCTGGACCTTCTACGGGCACAACAAGCGGCACTGGCACGCCGACTGTCTCAGCATCGGTCTCTACGCCCACAACGTGGACATGCTCCCCGACCTCGGCTACCCGGAGTACACCGGCGCCTGGCCCCAGCGGATCGCCTGGACGAGCCACACCCCCAGCCACAACACGCTGTTCGTGAACGACACGCGCTCCGCCACCGGCGGCAAGCTGGCGCTCTTCGCCGTGCAGCCGCCCCTGCGCGCTATGGAGGTCACCTCCGCGTCCGCCTACCCGGACCTGAAGACCTACCGGCGCGCCGTGGCGCTGGTGGATGTCTCCGACACCGAGAGCTACATCCTGGATGTGTTCCGGGCGCGCGGCGGAAGGAGCCACCGCCTCTCCTACCACGGCCCCGCGCAGAGCGCGCAGGTGTCCGGCCTCACCCTCGTGCCCCAGCCCACCGGCACCTTCGCCGGGCCAGGAGTGGCGTTCGCTCAGCTTCCCGGCGAAGGGGAAACCATCTACAACACGAACGGCTTCTCCTACCTCTACGACGTCGCCCGCTCCGGCGGGCGGGTGGAGCAGCCGTACACGGTGGACTGGAGGGCCGAGGACCTGCGGGGCCGAATCGCGGAAGGGAAGGAGCCGCACCTGCGGCTGCACGCCCTGACGCCCTGCGACGAGGTCGCCCTCGCCAGCGGCGATCCCCCGCAGAACAAGCCGGGCAACCCGCGCCGCCTCCGCTACCTCCTCCAGAGCCGCCTGGGCGAGGACGTGGCCAGCCAGTTCGTCACCGTTCTGGAACCGTACGACCGAACGCCCTTCATCAAGGGGGTGCGCCGCCTGCAGGTGGAGCACAACGCCGACCCGAACTCGGTGGCCGCAGTGGCGGTGGAACTGGCAAGCGGTGCCACGGACATCCTGATCGCCTGCGAGACACCCACGCGTGTAGAGGTGGAGGGTGGAGTGCGCTTCGACGGCCGCATCGGGTGGGTGCGCCGGATGGGCGGCGAGGTGCGGGCGATGCGGATGGCGGGCGGCACCCTCCTGCAGGTCGGGGATGTGAAGCTCACGGCGCCGGTGGCGACCTACCAGGGCAAGATCAAGGGCGTGGACATCTCGGATCCTCATAACAACCGCGTGGTCTTGGATCCGCCCCTCCCTCTGGAGGTCTCCTTCATGGGGCGGACGATCCACTTCCAGAACGACCTGCCGATAGACACGAGCTACCACATCGCAGGGGTGAAGGGAGATGCCGTCTCCACCGGGGGGATCACCCTGATCCGGGGATTCCAGGACCCAAAGGACTACACCAGAGGCTACACCTATATCACAAACGCCGGTGACAGCTACGCCGTGCCTTCTCTCGCCGCGCTCGACCGGTGACTTCCCGCAGCCGGCGTGCGGCGCAGGAGATGCCGCCCGCCGAGGGTGTGGACTACCCAGGCTCGCGCGGCCCAGGGCCTTTTCATTGCTCCAGGTTGGCGGCCTGTAACGCCGATCCGACCCCGGCGAACCCCGCATCTGTCACCCCTTCGCCGCGCTCAGGGCAGGCTCTGAGCGGCCGACGCGAAGGGTCTCCGCTCCGACGACCA
>JACQGM010000414.1 GCA_016199585.1 Armatimonadota bacterium
CAACTACACCGAGCTGAAGCAGATGCTGCGGCGGAGTTAGAGACTCCGGGCGGGGATCCTCGTAGGGCGCGGGTTCCGCCCGCGCCGGAGCCGGGGAATGGCGCCCCGTTCCGTCGAGCGCGCGAGGGCCATCGAGAGGGAGCGTGATCATGACAGACCCGCGCCCCATCCGGCGGTTCCCCGGTGTCTCCGGCACCGGTCGCCGCCGCGTCGCCCTCCTCTGCCTCGCTCTCCTGCCGCTCCTCGCCGCCGTGCCGGGCCGCGCGCAGTCGACGCTGGCGCCCCGGGCGGGCCTGGATGGGTTCGCGAAGATCGGCGCCTGGCTCCCCCTCTTCGTCTCCCTGGAAAACCCGGGCGATGACGTCGCCGGGCGCATCGAGGCGGAGATCGGGCAGCGCCCGAGCAGCATCCGCTACGTCAAAGACGTGCGTCTCGCCGCCGGCGCCCGCCAGCGCCACCTGCTCCTGCCGCGCACGGACCGCTCCCTGCGCAGCGTTCCGGTCCGCTTTCAGGGCGTGGAGGCCGACGTCCCGATCCGTTTCCTCGACCCCGGCGACCGCCTCGTCCTCGCCGTCTCCGACGACCGCTCGGCGCTCAGCTTCCTGCCGATGGTGCCCCTCGGGCCGCCGCCGGGCGGGACGAGCCCCTATCGCCAGGGCCCGTCGCCGCAGAGCGCCCGCGTCCACGTGACGCACGCTGATGCCGCCGGCCTGTTCGACGACTCCCTCGCCTATTCCGCCGTGGACGTGATCGCCCTCGGCAGCGTCCCCCTGCGCGCTCTCGGTCCTGACCAGAGAGACGCCCTGCGCGAGTTCGTGATGGATGGAGGCACGCTCGTCGTCGGGGGCGGCTCTGACGTGGCCCGCCTGCGCGATCCGCTGCTGCGCGATCTCCTTCCCGTGCGCGACGCCGTGCCGCAGGCGGTGGAGTCGCTGGGCGCCCTCGGCGCGCGCTACGGCACCGCGATCCCCGGGGCGGGCGCCGCCATCGCGCGGGCGACGCCCCTGCCCGGCGCCCGCGTCTGGGTGCAGCAGGGGGGTATCCCCCTCATCGTCTCGCGCTCCTACGGCAGCGGCCGCGCGCTCTTCTTCGCCTTCGATTACGACCAGGCCCCGGTGCGCGGCTGGTCGGGGCAGATAGCCCTGTGGCAGGAGATCCTGAGCCAGGGCGGCGGCGCGAGCGTGCTGCGAGAGGCGGAGGACCCCGGCCCGATCCAGGGCTACTACGGGCCGCAGCGCCCCGCGCTCGCCAGCGCCCTCGCCAACGTGCGCTCGATGGACTTCCCCAGCACCCGGACGGTGGGCCTCTTCTTCCTCACCTACCTCCTCTGCCTGGTGCCGCTCAACTACCTGGTGCTGCGCCGGCTCGACCGGCGGGAGTACGCCTGGGTCACCGCGCCGGCCATCGTGGCGCTCTTCTGTGTCGTCGCCCTTGCCATCGGCTACCAGACGAAGGGCCGCTCGCTGATCCTCTATCGGCTCGACGTGTTCGAGAGCGCCCCCGGCGCCCACAGCGCCGCCGGCACCTCGTATGCCGGCCTCTTCTCGCCCGGGCACCGGCGCTATGTGCTGGAAGCCCCTCCCGGCTCCGGCCTCCACGAGAGCGGCGACGCGCCCCGAAACCCCTATGGCGGCGGCGGTCTCGGCGGCTCCTCGGCGGTCGCCGGTGACTACACGGTGGCGTCGGGGGAGAAGACACGCCTGGAGGACGTGTTGATCCGCATGTACGACATGCGGGTCTTCGGCAGCCGGGCGCGGCGCGACCTGGGGGGCGCGGTGACGGCCTCGCTTCGCCCCGCGTCGAGCGTCTTCGAGGGCCGCATCCGGAACGGCACCCGCCAGCACTTCGAGGGCGGGGTCCTGGTGCTGGGGCGACGAGCCAGTCCGGTGGGCGCCCTGCCGCCCGGCGGCGAAGCGACGGTGAGCGTCCGCATCGCCGCTCCCGCCGCGCCGGGCGGCTCCGGGGGTCCCTGGCCCCGGCCGCCCTCTCGCCCGCCCGCAGGCCCGGGGGTCCCGGAGAATGAGCGCATCCGCGCGGCCGCGGTGAGCGCGCTGCAGGACGCCGCCCTCAAGGTCGCCAACCCGATGGAGCCGGTGCTGATCGCCTGGGGCACCACGGGGTCCTCGCCGGTGCGGGTGGTGGGCGCGCGCCCGCGCGAGACCTCCGTGGGTGTCTACGTTCTTCACCTGGACGCGCCCCACCTGGCCGCCGGCAGGGGGCTGAGTCTGCCGGCGGGGATGGTGTCCGGGAGGATCGCGGGGATCGGCCCGCAGAGCCACACCAGCGGCGATGGCTCGATCTACCTGCAGGGCGGCTCGGTGGTGAAGGAGTTCCGTGTTCCCTCCGGGATGCCGGTGCGCCGGCTCGGATTACACTGGGAGGGCACCTGGACGCGATCCGCGCGCCCGGCGGCGAAGCAGCTCGATCTCTCGCTGCGGGATGCCCGCACCGGCCGCTGGGTGGCGGTACCCGCGTCCGCGTCGGGCGCCGGCGGCACCGCGGCCGTGCCGGATCCCCGGCGCTTCGTGGAGGGCGGCAGCGGCCGCGTCCAGGTGCGTCTGGCGGCGCCCGGGGAATGGTACGTCCTGAGACGCCTGGAGATCAGCATCAACAACCCGGGCTGAGGTCCCGCACGCCAACCATGGGCGCAATCTGAAATCTGAAATCCGAAATCTGAAATCCGCACCCCGGGGGTTCCGATGGTCACTCTGGAGCACCTTCGCAAGGAATACAAGACGGTGACGGCGGTGGAAGACCTGAGCTTCCGCCTGGAGGAGGGCGACATCTTCGGGTTCATCGGCCCCAACGGCGCCGGGAAGACCACGACGATCAAGATGCTCGCCACCCTCCTCCGGCCCACTGCCGGCACCGCCACCATCAGCGGCCACGACGTGGTGCGCGAGCCTGAAGCGGTGCGCGCCCTCATCGGCTACATGCCGGACTTCTTCGGCGTCTACGACGACATCAAGGTCTGGGAATACCTCGACTTCTTCGCCGCCGCCTACAAGATCCCGCGCGACCGCCGCGCCCGGGTGGTGGACGACGTACTGGAGCTGACCGACCTGACGGGGAAGCGGGACGCCTACGTGGAGGAGCTCTCGCGCGGCATGAAGCAGCGCCTCTGCCTCGCCAAGACTCTGGTTCACGACCCGAAGGTGCTCCTCCTCGACGAGCCCGCCTCCGGCCTCGATCCCCGGGCGCGCATCGAGATCAAGGAGCTCCTCAAAGAGCTGAGGAGCATGGGGAAGACGATCCTCATCTCCTCCCATATCCTGCCGGAGCTCGCCGATTTCTGCAACAAGATCGGCATCATCGAGAAGGGCCGGATGGTCGTCTGCGGCGACGTGCAGGCGATCATGGAGCAGGTGGCCGGCGGGCGCGTGCTGGAGATCCGGGTGTTGGACGACCCGGCGCAGGTCGCCACGATGCTGGAGGGCGCCGCGGGGGTGCGCGCGGCGGCGGTGGTGGCGAACCACACCATCCGTGTGGAGTTCGCCGGCGACGAGACCGACCAGCACGCCCTCCTGCAAATGCTCGTCCAGAACGGCGTGCGCGTGCAATCCTTCAACGAGCTGGAGGCCGACCTGGAAGACATCTTCATGAAGGTGACGAAGGGCATCGTCTCGTGACACGCTTCGACAACCCGGTACTGACGAAGGAGATGCGCACGCGGATGCGGGGCACCCGCGCCTACTGGCTCCTCTTCTTCTACGTGATGCTCTGCTCCCTCTTCCTCTTCGTGGCCTATCTCTCCTGGCACAACCGCTATGCCTCGGGCGGCTTCACCCTCACGCCGGGGACGACGGCGGCGGGCCGCCAGCTCTTCCAGATGCTCTTCGTGGCCCAGGCGGCGATGATCAGCTTGATCGTGCCGGCGCTGACCGCGGGCATGCTCACCATCGAGCGCGAGCAGCGCACCTTCGAGCTGCTGCTCCTCACCGTGCTCCCGCCGCGCCAGATCATCGGGGGGAAGGTCGGCTCCGCCTTCGGGTTCGCCGCGCTCCTCCTGACGGCTTCGCTCCCCCTGGCGGGCATCTGCTTCCTGCTGGGCGGCATCTCACCCCTGGAGATCGCGATCGTCTACCTCCTGCTGGCGATGAGCGCCCTGACCTACGCCGCCATCGGGATCTTCTTCTCCGCACTGCTGCGCAGCACCGCCGTCGCCACCGCCACCACCTACATGGCCGCGCTCTTCCTGGCGGCGGCGACGGGCGCGGCCGGGGGCGGCGGGCGCGCCGTCCTCTTCTCCGCCGTGAGCCCGATCGCGGCCGTCTTCAACGCGCTCCACGCCGCGCCCTTCTTCCGCTGGCACGTCCCCACCTGGATCGCCGCCCTGCTGCTGAACGCCGCCATCGCCGCCCTGGCGGCGGCCGGGGCGGTACACCGCCTGGAAGAGGGCGTCTCCGAGCGCCCGACCCTCTTGCGCTGGCTGACGTTGGTGCTCTTCGCCCTCCTGGCACTCGGGATCACCGGCAACGTGTTTGGGTCGGGGACGACTTCCGCCTCGCAGGTGCGCGCGGCGCTCGCCTGGCTGTCGGGGGCGCTGCTGATCGCCCTGGCGGCGCTCTCCGTGATCTTCTGCACCGGGGATGCGCCGGAGGTCCGCGGCGCCGGACGGGCGAGCGGCGGGGCGAGGAAGGGCCTCTCGCGCCTGCTGGAGGTACGCCCGTTCGCGGGGGGATATGCCACGGGGCCGGCCTACATCGCTCTCCTCTTCCTCTTCGGGGCAGCGATCCTGGCCTCCGGGATCGTCCTGGCGCCGGCGACCACCCGGGCCATGTCGCCCGAGACGCTGGGCGCGGCGCTGCTGGTGGCGCTGGCCGGCGTCGCCTTCTGCGTCGCCCTCTCCCGCCTCTACTCGGTGCTGACCGGGAGCCGCTACACCGCCGCCGCGGTCCTCTTCGTGACGGTCACCGCCCTCCTGCTCTTCCCCCTCTTCAGCTACGTCGGCTGGGACTCGTCGCTCAACCCGGCCCACCGGCTCATCTGGGAGACGCTCTACCTCAACCCCGTCATCGCCTTCCTTGCCGTGGCGCTGAACCCCGGCGACTGGGCGAAGACAGTGCCGGCGCTCTGGGCCGGCCAGGAGGGCGCCTGGGTGGTGACGGTGTTCCTCTACCTTGCGGCGGCCGTGGTGTTGGAGGGGGTGGGGCGGGCGATTCTGGCGCGGTCGCGGAAGTAGGGGAGGCGGGGGCGCCCATCACCTGGATCGAGACGCGCGGCCCCGGGGCGCCGTCCCGCCACGGATCACGAGCCGATAGCCATGCCTTGCAGCGTCTTCCCGCAGGGCTTCCCGGACGCGCTGCGCGTGGGGCTCACCAACGAGGACATCCGCGGCGACTGAACTCCACACCATCCATGATACCCCGGCTCTGTTCAGAACGGAGGTGACATGGTTCTGTGCCACTGGGTCGCCAGGGTTGAACGTGGCAATGAGAACAGGCTTCCCGCCGAGGTGATCCTCCGGGATCTCGGCAAAAGGGTCCGGGCGCAACGGCCCGTGGCTTCCCGAGCGTGCTTCCACTGCTGGCGGTCGGTTTCCGCTCGTGCGAGCCGCATGGAATACGTACGCGCAGAACCCCGCACCCGCAAGGGCGAGTATGCCCACGCCGACGAGTGGCGCCTTCCCCATCGTCCCGCCTCCTTTTCGGCTGTGCCGCCGGGTGGCACACGACCGGCCAGGCGGCCGACGTACAGATCCGCCACTTGCCGGCCGCACTATCGGCTTCAGAAGATACGCTTCACTAAGAGGGTGACTCCCACCACAAGACCCGGCCCGATTCCCCAGCCGAAGAGCCATGCGACCACCACGCGCAGGTGGAAGCTGTGTGCGAAGCATCGTCCACCGAGGCAGTAGCCCCCAGCGAGGCTACCAAGAGGCGATCCCACCAGGGCCATTGCGACGCGCCCGGCAGTCATATCCACGCGGCCTCCGGCAGCCAGCGGCCAGACCACCAGCATGGTGAAGCCATAAACCAGACCGAACACAAGCCAGAAGGGCCACGATTCAGGAGCACCGAGCACCTGTGAGGCACGGCCTCGCATCAGATCCTCCATTGCGAGACCCGTGCGCTACTCATCCAGCAGGTCGCCGGGCAACCCCAGCCGCAGCAGGAAGGCCCGCTTGTCGCGCGGGCGCTCACGCCGAGGATATCGGTCCCACGCGTTCAGGAGAATGCGGCGTGCCAGGTCGCTTTCGCCTTGCGAGAGCAGCGCCCTTCCGAGCTCGATGAAGGCAGCCGGGGCCTCCGGTGCCAGCGCCAACGCCAACGCGACCTCCCGGAAGCAGCCCCCCATGTCCCCGCATTCCCGGTGCAGGGACGCCGCGGCCAGGCGGAGAGCGTAGCTGTCAGGGTTCCTGTGAGCCACCTCCTGGAAGCGTCGGCACCTCTCTTCCGGGTCGGCAAGCAGCAGGATGCCGGCGAGCTCTGCGGCTTCCGGGTCCTCTGCCTGCGCCGCCACCCCGACCAGGTGCGCCCGCAGCGCCTCGGAATCCTCTTCGGTCGGGTGCCTGGGAAGCCCTGCGATCCCCTGCTGGCGGGCCTGCTCATCGGCCTCCAGGGACCCTCGGTCCCCCCTGCGTCTCAAGCGGAACATCACGTTCCTCCCTCCCGGCGGCGCCCCGGATGCCCACGCCGCGGAGCGGATCCCACCCAACCCTCTGCGCCCTCTGGCTCCTCTGGTCCTCTGCGTCGGGGTTCCTCAGCGTCCTCGGCCCGGCTCAGGGCCCCCTTCACCGCCCCGGCAGCGCCTGCCAGCTCCGGGTGGCGGCGGAGAGGTCGGCGGCGGCGAGCATCCGCTGCAGGTGGATGCCCCGCTGCAGCGAGGGCTCCGAGGGCCGGCCGGTGGCGATGGCGTTCAGGAAGGTGTAAAGGCAGTGCACGTGCCCGCGGATCCAGCCGATGCCGAACTTCGGCCCGGGGAAGCCGGCGGGCTTCTCGTAGCGCTGCACGGTGGCGATCTTGCGCCAGCCGCGCTGCCCCCCCAGGGGCGCCTCCGGCTCGCGCAGGTCGTAGGCCTCCAGGTAGTTCGAGTCCATCAGGTTGAAGCGGAGCGCGCCCCGGTCGCCGTGGATCTCGAAGCGCAGCTCATCTTCGGCGCCCGTAGCGATCTTCGACGCCTCGATGGTGCCGACCGCGCCGTTCGCCAGCCGGGCGAGGAGGATCACCTGGTCCTCGGCCTCTACCGGCACCACCTGCCCCTGCTGGTCCGGGCGCTGCGGATAGAGGGTGCGCTTCTCGGCGAGGACGCCGACGAACGGGCCGATCAGGTGGTCCATCAGGTCGAGGGCGTGCGAGCCGAGGTCCTGGAGCACGCCGCCGCCCTCCGACTTGAGCTGCTTCCAGCCCATCGGCCGGGCGGGGTCCACGCTCCCGGAGTGGAGGTAGGCGGCGCGGAAGCTGATGACGCTGCCCACGAAGCCTTCCGCCACGAGCTGCTTGGCGCGCAGCGTGGGGGGATAGAAGCGGTACTGCAGCGTCATCTGCCCGATGCCGCGGTAGCCATCCAGCGCCGCCTCGACGCGCGCGGCCTCCTCCGGGGTGACCACGAGCGGCTTGTCGCAGTAGATGTGCTTGCCGGCGGCGATGGCGGCGAGGAGCTGCTCGGCGTGCTGGCTGTTGGGCGAGCAGATGTTGATGACGTGGATGTCCGGCCGGTCCATCAACTCGCGCCAGTCGGCCGTGCCGAACTCGAATCCCCCCTGCGCGGCCGCCTTGCGCGCCGTCTCCGCGCGCGAGGTGGCGACGCCGACGAGCTTCGCGCGCACGGGCACGGGGTCGTAGAAGAGGGGCAGGTTCAGGTAGCCGTAGGCGTGTACCTTGCCGATGAACCCGAAGCCGATGATACCGATGCCGAGAGTGTCCATGGGATTTGCGATTTCAGATTTCAGATTTGCGATTGGGCGGGGGCGTCCTCGTCGTCGGTTTCGGACGCGCCTGTCCCTCTCGCCCAGAGGAGGCCCGCGTGCCGGTGGTGCTCCAGTCGTTCATATAGCACCTTCCCCCTCCCGAGAACGTGCTTGACGATGAAGGGGTTCCGGAGAGCCACCTCATGCGCCACCTGCTGCGGGGTACGGACGAGAACGTCGAGTGGCAGCGACATGTCCCAGAAGAGGCCGTCGATCCGGCCCTGGAGGTCGAGGCGGTTGCAGTCCCCCGACTTGATGATGAAGAGGTCCACGTCGCTGAACTCGCGCGGGGTGCCGTGGGCGTAGGAGCCGAAGAGGATGATCTTCTCGGGATCGCAGAACGCCACGATCCGACGCACGATCCCCTCCAGAAGCTCCGGCGTCACTGGCTCCAGTTGGAGGCGATACGCCTCTCTTGTGCTCGCTGTGGACATCGCTCTCCCCCCGTCTGGCATTATAGCACCGGCGTCCGGGGGCGTCAAAGCGCGCGCGTGTCGTGGGGTCCGCGCGCCATGCTGTCCGCCGCGCGCGGCGATTCCCCTCTTCGCGCGGTCACGCGCAGGGCGGGCGCTGCGGCGGTTCAGCCGCCGCCGCGATCCCCGGGATCACACCTCGCGGAAGATTCCCAGCGCCACTCCGTCGGGGTCCGAGAAGAGGGCGAAGGCGCCGATGCCCGGGATATCCGTCTTCGACACGATGACATGGCCGCCGGCGGCCTCCACCCGCTTCAGAGTGGCATCAATGTCGTCCACGCGCACGTAGACGTTCAGCGAAGCGGCCACGGGCACCCCCGGCGGGGTGCGCATGATGCCGCCGTTCGGGTCGGCGCCCGTATGGATGACGATGTAGTCGTGCGTCGGATCCTCGCGGTAGCTCCAGTCGAAGACCTGGCCGTAGAAGGCTCGGGCCTTCTCCGGGTCGGGCACCATGATCTCGAAATGGCAAATCGGGTTCGGCATGGGTCACCTCCACGGCAGCGCCGTCGCGTCTGCGGCGGCCTGCCGCTCTTAAGTTACGACAATGAAGGGGCGATTCTCCTTCCCCGTGATGGTGCAGCCCGCGACCGGTGGGCATATAGTGACCTCGCGCCCGTCCTCGGGCAGGAGGGCGCGCCTCCGCCGCCGAAACCGATGTCAGTCCGTTCCTGCCGGCGCGTGTCCGTCGTAGGAGCCGGCGGGAGGGAGCGCAGATGTGAACATGCCGACACCCCCCGGCTCGGCCGGGCTGCCCGCGCGCGTGCGCCTCGAAGGTGTGCCCCGCGTCCGCTTCTACGACGGCACGCGCTGCCCCGAGGACGTGCCCCTTCCTTCGTGTCTCCGCGCCTGTCTGGAGTACCTCGGCGACCCCCCGGGGTGTCGGCACCTCCAGGGGCAAGCTGCCACCTGGCCGATGCACTGCGGCTATGCCTATCTGATGGGCACGTCCGGCGCCGCCTTCCGCCTCCTCTGGAACCCGCAGGTCTGGGACATGGCGAACGGCGACGTGATGCGCACGGCGGAGGACCCCCGGCAGCCGGTGCTGCGCGCCTTCGAGTCGGTGGGCTACGCCTGCGAGATCCTCCGACAGGAGGAGGGCCGCGACAACGGGGCGCTCTTCCGCGAGCGCATCGCGGCGAGCCTGCGGCAGGGGCGTCCCGTCATCGGGTTCGGCGTGGTCGGCCCGCCGGAGTGCTGCCTGATCACCGGCTGCGACGAGGGCGGCGAGGCGCTCATCGGCTGGAGCTTCTTTCAGGACTTCCCGGAGTTCGCCGCGGGCCTGGAGTTCGAGCCTACCGGCGAGTTCCGCAAGCGGGACTGGCTCGCGGAGACGCCCGGCATCGTCGTCATCGGCGAGCGGGGCGAGCGCCCGGAGTCGGGCGAGGTGTTCCGCCGCGCCCTCGATTGGGCCATCCGGGTGACGCGCACGCCCCGGGTGCGCCATCGCCGCGCCGGGCTCGCGGCCTACGGCGCCTGGGCCGAGGCGCTCCTGCGCGACGACCAGTTCGCGGGCCAGGAGCTCGCCGTGCTCCACGACCGCTACATGGTCCACTACGATGCGACCGGCACCGTCGCCGAGGGCCGCTGGTACGCCTCGCTCTTCCTGAGGCAGATCGCGGCCAGTGAGCCCGCCGCGGCGGCGCCCCTGGAGCGAGCGGCTGCCTGCTACGTGGCCGAGCACGACCTGATGTGGGCCGTTTGGGAGTTCGCCGGCGGCAACGGCGTCTCCGACGCGCACGTGCGCAAGCTGGCGGAGCCCCGGGTCCGCCGCCGCATCGTGCCCCTCATCCATCTCGCCCGCGAGAAGGACGAGCAGGCGGCCGGGCACCTGGAGGAGGCGCTCCTGATCCTGATGAAGGCCGACCGCGGCGCCGGGCGCGCTGCCTGACAACCCCCGAGGGAGGTTTCATCCTGATGTCCAATATCTCTTGGGCACGCGTTGACCCCGACGCCGTGCCCCGCATTCTGACCGCTGACGTTCCCGGGCCGAAGTCGCGCGCGCTCAACGCCCGCGGTACCCGGCACATGATCGGCTACTCCAGCCAGGTGACGCTCTGCCCGGTCGTCTTCGAGAAGGGGCACGGCGTCACCCTCACCGACGTGGATGGCAACGTCTACATTGATTTCTCCAGCGGCATCTACGTCACCACGCTCGGGCACTGCCACCCGAAGGTGAGCGAGGCGGTGGCGTTCCACGCCCGCAACCTGATGAACTGCCACGACTTCAACACCCCGGTGAAGGTGGCCCTGCTGGAGAAGCTGGCCGAGATCCAGCCGTGGGACCTGACCGGCGCGCAGTTCTACGATAGCGGCACCACCGCCGTCGAGGCCGGCCTCCGCGTCTGCCGCGCCGCCACCGGGAAGACGGAGTTCATCTCCTGCTACATGGACTTCCACGGCAAGACGGGCCATGCCGTGAGCCTGGCGAAGATGAACCCGACCGGCGGCGCCGGCCGCGCCCAGGGCTTCTACCTGGTCCCCCGCCCCTACCCCTACCGGCCGATGTTCACGAAGGCCGACGGCAGCATTGACACCGACGCCTACCTCGCCTTCTACGTCGAGTTCGTCGAGCAGGCCACCACCGGCAACGTGGCCGCCTTCGTGGTGGAGCCGGTGCAGGGGTGGGCCGGATCCATCTTTCCGCCCGACGACTTCTTCCCCAAGCTGCGCCGCTTCTGCGACGAGCGCGGCATCCTCCTCATGGCCGACGAGGTGCTCACCGGCATGGGGCGCACCGGCGCGTTCTTCGCGATGGAGCACTGGGATGCGCGCCCGGACGTGGTCACCATCGGCAAGGGCTTCGGCAACGGCTTCCCCGTCACTGCCATGCTCGTCTCCGACCGCTACAAGGAGAGCATCAACCGCATCTCGGCCTCCACCAGTTACGGCGGCAACCCGATGGCCTGCGCCGCCGCCCTCGCCAGCATCGAGGCGATCCAGGAGGAGGGCCTGCTGGAGAACGCCCAACGCCTGGGTACCTACTTCGAGAAGCGGATGGCCGCCCTGAAGGAGGCGCACCCGATCGTCGGCGACGTGCGCGGCAAGGGCTGCCTCCTCGGCGTGGAGTTGGTGAAAGACCGCGAGACGAAGGAGCCCTTCCCGGAGGCCGGCAAGGAGGTCTACCAGCGCGCCTTCCGCAAGGGCCTGGCGTGGGTGCCCGCCGGGCACATCCTCCGCATGTCTCCCCCCATCGTCATGGACCTGGAGGTCGCCGCGAAGGGGATGGACCTGATTGAGGAGGCGATCGCGGAGGTGGAGGCGGCATTCGGGTATTGAGGCGGACGCACCGCGCCCCACACCCCCGTGCCCCCGCACCGCGCACGCCCTCCAGGCCCGGGGCACGCGCGTCTCGCCCGGCCCCCTTCCCGCCGCGGGAAGGGGGTGGCCGAAGGCCGGGGGTTGGGTTCCACAATTGAAGGTTCTCACCCCACCGGGAGTCCTACAGAGCGGGAGGTTCCTGATGAGGCGATTGGCAGTAGTGTGGCTCATTCTGGCGGCGCTGCCCCCGGCCGGCGCGGCCGAACCGCTCGATAACGGTGGCTTTGACCAGGGCGCTCTCGCCGCCGGCTGGCAGATGGTGCCCCGGGACGTGTTCAGCATGGACCGCGCCGCGAGCGCCGGGGGCGAGCGGCCGCTGCGCTTCTCCAACACCTCGCCGCTGCAGGAGGGACCCTGGCCGATCAGTCGCAGCATCGTCGCGCCGCCGGGGGCGATGCTCCGAGTGGAGGGCCGGCTTCGCAGCGCGGGGTTCCGCGGGACCGTGGATGCCCTGCTCTTTGCGCCCGGCGCGTTCACCGGCGACCTGCAGCTCGCGGGGCGCAGCGTGCTCCTCGCGACGACGGCGCCGCAGAGCCGCGACTGGCAGTCCTTCTCCTTTGTGGCGGCACCCGGTCGGGGCGGGGGGATGGCTACCCTCACTCTGACCTTCCGGGGCACCGGCCAGGTGTGGGTGGATGGCGTGGCGGTTATCCCCCTGCGGCGGGAACCGGATGAGGAGGCTCCCGTGCGCCCGCCCATCTTCATCCTTCCGGCGCCTCCGGGCCCGGGCGGTGAGAACCTCCTGCGCGACTCCGGCTTCGAGGGCGGCGGCATCGGCACCCCCTGGCGCGAGTTCTGGAATCCGAAGCGCGCGTTCGGCGTGATCTGCCGCTTCGACCGCGACGAGGCGTGCGAGGGCCGCGCAAGCGCCCGGGTCACCTACCAGAAACCGTTCGCGGGCGATCCGGCGGGCTGGCGCCAGGAGGTGACCCGCATCGCCCCGGGCAACCCCCTGCTGCTGATGGGCCACATCCGCACGAGCGACGTGCGCGGCAACGCCTACCTGCGCCTCGAGTGCCGTGGGCGGCGCCCCTCGACGGATGGAGAGGGGGAGGCCCGCGAGGAGGTGCTCGCCACGGCGACCTCGGAGACGTGGTGGCTCTCCGGCGACACCCCCTGGACGCCGGTCTACGTGCGTCTACGCGCCCCCGAGGGCACCACGAAGGTCGTCGTCTCCTGCACCCTCTCGGGCCGCGGCACCGCCTGGTTCGATGCCGTGCGGCTCCTCGGCAGTCGGCGGTAGCGAGCCGCCCGGCACCCGCCCGGCGTGTACGGCGACAATGCCGCCCGTCAAGCGAAGGGCGCGGACCTCCTCCAGGCCGGCGGCGCGCATCATCTCCGCCAGTTCCTCCGGCGAGTGGAAGTCGGTCAGGGAGTTGGGGAGGTAGGTGTAGGCGTCCTTCCGGCTCAACATGCCGCCGATGCGGGGGAGGACGCGGTAGAAGTAGAGGTAGTAGAGCCGGCGCAGGAGCGGCGAAGCGGGCCGCGAGAGCTCCAGTGACACGACCATGCCGCCGGGCCGGGTGACGCGCGCCATCTCGCGGAAGGTGCGCGGCACGTCGGTGACGTTGCGCAGCACGAACGCGGTGACGGCGGCGTCTACGGAGCCATCGGCGAGGGGGAGGGCCTGGGCGTCCCCGGCCAGGAGGCGCACCCGGCCGTCGAGCCCACGGGCAGCCACCTTCCGGGCGCCCACGCGCAGCATCGGCTCGCAGAAGTCCACGCCGAGGACCTGTCCCTCGGGGCCCACGCGCGCGGCCATTCCGAGCGCCATGTCGGCGGTGCCGGCGCCCACGTCGAGCGCGGTCATTCCCGGGCGCAGGGCGCACCGGCGGAGCGCCACGCGGCGCCACCACTTGTGCGCCGAGAAGCTCAACAGCGTATTGAGCAGGTCATACCGCCCGGCGATCGCCCCGAACATCGCCCGGACGTAGCGGGCCTTCCCGGCGTCGGGCGGCGCCTCGTGCGTATTGCGCAGCACGTGTCGTTCCTTCTCCAACGGCGTCGGTCCCCCGTCGCCGCTCGCAGCCCGGCCCCTTGTGGGCGTGGTCGGGCGCTCACACTGGAAACGGGTCCCATGCCCCCCGCCAGGGGTACTCCTCGGCGTCTTCCACGAGGCCGGTACGCGCGGGGTCACTCAGGATATACTGCGCGATGTCGGCCAGGTCCTGCTCTGCCCTTACGATGTGATCGTAGCTGCGTGGCTGCCACAGCTTGCCCCGCCATCCGTACGACCAACTCAGGTTCGTGGTCTTGCCCTTGAACTGGTCCACGAACGTCAGCACAGAGTGACCGTCCTCGCGCGGCGACACGAGCATCTGGAGGTGATCAGGCATCAAGCAGTAGATGTGGACGGCGCACCCAAGTCGGCGGCGCTCGGCGGCCAGGGCGTCGATGATGGCCCGGTTGAGTGCGGGGACCGTGAACGGGGATTGGTGGCGATATGCCCGGATGGTGATGAAAGAGACCTGGCCGGCGAGTCCGTAGAAGTGCGCGGCCAGGCGCCGATTGCGGGCCGGGACGTAGGGGTGGTCTCGCTTCTGCACCGCGATATCCTCCGTGGCGGGCACTGGCTTTGGGCGGCACCGGACGCCCACGAAGACGCCCACAAGGGGCTAGGCTACGA
>JACQGM010000402.1 GCA_016199585.1 Armatimonadota bacterium
CGAAGGGTGGCTCGCGCTCTGGTACCGGCCGCTATGGCTCAGCGTGCTGGGGGCAGCGGGATATGTCCTGGCTCTCTGGCTCGTCAAGCCATACTGGCGCGTCGGGCTCCTCCTCTGGGCGTGGAAAGTCATCGCGTTCGCGCCGATGGCGCTGCTGCCACCCTATCCTCACTATGCTTACTTCTCGGAGGTCGGAAGCTGCATGCTGGGCGGCCTGATCCTCACGGCTGCGCTGAGCCGGGCGGGGGTGGCGCGCCTGGAAGCGCCGGCAGAGAAGAGATGAAGCGGCACGTTGGGTGGTTGGGTGGTTGAGGATGGCAGGGGAAACTCGGTCCCGCGTCGAAAGCGGACGCTGGGCACCCCTTCTCTTGGAGTAGTCACGATACCGAAACAGGAGGAATCCACACCATGCTCTCGCCTGAACTACGGATGATGATGGCGGCCGGCGCCGTCGCGACGGCGACCGCGCCTTCGGCGCCGGGAGCCGAGTTGGAAACCGTCGAGCTCTTCGCCGACGATTTCTCCACCTACCCGCTCGCGTACGGGATACGCATCGGGTCCTGGCGGATGATGACCCGCCACTTCGCCTGGCGCAGCCCGCGCTACAAAGTCCTGGAGCACCAGATGCCCCTCGAGATCGCCGAGCGCGAGGGGCGCCGCTTCCTGCAGCAGCCAGATGCGCTCTTCAACGTGGTGATCCAGGCGGGAGAGCCCCTCTGGCGCGACTATGCGCTGGAGGTGGAGCTGGCCGTCAGCAACGGCCCCGCCGGCCCGATCGTGCGCTACCAGACCAACCGCCGCAACTACTTCGTCTGCTTCGAGGCCGGCCAGCCGGTGAAGCTCTACCGCCGTGACCAGGATGACCACATCCTGCTCGCCGTGGGCGATCCGGGGGTCTTCGTTGCCGAGGCAGACCGGCTCTACCGCTGCCGGGTGACCTGCGACGGGTCGCGCCTGGGAGTGGCGGTGGACGGGCAGCCGGTCATTGACGTGGAGGATTCCACCTACACCTTCGGGCAGATCGCGCTGCGCACCGAAGGCCCGGCGCGCTTCACGGCGGTCAAGGTGCTGGCGGAGCGCGCGGAGGCCGACCGGGTGGCGGCGGAGCAGAAGCGGACCACGGATCGAGCGGCCAAGGCCGCCCGAGAGACACCGCGCCCCGGGCTGATCCACACGGTCGCCCTCCCCGGAAAGCGGGGCCGCGCGGCCGGTGTCCACGACGTGAACGACGACGGCGGCCTGGAGATTCTGGCCTACTGCCAGCAGGAGAGCGGCCCGTTTCAGGGGTCCGCCCGGTTGTGCGTCCTCGACTGGCAGGGGAAGCTGCTGTGGGCGCTGGAACCCTACGCCGAGCGGGAGGAATGGCGCCCTTCGCCGGTGCTCCTGAACGTGGCGGATGTGGACGGCGACGGGCGCACCGAGGTGATCGCGACGCGCGGCCTGGAGCTTCTGATCCTGGAAGGCGCCACGGGCCGGATCAAGCAGCGCACGCCGCACCCCGTGGACTACCTCGGGGATCGGCGCAACCCGAAGCACGCGCGCGCCCCGATCTTCTTCGCCCACGTCTGCAACCTGCGCGGGCTTCCCACGCCGCGCGACCTGGTGGTGAAGGACGAGTACACGAACCTCTGGGCCTACACCGATGAGTTCCAGCCCCTCTGGCACCGCCACCTGAACACCGGCCACACGGTACGGGCTTGTGACATCAACGGCGACGGCAAGGACGAGGTGATGGGCGGCTACTCGGTGCTGAAGCCGGACGGCGTCACCCTCTGGACCGTGCCGGGCGGCAACCCCGACTACAACTTCCACACGCCCCCGCCGTGGCCCCCGCTCGCCGCCGCGAAGCACCCGGTCACCGTCGGTAGCCCGCCGGAGCCGAGCGTGGAGCACAACGACCGCTTCATCATCGGGCCGCTCGGCCCCGGGCCGGATGCGCCCCTGCGCGTCGCCGTCGCCGCCAGCGACCTGGGGTTCCTCCTGCTGGACGTGGAGGGCCGCCCCCTCGCCCATCACCGCGTCGGCCACGCCCAGTGGATCTGCGCGGGGCGGTTCCGCCCGGATCTGCCGGGGCGCCAGATGGTCGTCGGCACCCTCTGGGGGAACAGCAACATCCTCAACCTGCTCGACTGCGAGGGGAACCTCCTCCGCGTCCGGGAGCCGAACATCGGCCCGCCGATGCCGCTCTACTGGCTCGGCGGCGAGCACGCCCTGATGCTCACCGCCACCGGGTGCTACAACCACCATCTGGAGCGCGTCTTCGATCTGCCCGGGTCCCTCGTGCCCCCCTACGCGCACGACGTCAACGGCGACGGCCTGGATGAGATGCTGGTGGTGGCGGGAGACCAACTCCAGGTCTACGCGCCCGAGGGGGTGACGGCCACCTACCGTCCCCCCCGGACGACGCTGACCAACTTCCACGTGGGGTCGGACATGTACCGGTGAGGGCAGGGGCGCCGCAGCCGCGAGGCACGCCCGTGCCTCGCGGCCGCCCGCCGCGGCGCGGCGGGCGGCCGTCGGGCGAGTAGAGGTCGTCGAAAAGGCGGCCGGGAAGGAGTTGGTCGCAGGCGCCACGGAAACGCGCCTCGAAGCTGCCACGCTCCAACGGCCGCAGGGCCAAGGCGAAGCCCGGGTCCAGGAACGAGATCCGGGGCGAACGCTGATACCTGCCCATGCCAATGGATTCGCCGTCCGTGGGCCGATACCGTAGTAGCGGGGTGCGTTGGCTTCCTGTCGGCGTGGTGGTGGGGCGCCGGGAGTGAAGCATGCGCCACACCGTCCGTGGCTGGCGCGTCCGGTCAGAAGCGGATGGGGCGGCTGCGACCCCGCGCTGTGCTCCCGCACCCAAAAGAACAGCAGCGGCGACGTGACGAGCTACCACGACAACGCCGCCAACGAGCTGACCCTGGAAACCCCGCCCAGCGGTGCCCCAGCCACCGTCTGCTACGACGAGAACGGCAACACCCTCGTCGAGAACACCGGCGGCCAGCTCACCACCCACACCTGGGATAGCGAGAACCTTGCGACACGAGGTCGCTTGAAGGATTGTCAGGCGGGCCGAAAGGCCCGGAATGACCTGCTGTTCCACCAGCAGTACCCTACGAGGAAGCGCGGGGAGGTAACGAACCGTGTGAAGCCC
>JACQGM010000415.1 GCA_016199585.1 Armatimonadota bacterium
CGGGAATCCAGGAAGCAGTCGCTGTCACACCCTACCGTAAGGAGCAAGCCATGTCGAGCACACCCGTCGTCACTCGGCGCTCGGAAGCCGCGCCGGTAGCGTTCGCCGCCGCTGAGATCGCCGCCGCGCTTCAGGCGCGCGAGGCGGCGGGGCTGAAGGAGATCCTCCTCGAGGAGGACGGCCGGGGCCCGGCGCAGAGTTACCGGTTCTCGCGACCGACTCCCGACACCCTCGTGGTGACCGGAGGCGACGCCGTCGGCGCCATGTACGGCGGGCTCGATGTCGCCGAGGCGATCCGCTTCGGCACGCTCGCGCGCCTGCCGCTCGTGGAGCGCCGGCCCCACATCGCCGCGCGCGGCATCAAGTTCAACGTGCCGCTCGACCTGCGCACCCCGAGCTACTCGTGCAGCGGCGATTCCTTCCAGGCCAACATCCCCGAGGTGTGGGACCTGGACTTCTGGCGCGCCTACCTCGACGAGATGGCCCGCAACCGCCTCAACGTGCTCTCTCTCTGGAGCCTCCATCCCTTCCCCTCCCTCGTGAAGGTGCCGGAGTTCCCGGACGTCGCCCTGGATGACGTGCTGCGCGCCACCAAGAAGTTCGATATGACCTTCAGGGCGACCGGGATCAACATGTTCCGGGAGGAGTACCTGGAGGGCGCCGAGGTCATCCGCCGGATGACGATCGAGGAGAAGATCGCCCACTGGCGCGCCGTGCTGGCGTGCGCGCGCGACCGCGGCATCGAGGTCTACCTCTTCACTTGGAACATCTACCTCTACGGCACGATGGGGAAGTACGGCCTCACCCTTGAGGAGAACAACCCGGAGACGATCCGCTACTTCCGCGCCAGCGTGCGCGAGACGGTCCTCACCTACCCGCTGCTGGCCGGGATCGGCCTCGCCGCCGGCGAGCAGATGCCGCGCAAGAGCGAGACCTTCAACCCGGAGCGGTGGCTGCGCGATACCTATGGCGCCGGCATCCGCGATGCCCTGGCGCAGCAGCCCGGGCGCCGCTTCCGGCTGATCCACCGTTACCACGGCTCCTCCCAGGAAGAGATCGTGGGGGAGTTCGCGGACTATCCCGGAGACTTCGACTTCAGCTTCAAGTACTCCACCGCCCACCTCCTCTCTATCCCCAACCCGATCTTCATCAACCGCACCCTGGAGACGATGCCCCCCGGCATGAAGACCTGGCTCACCCTCCGCAACGACAGCAACTACCTCTTCCGCTGGGCCGACCCCGACTTCGTCCGCGACTACATCAACAACATGCCCGGCGCCGACCGCCTGGCCGGGTTCTACATGGGCGCCGACGGCTACTGCTGGGGGCGCGTGGCGGACTCCACCGAGCCGGAGACACCGCCCCGGCTCTACCTGCAGAAGCAGTGGTTCACCTTCATGCTCTTCGGCCGCCTCGGGTTCGACCCGACCCTCCCCAACTCCCACTTCGAGCGCGCCGTAGCCGACCGCTTCCCCGAGATGCCCGCCGGCAAGCTCCTGGATGCCTGGACGGCAGCCTCCCGCACGCTGCCGCTGATCACCCGCTTCTACTGGGGCGGCCTGGATCTGCACTGGTACCCCGAGGGGTGCTTCCGCAACAAGGGCTTCCACTCCGTCCGCCACTTCGCCGAGTCCTTCTGGGAGCCGATCCGCGGCAGCGGCATCATCGGCATCACCGAGTGGCGCGATCCGGCGCTGCGCGGCGAGCCGATCCCGGCGATCACCCCGCTCGACATCGCGTCCGACCTGGAAGCGAACGCCGCGCGGGCGCTCCGGCTGGTGGGCGAGCTGAAGCCGTTCCAGGGGGACCGCAAGGAGCTGCGCCTCACCCTGGGCGACATCGAGGCGCTGGCGCACCTCGGGCGCCACTACGCCGAGAAGATCCGCGGCGCCGCCGAGATCGCCCTCTTCGATGCCGACCCCAAGCCCGAGCGCCGCGCCGCGGCCATCGCACACCTGGAGATCGCCCTGGAGCACTGGCGGCGCTACGCGGCCATCGCCAAGCGGCAGTACAAGCCGCAGCTCCTCAACCGCGTCGGCTACCTCGACTTCGACGCGCTGACGGAGAAGGTCGCGGCCGACATCACGATGGCGCGCGAATGGGAGCCGGGCAGCCTGGGGACGGGGGAGAAGCGGCCGTAAGCGCACAGCGGAGGGGCACGGTACCGAACTCACCCCCGCCGACGCGCCCCCGCCCGGCGAAGAGGAAACGCCCGCGCGGACGGGGAAACGCTTCCCGTGGTGGCGGCGATAGCCGGCACCGCCGGGAGTCGGACGGATGCCAAGCAAGGTAGACCAGCTCGCCCGCGACCTGCGCTCCTGGCTGCCCCGGCGCGTTAGGGCGGCGGCGGAACAACTCGTCCGGTCGGCCGATGCCCGCGCGATTGAGGCGCTCCAGGCGGAGGTGGCGCGCGCCTGCCGCCAGGGCGAGACCCCCTTCCTGCGCCTTCGCCGGCGCCGTCTGGAGAGTATCTGCCGCGCGTTGGGCGGGTCCGGGAGCCGCAAGGCCGTCGGGCCGCTGGTGAATGCCCTGGGCGACTGGGACGCGCGAGTGCGCCTGGCGGCGGCCCGGGCGCTGGCGCGGATGCCCGCTATCGCCTCGGGCGCCGTCGGGCCGCTGATCGGGGCGCTCCAGGATTCCGATGCCCGCGTGTGTGAGCTCGCCGCGCTGGCGCTGGGTGGGATCGGCGACCGGCGCGCGCTCGGGCCGCTCATCCGCGTTCTGGGCGACCGCCCGGCCGATGCCGGTGACGCCGTCGCCGGCAGGCTCGACCACGCCGCCGGCGACGCGCTGGCAGCGCTCGGCGCGCCCCTGGCCGTGCCGCTGGTCCGCGCGCTGCGCGACCACGGCGGCCTCCCGATGCAGTGGTGGGTGCGGAAGTGCGCGGAGCGAGCCGGCGACGAGGCCCTCGGCAGCCGGGCGGATGCCGGGGCGCGGTCCCCCGGTTCGTCGCCGGGGGACCCGGTCACGGTGCTGGCCGACAAGCGGCTCCTGCCGGTACTCGTGTGGCTCCTGGCGGCCGTGGCGCCGAGGGCGCGGCACGCCGTCATCGGAGGGTGGGTGGCGCTCGGGGTACCCGTAGCCGACGACCTGGCGCGGCTCCTGCGGCACCCCTCCCTGCTCCTGCGGCTGTGGGTGTCGGAGGCGCTTTGGGAGCTGGAGGGGCCGGAGCTGGAGCCCCGGCTGGCGCGCCCGGGCGGGGGCTCGGACCCCGGGGGGCGTCTGGGCGCAGCGTTTGCGCTCGGCTCGCGAGGCTTCGGCCGGCAGGGCGGCCGCGTTCACCCGGATCTCCTGGCCGGCCTGGAGAGCGCCCACGAGGAAGACCGCCTCTCGGCGGCGGTAGCGCTGGCGCGGCTGGGCGACCCGTCCGGCCTGGGCATCCTGGAAGAGGCGCTGGATCGTGAGTGCGCCGAGGAACGCTGGGAGGCCGCGCGCGCCATCGAGCGGCTGGGGATCCGTGCGGGTCCCGCCCTGGTGGCGCTGCATCGCCGGCTGGCGGTGGAGGGGGAGCGCGCGGTGCGAATCGCGTGTCTCGGGGCGATCGCGCACATCCGGGTACTCCTGCGCGACGTGCCCGCCGAGCTGGAGGCGGCCCGGGACCCCGAAGGTGTGGGCACAGAGCTGGAGGCCGCGCAACTGCCGGATGGTCGCGGCACGGAGCTGGAGGCTGGCCAGGCGCCGGATGGCCGTGGCACCGAGCCGGAGGCGGCGGCCGCGCTCCGGGGCTTCCTCACCTCAGACACGTTCGCCGGCCCGTCTTCGCTCGGCGGCGAGGGGGAGACGCCGGGGCGGGCCGGGTAGCGTGGCGCGCGGGTAGCGCCGTTCCCCGAGACCCATCCGGCACGCCTCTTGCTCCCAGCCCCCGGGGAACTCCGGGGCCCGTTGCCCAACGGGATGTCACCGGTGAACGCCGCCCACCGGCGACGCGGGCAGGTGACGCTCGGGTTCCCGACGGGGATGGGGGGTGCGGAAAGTGGGGGCATCGCAGGAGGAGACGCTCTGTCGGTGCGTATCGAGGCGCCAGGTACGCGCGTTCCTCGCACTGGCGTGGCTGGTGAATGGGCTGCTGCTGGTCGGCAATCTGATGCTGGCGGCGGGTTGGAAGCCGCCGCTCAATACCATCGCCCACCAGATCAACCTGGATCACGAGGCGGTCTTCGGCTCCTGGTATCCGAGCGCGCTGCTGCTGGCCCTGGGCTGGGTGGCGCTGCTGCAGTTCGCCGCGGGCAGGGGGTGGTGGACGGCGCGGTTCGGCTGGCTGGCGCTGGCGCTCCTCGCCACGGCGCTCTCGGCCAGTGAGGTATCGCAGTTCCACGAGATCCTCGGGAGGTCGTTCAAGTCCCACGTCGGCGGCACCCTCCTCGGGATGCGCACCCAGTGGCCGATCGTGCTCTCCCCGTTCATCCTGCTCTCGGTCGTCACGCTGGTCGCCTTCGTGCGGCAGGAGCTGGCGCGCGTCCCGGCCGCGGCGCGGCTCGCGCTCCTTGGATTGGCGTGCTGGCTGGTCGCCATCGTCCTGGAGCTGCACGACGCGCCGGCGCTCTTGACCCCGGAGATGCGCCTGATCCATGCCCTCGAGGTGACCATCGAGGAGGTATCCGAGATGGTGGGTGCCACGCTGCTGTTGACCGCCGCCTTGCGCTTCGGGTTCGCAACATCCAAGGGCGGGTCGCCTGGCGCGTGCGGGGAGGGGGCGGAGTGAGGAGTCACCCGAGGATCTGCTCCAGGCAGGTGAGCGGGTCGGGCAGGGGGTCCCGCCACAGCCAGGAGACATCGAGCCAGAAGCCGCCCACCGCGCCGGAGTCCAGGCGCCCATCCCGGTAGCGCGTCTCCGAATAGCCGATGTCCCGTCGGCTATCCACGATGACCTCGCGGGCGTCGGGGTCGAGGAGCCAGATCTCGCCCACGCCGGCTTGCTGGTAGAGGTGGCGCTTCTCGTCCAGGTCGTACTCGCGAGTGCTCTCCGAGAGGATCTCGACCACCAGGTCGGCGGTCTGCTCTACGCTCCTGCGGTGAACAAGGTGGATGTTCCGGGTCGCCACGAAGAGGATGTCCGGCTCAAGATTGCGCCTGGTGCCAAGGTGCAGCGTGGCGCGAGAGCCGTAGACCTTCCCCAGTCCCCTTCGTCGGACGAAGCCGGTCAGCAGGAAGCTCAGGAACCCGAAGAGCTCTTCGTGCGGTAGTGTCGCGGGTGAGTGCATGACCAGGACTCCGTCAACCAGCTCGTACTTGGTATCCTCGTTCGTGATCCGGGAGTACTCCTCTTCGCTGATCCCGTAGACACGGATGAGGTAAGGATGCTCCTCAATGCGAACCGTCTCCAGCTCTTCCGCCAGCATGCGCGTCCCTCCCGAGTGCCCGACCATGCACGCTGATTCTACCACGTCCGCCGGGCGACAGCAAGCCCACGAGGGCAGCGTTCCGAATTGTGGGGGTGTCGTGCATCCCGGGAGACCCGGCGCGGTTCCGGACACGAAGCGACGAAGCAGCGAAGACACCAAGAGCCTCGTCACCTTGCGCCTTCGCGCCCTGGTGTCTTCGTGTCGGCAGAACCGCGCGAGCCTACCCGGTGCATCCCCGGCTGCCGTCACGGGCGCCGGGCGAGGCCGAGCATCACCGCGCCCATGAGGAGCACGCCGGCGCCGAGGGTTCGCAGGAGCGGCTCCGGCACCGACAGCCACGACGCCGCCTGCGAGCGGATCCACGACGGCAGGCTCTCACGGGTCCAGAAGCGCAGGAACGGATGAGGCCATCCCAGGATCAGGCTTCCCTTCACCACGCCGATCACGCCGATGACCGTGCCGAGTGTCTTCATCCGCCTCTCCTCTCCTTTCCTTCCTGGATGCTACCACTCCCGGCGCGGATCCGTCAAATGCCGGGGCGCGCTTTCCTCATCGGCGCGGCTCCCCGCAGGGAGGATCCCCCCGGCGGCGAACTTCTCTGGTGGGAGCGAGTCAGATCCATGAGCGAAGCACCGGGCGCCGGCCCACTCACCTACGCGGGCAGCGGCGTGAATTACGAGCAGATCGATCCTTTCAAGCGGCTCGCGCAGGAGGCCGCGCGGGCGACCGCCGGGAACATCGAGCGGCTGGGGGTCCGTGAGTTCACCCCCAGCCGGGGCGAGAGCGCCTTCCTCGTCGAGACGCCCCATGCCTACCTGGCGCACGTGGAGGAGGGCCTCGGCACCAAGAACCGCGTCGCGGACGCCATGCGCCGCATCACCGGGCGCTCCTTCTACGACCACATCGCCCGCGACACCGTGGCCACCATCGTCAACGACCTGATCACCGTGGGCGCCCTCCCCCTCTCCGTGGCGATGCACCTGGCCGTCGGCGCCTCGGAGTGGTTCGCCGACGAGATGCGCGCGGCGGACCTGGTGCGCGGCTGGAAGGAGGCGTGCGACCTCGCCCGCTGCGTCTGGGGCGGCGGCGAGACGCCCACGCTGAAAGGGATCCTCGAGCCGGAAGCCGCCCTGCTGGGGGGATCGGCGCTCGGCATCGTGCAGCCCAAGGAGCGCCTCATCGCGCCGCGCCTGGCGCACGGCGATACGATCCTCCTCCTCGCCTCCAACGGCATCCACGCCAACGGCCTCACCCTGGCCCAGAGCATCGCCGCGAAGCTCCCCGACGGCTACCTCACTCCCCTACCCGACGGCCGCCCCTACGGCGAAGCCCTGCTGGATCCCTCGGTCATCTACGTCCCGGTCATCGATGACCTCCTCTCCGCCGGCATCCTCCCCCACTACGCCGCGCACATCACCGGGCACGGCTGGCGCAAGCTGATGCGCGCCGCGGAGCCGTTCGTCTACGTCATGGACCGCATCCCCGACCCCCAGCCGGTGTTCGCGTTCGTGCAGGAGCACGGCCCCGTCACCGATGCCGAGGCCTACGGCAACCTGAACATGGGCGCCGGCTTCGCCCTCTACCTGGATCCCGCCGACGTGCCGCCGGCCGCCGCCATCGCCGAGGGCCACGGCATCGCCGCCCTGGCTGCGGGAACGGTGGAGAAGCGCGGCGACGAGCAGCGCGTCATCATCCGCCCGAAGGGGTTGGAGTTCGCGGGGGAGACGCTGGGGGTACGGTAGGCCGGCCGGCACGAGGGACACCCGGATGCCCTTTCGGCCCGGCGCCCCTGGTCCGTACGCCGCCGGCGGAAGACGGATCCGGGGCGCCGGGCCGTCACGGAGGGCACTGAAGACCCCCCTGCGAACCGCCTCAGTGAGCGAATCCTATCCATTCGCGTTCATGCGCGTTCATTCGCGGTTGGCTGTGTCCGTAACCTCAGTCCGCCGCACCGCCTCCGCCATCAGGTGCTCCACGCCGGGCAGGAGGGGGCCGGTCCAGCCCTGGAAGAGATAGCTGCTCGCCTCGTAGCCGCCGCGCGCCAGCTCCTCCGAGTCGGCCACGTACTCGACGTAGCCGTTGGTGCAGCCGAGGAGGATCGTCTGCGCGGGAGCGAGCGCCGCCTCGACCTTCGCCCCGAGGCCGCAGAGGACCTCCGCGTCAATCGTGATCAGCGCCAGCTCCGGGCTCACCCGGATGGTCTGCACCTGGTAGGTGGCGCGGTCCGGAACGCCCCGGCCCTCGTCGAAGGCGCGGAGGCCGTCGTGGGCGTAGTCCAGCATCGCCTCGGAGCCGCCCTTGAGCATCTCCTCGAACTGCTCGCGCCGGGTGTAGCGCCGCTCGCACGGCGCTTTGACCGTGGCGATCCTCCCCTCGATCGCCAGGTTGCGGATCTCGCGCAGAGCCGTTCCCGTCAGCACCCGCAGGCACTCGGCCATCAGGTCCTCGCCGATGACGTGGAGCTGATCATGGCGCATGCCGGTCCAGCGGTCGCCATCGGCCACGCGCCGCGGGCGGGCGTCGGCGCCGGCGCCCTGCAGGAAGAGCGGGGTGACGCTCGGGCCGAAGGCGCGGGAGAACTCGGCGCGCCACGCGCCCGGGTAGTCGGCGGTGAGGAGGTGTTGGGCGCCGGTCGCCACGGGGTGCGCGGACCCCTTCATGGCGACGGCCGACAGCTCGCCGGCGGCGTTCCGGAACGCCAGGATCTGCAGACGGTCGTCCACCGGCCCGTCGGGGTTGGGGGCGTTGTGAACGCGGCCGTCGCGAAAGAGGCGGCGGTTCATCGGGAGGGTGGTCTTGCGCTCCCCGTACCAGAGGGTGCCCTCTTGCAGGTTCTCCGCGGCTTCCCGCGCGCCCGCGAGCACCTGCTCCCCGAGCCACACCCCGAACCGCCCGGAGGCGCGCGTGTCGTAGCGGTTCCGGTAGTAGGCGTTGGCGCCGGGCACCCTCGGCCCGCCGTGGGTGTGCGAGGCGTTCAAGATCACGCTATCGCGCGGGCAGCCGACCGCCGCGCCGACGGCATCGAGCAGCGGGCCGGTGCTGCCGTCGTCGGGGAAGTGGCACAGGTCCGCTCCGGAGAGGAGCGCCCGCTTCCCACCCTCCTCAATGACGATCGCCGTGAACGTGATCGGGTCGTTCACGCCGTCGAAGTAGTCCCGGCGGCCGCCGTAGCCGCCCATGCACGTGCGGAAAGGGGGGACGATGTTCTTCACACTGACGCCGAAGCGCATTTCTGGTCTCCTCTCGATGGGGACCCGGCCTCCGGCCGGGCACGCCCTCTCACTCCGCCATGCCGAGCGCCCCGATGTTCACCCCGCCCTGCCCTCGGCCGATGGCCGGGCTGCCGGGACGCAGCCGGAAGTCCCCCTTCTCCGGGTCCACGAAGAGGGGGGCCGTCTGCAGGCTGTTCCGGTCCCGCCCGCTCTTCTCCTGCCATTCTTTCAGATCCGTGCCGGGTACGGCCGGGGTGAGGATGCCAGGCTTGTAGACTGCTGCCACTCTCCCGCGCGGGAGGGAGAAGAGATTGTGGTCGCTCTCGATGCCGTTGAGGGAGCCGGTGAAGAAGGCGATGGTGGGATTACGGTCCACGGAGACCGGTGCGTGGAAGATGTTGTTAACAATCTTCGTGCGCTCCTGCCGCCCGCCGAGGTTGAGGGAATAGACCTGCCCGAACGTGAAAGTGTTGTTCCGGATGAGCAGATCGGTGCAGCCGCCCGCTGTCACGTGGTAACGGGTGCCCCACACCACGTTTCCCTCGATCCGGAGACCCCGGCACCCTGACGCAAGGATGCAGTGGCCGAAGGGACCCTCCGGCTTCCTGTGCCCGATGCGGCAACGGAGGAGTTCCACGTCTGTCGCATCACTGATCCGGGCCACGCCTCCCCCTTCGTACGGCGTGCCCGTCAGGATGAGTCCCTCCACAGTGACATAGCTCTTGGAGGGGAGCAGCAGCAACGGGGTCGCCGCCCCACCCCCCTGGATAATCGCCTCTCCGTCCCCATGCCTCCGGTAGGTGATCCGCATCCCCGGCTTCCCCCCCGTCAGCGGCGCCACCGGGTGGTAGTACTCGCCCGGGGCGATCAACACCGTGTCGCCCGGACCGACCTCGGCGTTCGCCTTTCGCAGCGTGCGCCAGGCCCTCTCGGGAGAGCGCCCGTCCGCCGCATCATCCCCCGAGGGCGACAGGTAGTAGGTGGCGGCCAGGGGCGCCCGACTGCTCGTCTTGAGGCTGAGGGCGGGGCTGCTCGCCTCACCGCCGCGCCGGCCTTCCGCGAAGACGCGGAACTCGTACTCGACTCCCGGCTTCAGATTCGTCAGGCCGACGGCGTGGACCGTACCCTGCTCCGGGTCGGCAGCCTCGCTCCACTCGTCGGTCCCCCCGGGGCGGAAGGCAACCCGGCCTGTGGTGTCGTCCATCGGGGTTGTCCAGGCGACCACTGCCGATTCAGGACGGATGTTGACACTCGTCACCTCGGCGATGGCGGGCGCGCGGAGCACGACGGGGAAGGCACCCGCCGCTCGGGCGTAGGCGGCCAGGTGGGCCGCCGGGCTGTCCCACCGCAGCCGATAGTCGTGCCGGGCCGTGTCCACGAACAACGGGGCCGCCACGACGGAGCCCGGTTTGGCATTGGCACGATGGGCCGGGCGGCGATTGGTGTCCACGAACAACGGGGCCGCCACGACGGAGCCCGGCTCCGCCGCCACGCGCCCCTCGTCCACCCCCGGACCGAAGTAGGCGTTGTTGCTCACCAGGTAGTCTTGCCGGGAATCGTCGGCCGGGCTCACCGGGGCGAGCCGGTTGTCGGCGAAGAGGGAATCGCGCACGGCGGCACCCGTGGAACCCCGCTCCAGGGCCAGGCCCACGCCGTTGCCCACCAGCGTGCAGTGCGTGATGTTGAGATCCTTGGCGCCTTCGGCTCTGATGCCCGCGCCCGCGTTGCCCTGCAGCAGACACTCCCTGATCGTCGCGTCGCGGCCACGGATAGTGATGCCGTCACCGGCAGACCCTGACACAGTGAAGCCCTCTACAGTCACGCTCGACCCCGCGACGGTGATCTCCGGCAGGGCCACGCGCCGCTTGCCGTGGGCGCGGATCCGAATCGGCTGCCCCGGCTCGCCCGAGGCGGTGATCACCAAGGGTTCGTTGTAGTCGCCCTCCATCACGTAAAGGGTGTCACCGGCGCGCAGGGCGGCGGCGGCCCGACGCAGCGTCTGAAAGGCCAGCCGCTCGGACGTACCGGCTGCCCGGGCACTGCCTTGGGGAGAGACATAGAAGATACCCCCCTGCGGTTGGCGAAACGCGCCCACATCGCCCCCGCCCAGCGCCTTGCCGATGAGAGGGCTGTCGGATTGGAGGCGGTAGTCCACGTAGGCCGGGTCGGCGAAGCGCGCCGTCTCCACCGACCGGGGCAGGCTCTCGGGGGTCGGCGCGAAGTTGTTGCAGAAGCCGACGAGCGGGCCGATCCAGTTCTCCCCGGCCGGGAGCGCGGGAGGATCCGTCAGGACCGCCACTCGGCCCAGGAGCACATTGCCGCGCACCGTGAAGAGCTCTTCCCTGGGGCGGACGCCCCCCAGTGGGTACGTGAACAACTCACCCACCAGCACGTTGCCCTGGATCACCGCCTCCTTCATCAGGCACTTGCTGCGCAGGGAGTGGGTGTCGTTCATCGTGTTGTTGAGGATGTGGTTGCGCGATGCCGGCCACGCGAGGTAGTAGTTGATCCCGTAGTGGAAATCGCTCCCCTTCCTACGAAGCGTCGCAGGAGAGGGATCCAGCCAGTTGCCGACAATCAGGTTGTCGCTGGCATCCCGGTCCATGATGAGAATGCTCCCCCGGACGCCGTTGAGAACGCCGTAGTTTCCCTTGATCAGGTTCCACTGCGCTCCCGCGCTCACCGCCAGCCCGGCGAGGTCGGTCGCGGTGAAAGCGCAGGCCTCCACCGTGATGTGGTGGCCGCCGCGGTACGAGCGCGGGTAGGGACCCAGAGTGCCGTCCGCCTCCCTGATGGTCGCCCCCCGCAGCAGCAGACCGCTGTGGTAGTGCTGGAACCGGAGACCCTTCAGGTGCAGATAGCTCCCCGAGACGACCACTCCCGGAGCGTCGCGAAGGACGACATCGCGGCGGTCGAACCGGAAGGCGGCCATCGCCCGTATGCCGTGGCTTTCCGGCCCGCGGCTGTCCGAGAAGCGGACGTAGAGCTTCCCCCGCGCCTCATCGTAGCAGAACGTGCCGGGGAGTTCATCCACCCTCGCGAGGTCCCCGCCGTTCTGGAGGGCGATGAGGGTGTCCGATTCCCACACGGCGATGAAGCGCGGCCCCCTCCGAGCCGCATCGGGCCGGTACTCCGCCTGGAAGGTGAAGCGCGCGCCGGGCGTCTTCCGCAGCGGCCCGGGCGCGGTGGCCCCGGTGAGCACCACCCGCTGGCGGGGCGCCGCCATGATCGTGATCGGCCTTCCCGGCTCACCTTCGCAGGGAATCTCCAGGTGCGGCTCGTAGTACTCCCCCTCCCCGATAACGAGGGTGTCGCCCGGCCGAAGCCGCGAGACACTGTGACGGATCTGGCGCCACGCCGTGGGCCAGGAGAGGCCGTCCGCCTTGTCGTCGCCCCGGAGCGAGACGTAGTACGTCTCTCCCGGCTGCCGGAGCGGGCCGCAGCCGCACTTCGATTCGTCCACGGCCATCGGCTTCGCGAAGGCCTGCAGCTCCGGCGAATCCGGGTCGGTCAGGAAAGTGCCCTCCGGCTGCGCGTCGGACGCGAGACCGAGGCAGAGGAAGGGGGCAATCAGGTAGACGTGTCTCATCTCAGCCTCCTTGGCGGTCCGTGCCTGGCCACCGTATCCCTGTTGGCTGCGCACAGCCCTGTTCCTGTCTCAACACGGGGGAAGAGAGCGAGCCCCGGATGAACCGGCAGACCGGCAGGAGCGGCAGGAACCGCCGGGCCGCCGGGCGAACTGCTCCTACACAGGGCGGGCAGCGGCGCCTGCGCCCGACAGACGCTGGAGGAACTCGCCGCGGAGACGCAGAGCGCAAGGGAGCGCATGATGAAGAGACGAGACGTCGTGGGGATCCTGGGAGGCGCCGTTCTGGCCGGAGCCGCGCTGGTGGCCGGCGCCGCCCCGGAGGGTCCGTCGGCCTGGCGCAGCGTGGATACCCCCGAGAAACGGGAGTCCTACACCAGGGGCTTGTTGAAGGAGCTGTGTACCGACATCGGCCCGAAGCCCGCCGGCAGTGAGGCGTACGACCGGGCGGCCGCGATCATCGAGCGGGAGATGCGGCGCTCCCTGCCGCAGGTGCGGCAGGTGGAGCTGGACATGGAGGGCTGGAAGCTGACCGGGGCGCCGCTCCTGAAGGTGGGCGACACCGAGGTGGAGATCTGGCCCTACTCCCATACGCCCGGCACGCCTGCCGAGGGCGTCACCGGAGTGCTGCGCAAGAGCGGCGGCGGCTTCACCCTGGTGGACCAGAAGACGGGGGAACGGCGGGCAATCTTCGGCGTCAGCCCGTTCGGGCGCGCCATCCCCCACCCGGACGCGCGTTGGTCGTCGCCCGCGTTCACCCTGGTCGGCGTCGGCAAGCAGGATGTGCCCTTCCTCGAGCGAGCGGCGGAGGCGGGGACACCGGCGACCCTTCGCGTCCCGGTCAGGTTCACCGGTCTCGTTACGACGAGCAGCGTGATGGGAACGCTCCCCGGGCGGTCGAAGGAGGAGATCCTCTTCGTCTCCCACCTCGACACTCTGTACAACTCCCCCGGGGCGAACGACAACACCGCGTCCACGATCGTCATGGTGATGCTCGCCCACGCCGCGGCGGCGATGCGGCCGGAGCGCACCCTCACCTTCATCGCCACCGGCGCGGAGGAACACTACTGCATCGGCGCCCGGAAGTGCGCCCAGCTCCGGGAGCGAGCGGGCACGATGGGGAACATCCGCTACGTGGTGAACTTCGACTCCCTCACCTACGGCCCCAACCTGCAGATCTACTCCACCGACGCCGACATGAGGGATCTCATCCGCAGCATCCACGCCGATCTGAAGATCAACGCCACACCGCGCTACTTCGAGGAGAGCGGCTTCACCATGGACTCGGCCGCGTTCAGAGCCTCGGGGGCCAAGGCGATCTACGCCAACAGCCGGGGCTATGACGAGCGCACCCTGCCGGTCTACCACCGCCCGGAGGACACGGCCGACTCCGTTCCTCTGGACTGCGTGGAGATCAGCTTCCGGGTGTTCGAGGAGTTCATCCGGAGGGTGGGATGGCGTTGATCCCCGAACCCGCCCGCGCGACCACGATGCGGTTGCGGCCACCGCGCTTCGCCTCGTAGAGCGCGCCGCCGGCAGCGGCATTCAGCGTCTCGGCATCGGGGTACTCGCGAAGATCGGCGACACCGCCACTGAAGGTGACGGAGAAGAGGGCATCCTGCGCCCGGTGGCGGACCTCGGCGAACGCCCGGCGCACCTCATCCAGCGCGGCGGCGGCGGCGCTGCCCCCTGAGCCAAGGAGGATCACCGCGAACTCCTCGCCGCCGTAGCGCCCGATGATGTCGGTCTTGCGAAGGCGTTGGCGGAGCATCTGGGCCAGGCTCTTGAGCACGAGGTCGCCGGTGGCGTGCCCATGCGTGTCGTTCACCCCCTTGAAGTGGTCCACATCGAGCATCGCCATGGAGAGATCGGCGTCCTGCCGGCGCGCGCGGGCCACTTCCAGGTCGAGCTGCTCCCGGAAGCGCGTGTGGTTGAGGAGCCCGGTGAGGCTGTCGCGGGTCATCAACGACTGCAGGGCGCGAGCGCGCCGCACGCGGCTGGTGACCAGGGAGATCAGACGGTCGCCCCGGATCGGCTTGGTGAGGAAGTCGTCCGCGCCCGGGTCCATGGCTGCGAGGTGATTGTCAGCGTCGTCCTCGACTGAAAGGAAGACCACCGGGATGCCGATATATGCCTGCTGCTGGCGGATCACGGCGCCGAGCTCGAGGCCGCTGCACCCGGGCATGTAGAGGTCCACCAGGACCAGGTCGGGGGAGAATTCAGAGAGACTATCCATGACGGCGAAGGGATCGTCTGTCGTCTTCACGGTCATGCCGACGCTTTCAAGAACGGCCGCGTAGTAGGCGCCCACCACTACGTCATCGTCCACGATCAGCACCCGGGGGGACTGCGCGGCGGGCTGTTGCGTCAGGACATCCAGCGCGTCCACCACGAGACGGCCATCAACCGGGTGGGTGAAGTAGGCATCGGCGCCGGCTCGCACAGCCTGCAGCCGCGCGCCGAACTCGCCGCGTGACGAGATGAAGATCACTCGCGGCCCTGGCTCTCGCGGCACTTGTTCCAGGTCACGGCGCAGGTGGGAGCAGCCCTCCGCAAGCCCACCCGCAACGATGATGGCCATGGGCGGGTGCTCCGCGACGGCACGGCAGAGGGTCTCGCGGCTGGGGAAGAGACGAATCTCATAGCCGAAGCGCCGCATCTGTTCGGCCAGCTCCCGATCCGGGCTGTTCTCCCCCACCGCCACGTAGACGAGGCCGCTCTCGATCTCGGGGTCCGTCGAGTGCATCGCGGACACTGGACGGGAAAGGCTGACGGCGTCGGCTCCGGGCGCCGGGAGATGTGACGCGGCGCGCAATGCCTCCAGTGACCACGTCAAGTGCTCTCGCGCCGCTGCCGTAGGGGGCTGACCGCCGGTGACGATGCCATCGAGCAGCACCTCGGCCGCCCGGGCGGCTCGGCCCACTTCCGGGAAGCCGAAGACCGCCGCACCGCCACTGAGGCGGTGGGCGAGCGCGATCAGATCGCGGGCGGCCTCACGGTTCCACCCGTCACTCAGAAGCCGCTGCCAGGCGTCCTCGATGCGCTGGATGTCCTCCGCCAGGCGTCCGGCGAACCGGTCCGCAAGCGCGCCAGTTGCTCCTGCACGACCTGCGCTGTGTCTGCCACGCGGTTACTCCCATCGTCGTCGCCGGGGCGCCGAAACCCCCGGGGCACCCCCCGCGCCCACGCGACCCGACCATTTGCTCTCAGTGGACCACCATCCGTACCCACCCCTAAAGGAGCACGCGAGCACCCATATCGCGTGTCAACCGCCCGCCCGGCGACCCGACGCCCGGCCCAAGCGCGGCTCTCTAATGCGGATGGGCGGCGCAGCCGCAGGCATGGGGGAGGAAGGGCGGTGATCGTTCAGAGGCCGGATCACCGGGGCACGCCCGTGTGACCGGAGGATCGCAGGAACCGAACCCGCAGCCAAGCGACCGGGAGGGTACGGTGACCATCGATCCCTCCTTGCCGCCCCATGCCACTCACTGAAATCCGACGGCCGAACGCGGTCTGAACTCTCGCCTCTCCTACCAGGAAGGCAGCCCCAGGCGAGCGGCACGAGTACGACAGAGAACTGAAGGGCGGGGATTCCTCGCGGGGCGCTGAACCGAAGTGGCTGGCACTCGGGCCGCCCCACGCACCCGTCCTGCTGGTGGGCACACGGCTGCAGGCCAGCCGTGTCTCCCGCGTCGCTATGATAGCGGACCTGCGCGGCTTTGTCAAGCGCCTACGAGAGTCGAAACTGTTGCGACCACCCTAACGCCGGGGTGCGCCCGCGCCCTGCCGCGTCCGTCAGCCAGCGCCACGGCGCGTCCGCCGTCGGCGGGCGGCACAACCCTCGCCTTCGGTCCCCCTACGCGCCTTCGATCCCGAGGCGGTGGGTGATCTCCTCCAAGCGCGAGCGGAGCTCGGCATCGGACTTGAGCGCGGCCTCGACCCGTGTGCAGGCGGCGATGACGGTGGAGTGGTCGCGCCCCCCGAAGCGGCGGCCGATGTCCACCAGCGAGGACGCGGTGAGGCGGCGCGCGAGGTACATCGCCACCTGGCGGGGGACGACGACGGCGCGGTCGCGGCGCCGGCCGTTGAGGGCCTTGCGGTCCACGCGGAAGACCTCGCAGGCGGCCTGCTGGATCGCCTCCACGGTGAGCGTCTCGGGGGCGGGCTGGCGGGCGTAGGCTTCCAGCACCCCGCGCGCCAGGTCCTCGGTGGGAGGGCGGCCGGTGAGAGAGGAGTAGGCGAGGAGCTTGATGAGGGCGCCCTCCAGGGTGCGCACGTTGGAGGGGACAAGGTGGGCGATGTAGAGGAGGACATCGGGGCTGATGGAGGCGCGCTCGGCCTCGGCCTTGCGCCGGAGGATCGCTACCCGCGCCTCCACGTCCGGGCAGCCGATCTCGGCGATGACGCCGCTCTCGAGACGGGAGCGCAGGCGGCCATCGAGCGGCTCGACGTGCCTGGGGTAGCGGTCGCAGCAGAGGACGATCTGGCGGCCGGCCTCCTGGAGGGCGATGAACGTGAGGAAGAACTCCTCCTCGGTGCTCGTCTTGCCGGCGACGAACTGGAAGTCGTCGAAGAGCCAGACGTCCACGCCGCGATAGCGGCGGCGGAAGGTGTCCGTGCGCCGCTCGCGCAGGGAGGTGACGAACTCGTAGGTGAAGAGGTCGCCGGGCACGCAGCAGACGCGCAGGCGGGGATGGAGGCGGTGGATCTCGTGCCCGATCGCCTGGAGCAGGTGGGTCTTGCCGACGCCGGTGGCGCCGCAGAGGACCAGGGGGTTGTAGACGCTCCCCGGGGAGCTGGCGACGGCCATGGCGGCAGCCCAGGCGAAGCGATTGCTCTCGCCGACCACGAACGACTCGAAGCGGTAGCGGGTGTTGAGCGGCCTTCCGGATCTGGATCGTTCGGGAGCCGGCAGCGGGGGAGCGGCGGGCGCCGGTCTGGGCGCGCCGGGGTCGGTGGGGGGAGGCTGCGGCGCCGGGAGGAAGCGGACGCGGATCTCCTCGCCCAGGAGATCCCTCAGGATGCCCTCGATGGCGCCGCGGCAGCGCCTCGCGGTGAACTCCGGCGCGAGCTGAGGCGGCACCTCAACGGCGAGCTCCCCCCCGGCCAGGGAGACCGGGCGGGCATCGCGCAGCCACTCCGCCAGCGTCTGCTTCCCCGGGAGCCGGCGCAGGGCCGCCAGGACATTCTCCCACAGCTCCGCGGGGCTCGCGAAGAGACCCTCGATGTGCAACTGCCGGCTCTTTTGTATCTCTATCACGTGGCTCATACCCACTGCGTTCTCACCGATCCCCTGCGAGAAGGGGCGCAAGGCCCCAAGCGGGCGCCGCAGGTGGCACCCGGCGGGCAACCCGGAAGGGGATGGCGCAGAGGCACGGCGCCGGGTCGCGAGGGCACGGTGAGATTATAGCACAGGCACGCGGGGCAGGGGAAGGCGGGGCGCGCGGGCGGAGTCAAGGAACGGCGCGGCACGGGCGGCAGCCGGGCACCTCCGCGGGGGTGGGAAAAAGGGGGAAGGTCCCGGCTGGATCACTCGATGCCGAGGAGCTCGCGCCACCAGATCAGGAAGCGCTGCCACCAGGAGCGCTGATTGGCGCGAGCGATGGCCCGCTCCAGCCACTCCTGGGTCAGCTCCACGGTGTAGAAGGCGCGCAGCTCGTGCATCAGATCGACACGAACGTTCTCCGGGAGCTGCATCGCCCGCGTCACTCCGTAGCGGTTGAAGTAACGCTCCAGGATGTCGCAGCCCTGGTCGGCGACGGCCTGCGGCACATCGGGCACGGCGCGGTGGATCTTCTTCATCGGCGTCTGCCTCCAGAATGAACGCCGCCCCGCCGCTCCGGAAGCCGGATCACGCCCACGCCCGCGCGGGGTGGGTCGGCGCGCGCCTCACCGGATCGGCGGGGCGGAGCCCGCCGGCTGCCGAGCGCCCCCACGAGCAGTCTCACCGGGTGACCGCATACAGATCGGTCACCAGATCGGTGCGCTGCTCCGGGCAAAGGCGTCTCGGCGTCAACTCGTCCATCGAGAGAGGGATGCGGCTCTGGCGCTCGTAATCGAGGTGAACGTCAATCAGGCGCGCCATCTCGTTCGCCTTCTGGCGCTGCACCTCGGGGTCCAGCTCCGGCAGGACCGGCGCCTCGATCACTTCATCCCACACTCTGTCTCGTACCGGCGCTTCCACTTGCATGAGACCACTCCCTCCTTGTCGCTTGGTCCGGTGATACCCCCGTCCCCCCGGCACCAAACTCGCGGGGCGGTGCGGCGGAAGGAGCGAGGCGGCCGGTGGGGAGGGGGGGCAAGAATCGTGCCGGTGAGCGGGGAACTCCCATCGGCCCCGGTGACTCCTGCAACCGCGAATGAACGCGAATGGACGCGAATAGCCAGGGGCGCCGTTTCAAGGGGTCCGTGGGGATGGCGCGCTTGACACCCGTGCGGGGGCGGCGTATACTCGTGCTTGCCGGGGCGCCGGAGGGCGTCGCCGGCAGGGGATTCCGAAGGAGCGTGCGATGCGAAGCCGAGAGACGGTGCTGATCGCCATCGCCGTGGTCCTGGGGGCTATTGCCGCGTCACAGCGCATGGGGCCGACCGGCAGGGAACCGGACGGCTCCTACATCGACATGCAGCGTTACTTCATCGAGGGCGCGGACGCGCTGGATGCGGCAACCCTGAGAGACATCGGGCTGCGCCGCGACCCCGCCGGCGAACAGCAGGCTCTGGCCGCGCTGGGGAGCAGCACGTGCCAAGTGCAGATGGAGGCGATGTGGGCGCTGGCGCGCCTTGGCAGCCAGTGAGCGGTACCTATGCTTCGCCAACTGGCGGACGCCCCAGTCGGCGACGTGCCGATCTTCTCCAGGGCCTACGCCAGGGTCGTCGCCGCGCAGATCCAAGCAACACCCGCTCCCGCCTGCACTCAGCGCGAGCTCCGCGCGCAGATGCGCGCCCTCGTTCGGAAGGTCGGTCTCTCCCCGCGCAAGGTGAATGCCATCGTCGCTCGCCCGGAACGGACGTATCCATACGCTCGCCTGGTGGCGATGAACACCACCAAGCAGATCGCGGACATGGCCCTCCTCGCCGCCGACCGCGGGATCGCAGACGCCGCCGACGCCTCGCCGGTGAATCTCAGCCTGCTGCCGGAGGCGGAGATGAAGGCGGGACTCAGCCGCACTCCCGCCAACCAACGAACCGCGTTCCTCATCCAGCGCATCGCACGGTTCACGCGCATCACGCCTCGGGAGGGGTACTACGTCGAGGCGCTGGTTCAGCAGGGCCCCGCCGCGGTCCCCGCCATCGCGGCGCAACTGGAGAGGATGCGCAAGGAACGGGCAGACTACCACCGCATGGCTTACAGCGCCCTGCTGGAGGCGGTCGCGCGGATCGGGGGGGATGCCGCCCGGGAGTGCGTGGCGCAGTGGCGGGACGACCCGGAGCGTTACGTCCGCGGCCACGCGGAGAAGCACTACCGCGCGTTGGATGACGGGGCGTCCTGGTGAGCCGCCGTGGCGTGCCGAGAGAGGGGGGGTGCCGGGAGTCGGGGAGAGGCGCCTTCGAGCTCACCGGCGTCCACAGTGCGGCACCGGAGAGGAGAAAGGAGATGACTGAGCGCGCGCGGCCCCTATGGGTGCTGATAGGACTCGTTCTCGTGCTGGGGGTCGCAGAGCGGATCCAGAGCGAGGTCGTCCTCCAGCGACTGACCCGGACCTCACGTTCGTCTTCGCGAAAGTGGTCGCCGGAGGAGCGACAGGCGCTGCGGGAGGTGCGGACTCTCTGGATCACGCGCAGGGAGCAGGACCAACAGAAGGCAGCCCGGGCGCTGGTGGCTTACCTGTCGAATCCCAGCGTCCGCATTCGCCGGTGGGCCGCCATGTACCTGGGGCGCATGGAGTGGCCGGACGCCGAGGCGCCCCTCTCGCGGTGCCTCGGCGAGCTGCGCGCCCGCGACGACACCAGCGGCAACATCGCGGCGCACCTGCGCATCGCCCTGCTCCCGGAAGAGGGGCTGTCGGCTCAGGACTGGGCCGATTTAGGCCTGATGCACGGGCAGAGGACGCTGGGCACGTACCCCTGGACCTACCGCTCTCAGGATCCGGATTCCAACGTCGAATGCACGCACGAAGGGCGGCAGCACCTGCGGACGTTCGTCAAGCAGAACCCGTGACGGGGTCGTCACCGCGAAGGTGGATAGGAGGAATGCAGAATGCAACGCTCAATCGCTGTTCTCTTCATGTGGCTCGCCGCGTGCGCGGTGGCCACGGTTCCCTGCGCCGCGGCGGAGCAGCCTGCGTCCGGGCAGCGAGTGGGGAGGACCCCGCGCCCACACGGCGTGCCGCCTCCGCCGCTCGACAGCGAGGACTGGGTCCTCGTCGTCAAAGCGCACGAGATCGGCCTTGAGGGGAAGACGGAGGCGGCCGGCGAGCTGCTCCCGATGTTGGAGCACCGGCGCAGAGGGGTACGGCTGGCGGCACTTTGGTCCCTGGGCCGACTGGGCCGACCGGAGACGTTGCCGGATATCCGCGCCCTGGCGGAGGACCCGGAGAACCCGCTGCGCGTGGCGCCCCTGGCGCGGGCGGTGGCGGCGAGGATAGAGGCCGCCGCGGGCAGTCCGCCGGACACCCGTGTGGAGCTAAGCTGGACTTTATCCATTCCGGTGGGAAATCGTGGCAGGGAGGGTAAGCTGCTGACCGACTGAAAAGGA
>JACQGM010000404.1 GCA_016199585.1 Armatimonadota bacterium
CCGAGCCGTACATCCCCTCCAGGTACTCATCCAGCAGGGCGTCGGGGTCCACGTCATCCTGCCAGGCGGAGCGCAGGACCGCGAGCACGTTCAGCGCGTACACCTCGTGGTCCTCCGGCCGCTGGTGCATCCCGGCGCCCTGGATGCCGAGGGCCTTCAGGTTCTTCCACACGTCCACGAGCACGCGGTCCATCGAGTACGGGAGCGAGCACTGAGTACTCATCCCCATCGTGTAGGAGAACGCGACCACCTTCCCGCGCGTCCTCGTGAGCCACTGCTCCATCGTGTTGTAGAAGAGCCGGTTGACCTTCGACGGGCTCTCTGCCGAGATCGGGCGCGCCCCGTCGCACCCGAAGAGCGCTATCCAGACGACGGTGTTCGACTCCAGGGGAATCTCGGGGTCGGGAGCCGTCAGGTCCACGTAGCCGGCGCTGGCGATGAGAACGTCGGGGAACTCCTCGCGCACCGCCCGCGCCACCTGATTGACCAGGAGCGTGTAGCGGCGCCGCAGTGCCCGGTTCCCCTTCCCCTCCTGCGCGAACGCCACCTTCCGGTACTGCTCTTGCGGGTCGATGCCGTTCGCCACATCCAGGCGCGTACATGCGTCGCAGTGACACATGCCGTGGCCGTCCTCGGGCATCACGCCCACGACGGACATCTCCGGGTGGGCGCGCAGGAAGGCCTTCACGTTCTCGATCACCGCCTGAACGGCCCCCTGGTTGCTCGTACACATGCTGAGCTGCTCGCACCGAGCGACGCGCTTGCCATCCACCATCGGGAACCACTCCGGGTGGTCGGCGAAGTAGCGCTCGGGAGGCAGCCAACGGCGGAGGTTGTGATTGTCGAAGTCGAGCTTCACGCCGCGCTTCCGCACCTCCGGGAGCATGGCGCGCGCGAACCACTCCTCGTCTATGTCCCTCGTGTACATCAGGTAGTTGAGGCCGTTCTTGACCAGCCAGTCCAGCCATTCGACGCAGAGGCGCGTGCTCTCCTCATCGGTGTATCTCCCCCGCCATTCGGTTCGCGCGCCGCGCCGGAAGAAGTTCGGGGCGCGGTACCACAGCTTCGGCCTCATCCGCAGGGGCAGACCATCGGCCGTGACTCGCTGCGCCGTGGGAACCAGCTCCCCGTCTGGCCCCAGGCCGCTGAACCGGCACCCGCCGTAGCGCCGCAGGAACTCGTAGACGCCGAAGACGGCGCCCGGGTCGCCCCCCGCGCGCAGGCGCAGCGTGTTCCCTTCGGCACGGATCTCGTAGCTCTCATCGCCCATCGGGGCGCTATCCACCACCTTCTCAATCAGGATCCGCGGCCGCCCAGGAGCGGCGGTCCCGACGGCAATGGGCCTGCCCAGGATCCGCCCGAGGTAGCGCGCCAGCTCCGAGGCGGCGAACGCCATCGGCGCCGAGACCGGGGCCACGACCTCGATCCCGAGGGGCTGGTCGGCCGTTGCCGACCAGGCTGCGCCCGCCGCTGCCGCTTGAGCCACGCCTGGAAGGCACGCGATGGCGGTGCCGGCCCCAACCAGCACGCCTCGCGCCGTGCCCCAGAAGGTGGGGACCGCGAAGCCGTTGGATATGTGTTTCATCGCAGTGATCCTCTCCGAGCGCTCGTGGCCCAGGGACGCAAGACGGGCCATCCCGGGGGCCGAGCGGTCACCGAGTCGTTGGTTCGTATTCGGTCGGCTGATCTCCCGCCTCCAGTTGCGCCGCATCCACCCAGAGCGTGCCTTCATCCAGAGGGCCAATCTGCACAAGCGTCTGGCTACCCTCCGCCACATCGTGGGCGGTGAGAGTGTAGCGGGCCCAATCGGTGGAGACCTGAACCTTGCCGGAACTCGATCCCAGTTCCAGTGAGGCGCCCATATTGGGGCGGTCCGCCTTCAGGTAGACGGAAAGAGTATAGCTCCCTGCTCCCCTCACTGGCAGATAGGCGATGAAGGCCGTGGGGAATGGGATCCATGGCGCGGGCAAGAGGGAAACCCCCTCCCTCTTGACCAGCCGCAGACTTCGCTTCCCTTCGAATGCCACGGTCTCGTCGGAGCCCCAGAGGGAATCCTTGGCGCCAACGTAGGCAGGCGCGATGATCCGGGGCGAGTCCCACCAGTAGTCGGGCCAACCGCGCAGGGATACTGTCTCAAACCCAGAGTTGGGCAGCAGGTTCCTGGCGCCGGCCAGCCTGGCCTTTCCGCTTGCCCCGCCGGCCAACAGGGGAATCGCACCGGGGAACTTGCGCCACCCAGTGGCAACCGTCACGGCCAGCGGCCCGCCTGTTGGCCAGCGCCCCCTCAACTCGTAGACGTGTGTTCCGTAGCCCTCAAAGCGGTCGGTGAAGCGTGCCTGTGTCACCGCCAGCTTGCGGTCTTCAAACCAGACGCTTGCCTCTCCGCCGAAGCGCCCAGGCAGACGGAAAGTGACGTTCGCATCGTACTCGCTCGCGTTGGCGGCGATGAGGTAGGTGTTACCCTTGTACTCCTGCACCCGAACCTGGACCGTGCCCGCGAACTCCCGGGGGTCGTAGCGGATCGCCTGGTCGGGCGTTGCCTCCAGCAGGATCGGGGAGAGCGCCTTGAACTCGCCCGCCAGTCGCTTCAGCTCCTCCCAATTGTCGTTGTGCCGGGGGGGCCACATCCACCAGAGCATTCCCTTCGCGCCACCGATCACGTTCAGGTAGCTCTGAATGCGCTGCTCGGCGGCGGAGACCCCCCGCTGCGATCCGCTGTAGGTCTCGCAGAGGGGCACGTGCCAGTAAGGGATGCGAAGACGCCCGGCAGCGGCGGCCTGCTCTCGAATCACGGAGAACTGGGAGAGAGGCGGGAGTTGGCCGATGGGGTAGTAGTCTATCCCGGCTACGTCGAAAGCGTCCGTCCAGTCGTATACCTTCCCGAAGAAGAGGTAGAAGTTGGGGCGGTAGGGGTCGTACTTCGCCACGGTCCGGGAGTACTCCGCGCTCACTCGGTGCACGGGATACTCCCCCGGCTCGTCCGGACCATAGTACGCCAGCACGGCAGGATGGCGCCTGGCCGTTTCCATGATGAGCGGCAGGGGATCGTCCACGAACCGCCCGAAGTCGTCCGCGAACTTCGGGCCGCGGTAGTTCAAGGCCAGGCCCTTGTACCCCGCGCCAAAGGTGGACGGGCTCTCGATGGCCAGGAGACCCGCCTCCTGGCAAGCATCCAGGTACTCTTCGATCGCCTTCCGACCGGCCTCCTGCGAGGTGTTGAGCGCTTCCTGCAGCCTCTTGCCCACGTACGGCGAGCCCGGCGACCACCGGATGGTGCAGTTGAAGCCGGCTTGGGCCACTTCCTTCATGTGCGCGGGGGGCACTCCGTAGATCCCGATGGGGAAGAACGGCATCCCGTCCACGAGCGCGCACAGTCGCTCACGGTCCACCTTCACTTCACGGATGCCAGCGGGGGCCGGCGGCTCCTTCCGCAGTAGCGCCGTCTCCTCCACGACCGCCTTGCCCTTTCCGTTCAGCACCCGCAGCACCACGGGGTACTTGCCGGGCGCGATGCCGGCAAGCGGCACGGCAATGATCGTCTTGGCAGTGTCTCGCACCGCAGCTCGGGCCTTGATCGGCGGCTTGCCCTCTGGCCGTATCTCCATCTCCGCCACCAACGGCCCCTCGGTCTCGTCGACACCAAGACTGATGATCCCTCGCGCCGCTTGCTCGGTGGTGTAGTAGTTGCGGTCCAGATATGCCTGCGCGAGCCGGGGGAACTGCTCCGCCCCAACGCTCGTTACCAGCAGCACTTCCCTTGTCTGAGGGTGCAGGACGCGCACCACCAGCCGCCGGGGGCCGAGACGCTCCATGCCCAGCCTGACCTTGAAGTCGGCACCAGCCCCGGCGCGCAGTTCGAGGGCCTCTTCCGCGCGAGACTCTCGCCCGGCAGCGGGAGCATCGCGGAGCTGCAAGATCACTCTGCGGGCCATCTTCCCCTGGTTCTCGATCGTGCCCTCCACCTGGTACGAGCACCCGGTCTTGCCCGCCCTGAAGTCGGTTGGCACGAGGTCGGGAACACGCAGGCCCGTCAGCCTTGTCAGCTCATCCTGAGGCGAGGCGAGGCCCCCCTCCCACCGGCTGTTCTCCAGCGGCTGGGTCGCCTTGCTGCGACCCAGGACGACCTGCCAGCCGCCGGGGACCAGGTCCAGCGCGAAGTTGTACCAGGGAATGGCGATCTCCGCCGTCCACTCCGCTGCTCCCACTCGAGCCGCCGCTTGCCACTCTCCGTCCCAGGAGGGATCGCGCCCGCGGCGATCCTGCCCGGCGCCAGCCGGGTTGACCCGGAATTCGTAGGGGGCTGCTGCCTCTTCGCCGGGCGAGACGGAGAGCCAGACGTCGTCCTCAAACGGGGTCAGGACCGCGTCTCCGGAGGACGGCTGCCTGGCGGTGAAGGGTCTGTCGGACTGCAGCCGGGCTGAAGGGTGCACTGCGCAGAACCTGCTGAAGAACATGTCCTCGAGGTACAGTCCCTCGGGAGCGGGCTCCTGGCAGCGGAACGCCACGTAGAGGGCACGCGCATCACAGGCCAGGAGCGCCTCGGTCGGGGTCTTGGCGGGCTGCCCCGTGCCGCCGAGGGTGAACCCGGACACCTTCGCCGCTTGCTGCCAGCAGGCGTCCGAGAGGTCCCCGTCAATCCTCGGGGCTTGCGCCACCTTGGCTGCCGTCACCGTGGGAAGCTGGGCGGCCAGGCCCGCGGCCGCCCAGCTTCCCAGCAGCAGGGCCAGCGGAAGGAAACGGTTTCTGTGATTTCTGCCCATGGCAGTACCTCCCGGGGTTGCGTCTCCGGTGAGAGGAAATGGGATGCCTGGGCATCTCGCTCTCTCCAGATGGCAGCCCCTCCCGGGGTTACGTCCCCAGTGAGAGCGTGGCGCTCACGAAATAGTGGTCACTGGGGAACTTCCCCCCTACCGAACGTCTGATGATTTCCGCATCAACGGCCCGTATTCCCCCCCGGGTGAAGATCCAGTCTATCTTCCCGACGCCCGCGCCTCCCACGGCCGTAGGGTACGCCGGCCCGTGAAAGCCGTGGTAGGTATGCCCCGGGTTCTCTGTCCCGTGGATCGCGCCGTAGGTGTCCACCCAGCCGCCGGCTTTCAGCACGCCGATCGCCTTGTTGGTGGCGTCGCAGTTCATGTCCCCGGTCAGGATCTGCGGATACTCGTCCGGGTAGGCGCGGGTGTCCGCGACGATGAGCGCCGCCTGATTCTCCCGCGCGAGCTGGCTGACGTGGTCCAGGTGGGTGTTGACGACCCGGAACTCCCGTCCCGTTCCCTTCTCCTCCAGCCGGATCCAGTTCGCCAGCCGCGTGCTCCCGGTGTCCCATGACTTCGACCCCGGCACGTGCGGCGTCTCCGACAGCCAGTAACCGCCCGCCGACACCCGCGTGTAGCGGTCTCGGCGGTAGAAGATGGCGTTCATCGGGCGGTCGCCGCACGGCTCGTCAATCATCGCGTAGGATTCGTACTCCGGGAACGCCGCGGTGACGTCGGCGAACTGCGCCAGCTCCTGGAAGCAGATGATGTCCGGGCCTTCCGACCGGATGACGTCCAGGCAGAGATCCTTCCGGTAGATCCACGCGTTGTCGCCGTCGCGCCGTCCGTAGCCTCGCATGTTGCAGCAGAGAACCTTCATGTGTGCGCGCACCTCTTCCTCTGGCGGACCCGTCGCCGTCTCGCGGGTCGCCGCGCGTGCCGCCGGGCCGGGGACCCATCAGGCGGTCGCCGTGGGATGTCCGGCCGCAGGCTTGCCCCCCGGCTGCCTGGCTCCTGCGGTATTCTAGCACCGGGGCGAAGGGCCGTCAATGGCTGTGGATGCCCAGGCCCGCGGCTGAGTGCCCGAGCGCCGATGTCTGGCGCCGTCGCGTGTGGCGCTCCCGCCCGGCTGCGCGCAGGGAAGGAGGTCCCACGGCCGCTGTCCAACCTGGGGGACAGACGTTCCATCGGTGCGAGGCGGCTCCCATGAACACGCTCTACTACGGCGACAATCTGGAGATCCTCCGCAAGCATATCGCGGACGACAGCGTGGACCTGATCTACCTGGACCCCCCGTTCAACTCCAATCGCGACTACAACGTCCTCTTCAAGGAGCAGAGCGGCGAGCCCGCCCAGGCGCAGATGAAGGCATTCACCGATACCTGGAAGTGGAGCGAAGCCGCCTACGCCGATTTCCGCGAGACCTGCCCGCGCGACCAGCTCGTGAAGCTCGTGCAGGGCTTCGTGGATACCCTGGGCCGCAACGACGTCACCGCCTACCTGGTGATGATGGCCCCCCGCCTGGTGGAGCTCCGCCGTGTCCTCAAGCCCACGGGGAGCTTGTATCTGCACTGCGACCCGACAGCGAGCCACTACCTGAAGCTGGTGCTCGATGCGGTGTTCGGGCCGAAAGGGTTCCTGGGCGAGATCATCTGGCGCCGGACCACCTCGCACGTAAGCGCCCGGCGTTGGCCGCGGCTCCACGATGTGATCTTGAGTTACGCCAGTGACCCGTCAGCGGCACATTTCGCCGCGCCGAAGGCGGATCTGGACGAGGGGTGGGTGGAGCGCGAATACCGGTATCAGGACGAACATGGTCGCTACATGGTGGACAATCTGACGGGAGCGGGAACAACAGCAGGACCGAGCGGCCAGCCGTGGCGAGGAATCGATCCCGCCAGCATCGGTTCCGGCCGACATTGGCGGTACGTGCCAGAGACGTTGGACCGGCTCGATGCGGAAGGGCGGATCCACTGGCCGGCAAAGGGGCAGTATCCCAAGCTCAAGGTGTATGCCGGCGAGACCGGTGGCAAGCCGATTGGCGACCTTTGGATGGATATTTCGTTGGGGAGGACCGCAAGGGAGCGTCTCGGCTACCCCACCCAGAAGCCTCTCGCCCTCCTGGAGCGGATCATCAGCGCCAGCAGTTACCCCGGCAACGTCGTGCTCGACCCCTTCTGCGGCTGCGGCACGGCGGTGATCGCCGCCCAGAAGCTGGGCCGCCAGTGGCTCGGCATTGACGTCACCGCGCTGGCCGTCGCCCTGATCAAGTCGCGCCTGGCCGACTCCTTCGACGTGAAAGAGAAGAAGGACTACGCGGTCGTGGGCGAGCCGACCAGCGAGGCGGACGCCCGCGCCCTGGCGCTGAAGGACCGCGACGAGTTCCAGAAGTGGGCCGTGGGCCTGGTGCCGCGCGCCTTCCCCTTCCAGGAGAAGAAGGGCGCCGACACGGGCGTGGACGGGGTGCTCCGCTTCAAGGATGACGCCCGGGACCCGAAGCGGTGCGTGATCCAGGTGAAGAGCGGGCACGTCGGCCACGCGCAGGCGCGCGACTTCCGGGGCGTGATCGAGCGGGAGGGGGCCACCCTCGGCCTCTTCATCACCCTGGAGCCGCCCACCACCCCGATGCTGCGGGAGGCGGACTCCCTCGGCTTCTACGTCACGCCGCTCGGCAACCACCGCATCCCGCGCTTCCAGTTCCGCACCATCGCGCAGCTCCTCGCCGGCGAGGGGTTCCTCATCCCCAGCGCCGCGCTCCTCCTGGGGGTGAAACAGGCCCAGGCGGTAAAGGGGGACTCGGGGCAGCAGGAGATGGATCTGTAGGCTGAGGCGGAAGGAAACAAGACGCTCGTAGTGGCTGGCTTCAGCCGGCTGGAGCCAGCTACTACGAACAGGAAACCGATCGTCTCATCTCCTTGCGAGCCCCAACCGCGCTGCCGGGCGGAGAACATGCCCGCGTCCGCGAGGACGCGCGGCGGCGCCACGCTGTGCCCCGGCCCCGCAACCCGGCGCTGCACGCGCACCACTCAGCGCGCTGTGGCGCCCTCGTTCAGCCCCCGGCGCACCCCCGAACGCTTCTGCAGCATTCCGAAAGCTGAAAGTCGTCTTCTAGAAAGTTACCACTTGTCGGGACTTGACATTTTCCCTTCCTGGTGCTATCATATGGTTGCTGGACCAGGGGCAACCAAGACAGAGACCGGACGCCGATCACCTCTGCCCCTGGGCGCGAGACGCTGCGGCCGCCCGGTCGCGTTCTATCGTGCGAAGGAGGAACACGTGCGAGTGAGGACCGAGTATCGTTCCGTTCGCCGCCACGACCGCAGGGCATTCACCCTGATCGAGTTGCTCGTCGTAATAGCTATCATTGCTATTCTGGCGGCGATCCTCTTCCCCGTCTTCTCCCGTGCCAGGGAGAGAGCCCGCGCCGCAAGCTGCATGAACAACATGAAGCAGCTCGGCACGGCCTTCCAGATGTACATGCAGGACTTCGACGCGGTCATGATCGAGCAGATCCGGCCTCCCTGCAAGGGCTACCCGGGCGGCAACATCAACTGCTACCAGATGTGGCCGGCTATCCTGCAGCCGTACGTCAAGAGCTGGGCCGCCTTCAAGTGCCCTTCGTGGTCGAGGAGCACCAGCATAGACCGCACACAGACTCCCATCTTCACCGCCGAGGTCAGCTACCTGTACTCCAAAATGTGCCCGAGTAACTGGGCGCTGAACCCCGCCTACATGGGCAAGCAGGGCTTCTGCACCGACTGCTTCACCCTCCCGATCACGGACGCGATGGTGGAGGATCCCTCCGGCACGATCGCGATCGTGGAAGGTGGCTACCGGAACACTGGCCCGCTTGAGGACTGCGTCTCCTGGAGCGGCATCCAGGTCGCCTATGAGTGGCACGCCGACTACCACAACAACACCTACATGAGTGGCAGCAGCAGCTACTGGCGCCGCGTGGGCAACCCCCACTTCGATGGCTTCAACGCCGTCTTCGGCGACGGGCACGCCAAGTGGGTGAAGTGGAAGAGCGGCACCCCGCGGGTGTATACCATCCAGGCGGACTAGCCGGAGCCTCGCGGCCTACCCCGGCGTAGGCCGCGTCAGCTTCTGCTGCGGCGGACTGCCGGCTGCGCCCGGGAGACACGACATGACGACATCCTCCTCCCGGGCGTAGTCGGGCATCACCCACAGCAGCGTGAAGGAATCCCCGCCGCGCAGTCGGCGTCTCCTGCGCGGCGGGGATTCTCCCCGTATCCACCCGATCCCCCATCGATGACACGAATCATCTTGTGTGCCTCGGCCGCTGCATCCGGCAGCTCAACACAACGTCACTCCCCCAATTCACCTTCCCGCGCAATAGTCGGCAACGCGCCAAGCTCAGGTGGATCGGCGCCAGGATCGCTCGTGGGTCGGCATGCGTTCAGATGAGGGTAGGAGAGGAAGGCATGAGGGCATACCGCAGCCGTCTACTAGACGGCTGCCATCCATTCTCCTTCCCCACCCCCACGCAGATCTGCTATAATGGTGGCGGAGGAGCACAACGATGGCGACCATAACGTCGGATGTCTCCGAATGACTCCGCGAGTTGGCCGAGGCAGTCGCGAGGTCGCTGCAGAGGCTCTCTCCCGACCTGCTGCGCGCGTATGCTGGATGGCATGGAGGAAGGGAGTACACCGTGAGCGTCATCACCCTCGAAGGCGTCGTCGAGCACGGGCAGATCCGGCTCGCGGACAACATCCAACTGCCCGATCAGACCCGAGTCTATGTCATCGTTCCCGATGCCCAGATCGAGCAGACGGCCCGCATTGTGAGCCCGCGCCTGGCCCACCCCGAGCAGGCAGGGGACTTCCAGATGCAGGTGATGGAAGGTCCCGACGATGCCGGCGTATGATGCCCGGCACTTCCAGCCTCCAGCGCCCGCGGCGCGTGTCGTTCTCCGCAACCCGGACACCGGTGCCTCCTGCACTGACGTCCTGATGCTGCTCGACACCGGCGCCGACGTCTCCCTCGTGCCTCGCACCGCTCTCGACTCTCTGGGTATTACCCCCACAAGCCAACGTTTCTATGAGCCTGTGGGGTTCACCGGCGATCCGACCCTCTCCCCGGTCGTTCTCCTGGAGATGCGCTTCTGCGAGAAGACGTTCCGCGGGCAGTTCTTGCCCGTTGACCAGCCCTGGGGCATCCTGGGCCGCAACGTTCTGAACGCCGTGTCCCTGCTCCTCGACGGTCCGCGCGCTGTCTGGGCGGAGCATCGCGCGTAGCGGCCACCCGTCACCCCAGACCTGCGCCCCCACCATTCCCGGACACTACCGCGCATCAGCTCCCGCCGCCGTCAACGCCCGTTCCGCCGCTTCCGGCAACTCGATCGGCGCAAATAGGGATGCCGGGTAGAGATAGCCGTCGGGTTCCGAGCTGTCCTCGTCGATGACACGAATCATCTTGTGTGCCTCCGCCGCTGCATCCGGCAGCGTCCGGTACACCTTGCCCAGGATCAAGCTCGCCGGGTTCGTGGAGCTATTGAGGCAGATCACAAAACCGTTCATCGGATCACCCTCTTGATCTTGAAATCCTTCCGGCCGATGCCGTGCGCCTCGAACCAGTGCAACTCGGCTTCACAGACCGTGCCATCCGCGAGCTGCACCACGGCCGTACCCTTCATCTTGTTGCGCCTGCGTCCTTTGCCGTAAGCTCGCTCCAGGTGGTCCCGAACGCGCACGCCCCGGCCCACTGCGATCGCCTCAACGTCCTTCACCTGGCCGAGAATCTGGAAACCCATGAGCAGCCGTCCTCACAGTGCCGTCAGGACCCTCTCATTTTCCCGAGCCGCATGCGCCTCTCCGCAGAGCTCCCGCAGGCGCCTTCCAGCGTGGCCGCGGTGGTGCGGATCTGCGGCCACCCGACGACGACTGCGGCGCAGCCCTGGTCTACCGGCTCCACGATGATCGAGTACATCATCGCCACCGTTCCCAATCCAGGCCAACACCCGGGAGTGTACCACGGCTTCCGGGATGCGTCAACACCTGTGCCGTCCCGAGCCGCCCGGGGGTGCGGGTGGGGAGGTCAACACACCCCAAAGACGGCGATGCACCCTCCCCACGGCCACGAACAAATCGGGACCCGACTACGTCCTACACGTAGAGGCATTCCAACTGATTCCGGGGGAGCATGCCATGTGGAGATGCGCATCCCTGATCCTCATCACCCTGGTGGCACTACTGCACGCTGCCGGGGCCTGGGCCAACCCCGTGCCCGACTACTTCAGCGAGGGTTTTCTGGGCATCTACTGGTTCCTTAGGACGCTGCCGGTGAACTATGCCGTGGACCTCATCGCGCTGGCGGCCGCCCTGTGGATCTCGGGCCAGGGCGATTGCATCCCCTGGCGGATGCTTCACGTCTACAACATCCCGGTCGTGGCTGCGGGCTACGCCGCCGACCTCGTGGCCAAAGGGCTCACGGGCGCAAGCCTCTACCGGTTCCGCCCGGGAGATCACGTTGCCAATGCCTTCCTCATTGACCCCACGGCATACTCCTACATCCCAAGCCTCTGGGAGAAAGCCCAGTTCATGGCCCTGGCTGGCGTCCTTATCTTCGGGCTGAACCTGCTGATCCTCTACGCCATCCTCCGCCTGAACGACGCAGACTCCTACCGCCGACTGCCGGCTGCTGCGGCTCTGATGGCCGTCGCCACTTCACCCTACACGTCGCTACCAGGACAACTGGCCTTGGCTGCCCTGGTTCCGTCGCTCTTGACCGGCATCGGCTTCGCGCTCTACCTCGCGGCCCGCCGCCTTCGCCGTCCGCCGTCCCAGACACGCCGCACGCCCATCCTGAAGCCCCACCCGCCCGTGGCCCGTGTGGTTCCCCGCAACCCGGGTACCGGCACATGAGGGCGGAGAGCTGACGCTCCCCCGGCAGGGAATCCCATCCCCCGCCGCCAACCTGAATCCCGGTAGCACCCAACCCCGCAGCCGCAGTGCGAAAGGGGAGACAACATGAAGTTCCTGGTGATGTGGGAGCTCGACATCGCGCACGTCCGGCCCGAGACTCTCCAGGCGGTGATGCGCATGCCCGACTATGCCCGTCAGGCGGCGGATCGGGGCAAGCTGGTGGCGCGGTATCACATCGTCGGCCGGCACGGAGGCGCCGCCATCTACGACGTGGATTCCAACGAGGAGTTGGAGCAGCTCCTCGCCACGAGCCCCGTCTACAACTACGCGCGCTTCGAGGTCTACCCCCTGGCCGACATGCAGGCGCCCACCGAGGTGCTGCAGCCGCAGCCGTGAGCCGGTCGCGCGAGGATTGCGGCGCCTTCGCCGGTGTGGTATGATGGATCGCGGCGGCCTCCCGGCAGCCATCCGGGCTCGCCGCCGGCGGAAAGGACACCGATGCCATCCACCAGAGAGGAGTTCTGGGAGTTCGCGCGCTACGCCGTGATCGGCGACTCGCGGGGCAAGCCCTTCCCCCGCTTCACCTACCGGGGCCTGAAGGCGCTCGGCAAGAAGGCGTACGCCGTGGACCCCGGATCGGAGGAGATCGAGGGAGACCGGACCCACCCCGACCTGGGGGCGCTCCCCGAGGCCGTGGACGCCGCCGTGATCGAGGTGCCACGCGCCGAGACCGCCGCCTGGGTGCAGCGGGCCCTGGACGCCGGCATTCGCAACCTCTGGCTGCACATGGGCAGCGAGACCACCGAGGCGCTGGCGCTCGCCGCTGAGAAGGGGGCGCGGGTCGAGACCGGCACCTGCGCCGCGATGTACGTGAACCGGGGCTTCAGCCCGCACGCCATCCACCGTTGGATCATGAAGCTGATCGGGCAGTACTGACGCGCGCGCGCGCGGGCGCCGGTGTCCGGATCCCGGGCGGCCCTGCGTGAGGCCAACACGAAGATAGCAAGGCGCGAAGACACAAGGATGGGAGACGGGATGACGGCCGGGGGCGCGGAGCGCGGGGCGGGGAAGGCGGGGCAGGAGGCAGCGACCGCATGAGGCGTTCCCTGCCCATCGTCACGCCATCCTCGTCGCAGCGGTACGACTGTCACCTGTGCGGGGCGTGCTGCCGCGCCGGGTTCGCCGTGGTGGTCACCGATGAGGAGCGCGAGCGGATCCGCGGGCAGGGATGGGAGAGCGAGCCGGAGTTCCGAGGGCGGCCGCTCTTCATCCGACAGATCGGCGGGCAGCACATCCTGGCACAGCGGGACGATGGCGCCTGCCTCTTCCTCGGCGAGGACCAGCGCTGCCGCATCCACGCGAAGTTCGGCGCCGAAGGGAAGCCGTTCGCCTGCCGGCCCTACCCCTTCATCTTCCTGCCGATGTCCGGGCAGATGCGCGTCGGTCTCCGCTTCGACTGCCCCTCGGTGGCGGCCAGCCGCGGGCGGCCCCTGGCGCAGCACCACGCCGACCTGGCCGCCCTCTCCCCGCAGGCGGTGCCGGCGGCGGCCGCCGCCCTGCCGCCGCCGCCCTTTCGCCCCGGTATCCACTTGGATTGGCACGACCTCTTCCGCGTCTCCGCGGCCCTCGACCGCATCGTCGCCGCCGAGTCGCTGGACATCACCCGGCGCGTGCTCGCCTGGGCCGACGTGGCCGGGGTGCTGGGCGGGGTGAAGATGGACGGCCTGGAGGGGCGCGCGCTCTCCGAGTTCCTCGACCGCGTGGTAGGCAACCGCCTGAAGCGCCTCCCGGACGACCCCCTGGAGCGGAAGCCCCTCTCGGGGTTCGTGCCGCCCCTCTTCCGCCAGGCCGTCGGTCTCTACGGGCGCCTCGACCGCGTCTCGGACACGCGCGTCTCCCCTGCGGGCAAGCTCCTGCGCGCCGGGCAGCGCCTTGCCTACTCGCTGCGCCTGCTGGCGGGATCCGGCAGGATGCCGCGCGTGCGTCCCGGCCTGCCGCAGGTGCCATTCCGGGCAGTGGAGCGATCCTTCGGGGTGCCGTCCCCCGAGGCGGCCGAGGTGCTCACCCGTTACTACCGGGTGAAGCTCGGGTCGCTCGGCTTCTTCGGGCGTGCCTTCTATGGATGGGGCTACCTGGAGGGCCTCGGCGCGCTCCTCCTCACCTACCCGCTCATCCTCTGGTACGCCCGTCTCTTCGCCATCGGGGAGGGAACGGATGCCATCAGCGCCGAAACGGTGCAGCAGGCGGTGCGCGTGGTGGACCGTCCCCGGGGCGTGGCGGTGCCGCTCGGCCTACGAACGGAGCGCGCCCGCGTTCGCTTCCTGTGCGACCACGAGAACCTGACGCGGCTGATCATCTGGTACGGGAGCTGAGCCAGTCATCGGAGAGGAGCGCCGCATGTCCAAGGAGAAGGCGCCGGTCACCCCGGCGGTGCGGATGCTGCGCCAGGAGGGCGTGGCGTTCACGGAGCACCTCTATCCCTACGTGGAGAAGGGCGGCACGGCGAACGCCGCCCGCCAGCTCGGCGTGGAGGAGCACGAGATCGTCAAGACGCTGGTGATGGAGGACGACCGGCACAACCCGCTGATCGTCCTGATGCACGGCGACCTCCAGGTCTCCACGCGGGAGCTGGCGCGCGCCGTCGGGGTGAAGACGGTGGCCCCCTGCACGCCGGAGGCGGCCCGGGAGCGCAGCGGCTACCCTGTCGGGGGCACATCGCCCTTCGGCACCCGCCACCCCCTGCCGGTCTACGTGGAGGAAACGATCCTGGAGCTGCCGCTGATCTTCATCAACGGCGGGCATCGGGGCTTCCAGGTGCGCCTGGATCCGAAGGAGCTGGTGCGCGTTCTGAAGGCCACGCCCGTGCGTGTCGGCATCGCCCCGGCCGCCAGGCGATAGGAAACCCGCGGCCGGCCCGACGGCATCCGCGGCGTAACGCACTTTTTACCCCGCGTTCACACGCCGGTAACAATGCCCTGGTAAGCTGATAGAGTAGGCCATGAGGGCCTTGAGGAGGGCACGACATTGAGTACGCCACGCGAGGTCGTCGAGCTGATTGAGAAGAACGGCGTGAAGGTGGTTGACTTCCGCTTCATTGACCTGCCGGGCATCTGGCAGCACTTCTCCATCCCGGCGCGCGACCTCACCGAAGAGTTGTTCGAGGAGGGCCTCGGCTTCGACGGCTCGTCCATCCGCGGCTTCAAGGAGATCCACGAGTCGGATATGATCCTGCTCCCCGACCCGGATACCGCCTTTCTGGATCCCTTCACCCGGGAGCCGACGCTGGACATCCTCTGCAACGTCCACGACCCGCTCACCCGCGAGCCATACACCCGCGACCCGCGCTACATCGCCCGCCGCGCCGAGGACTACCTGGTGAGCACCGGCATCGCGGATACCGCCTACTTCGGGCCCGAGGCCGAGTTCTACATCCTGGACGATGTCCGCTACGACACCAACACCCACTCGGCCTTCTACTCCCTTGATTCCTGCGAGGCCGCCTGGAACACCGGCCGCGCCGAGAACCCCAACCTCGGCTACAAGGTCCGCTACAAGGAAGGTTACTTCCCCGTCCCCCCCACCGACCAGTTCCAGGACCTGCGCACGGAGATGATGCTGGAGCTGGAGAAGGCCGGCGTCCCGATCGAGGTTCACCACCACGAGGTCGCCACCGCCGGCCAGACCGAGATTGACATGCGTTTCGACCGCCTGCTCGCCATGGCCGACCGGGTGATGAAGTACAAGTACATTATCAGGAATGTTGCCCGCCGCCACAACCGCACCGTGACCTTCATGCCCAAGCCGATCTTCATGGACAACGGCTCGGGGATGCACGTCCACCAGTCGCTGTGGAAGGGCGACCGGAACCTCTTCTGGGACGAGCGCGGCTATGCCGGCCTGAGCGAGGCGGCCATCTACTACATCGGCGGACTGCTGAAGCACGCTCCCAGCATCCTGGCGTTCGCGGCGCCTACCACCAACTCGTACCGGCGGCTGGTGCCCGGCTACGAGGCACCGATCAACCTGATCTATAGCCAGCGCAACCGCTCGGCCTGCGTCCGCATCCCGGTCTACAGCAAGAGCCCGAAGGCCAAGCGCATCGAGTTTCGGCCGCCGGACCCCTCCAGCAACCCCTATCTCTGCTTCGCCGCCCTGCTGATGGCGGGCCTGGACGGGATCCAGAACCGCACCATGCCGCCAGCGCCGATTGACAAGGACCTGTATGACCTGCCGCCCGAGGAGAAGCGCAGCGTGCAGAACACCCCGGGCAGCCTCGGGGAGGTGCTCGACGCCCTGGAGAAGGACCACGATTACCTCCTGAAGGGCGACGTCTTCACCGAGGACACGATCGAGGCGTGGATCGAGTTCAAGCGCAAGCACGAGTTGGAAGCGGTGGCCCTGCGCCCGCACCCGCACGAGTTCGTGCTCTACTACGATATCTGAGCGTCTTCCGGCGCGGGGCGGAACCCGCGCCCTAC
>JACQGM010000405.1 GCA_016199585.1 Armatimonadota bacterium
GAGGAGACCGACCTGGCGGAGTGGGGGTGCGGGGGCGTGGGGGAGGCCGGGCGGCTCCTCGTCCGCGCTCCCCCCCCGGTCGGCAGGCCCCGCGCTCATCGCTTCCGTTGCCTTCGCTGCCCCTTCAGCTTCGCGAGATAGATCTCGATCTCGTCCTGAGACAGTCCCTGCAGCCGCTCCTCAGTCGATAGCCCCCGCAGCCGCTCCTCGGGGGGCAGCCCACGCAGCCGCTCCTCGGGGGGCAGCCCACGCAGCCGCTCCTCGGGAGTCAACCGATCCAGGTGCTCCCTTGCGTAGTCTCGGCGGAAATCCTCCCAGGTGTAAGGCATGACTCCCTCCAGTTGGTAGCGCTCGAACAACCCGTTCATCAGTGTGCTCATGTCCCCGGTACGGCTGCAATACCAGGCGGCCCCCGCCACCACCTTGTCGCGCACCGCACTGAACATCAGCCAGACAGCGTTCCGTTCCTCCGGGGGCATCTCGCTCAATACCAGCACGGCGACCCGGTGGGTACCCCACCTCACCGAGTACACCCCCGGCTGTTGCCCATCCAGAACCACCTGCTCACTCAGCTTCTGCGGGAATCGGGTGCTGACCGCGTAGAGCCCGAACCGCTCGTGCGGCAGGAGGCCGCTTCCCTCCGAACCGGCCTGCTTCCGGTAGTTTACGTAGTGCCCGAGCAACTCATCAACGGCCCAGTCGTCGAGCGGCTCCCAGAGCGACTTGTAGCTCAGGAGATTATGTTCACACAGGCTTTCGAACCCATCGGGCAACGTCCCCGAGAACTCGCCGGGCAGCCTGCGCAGGACGACCACATCGAGGAGCTGCTTCTTCAGCGACAGGTCCTTCTCCAGTTCCACCACGAACGGCGAACCGGTGAAGAAATCCATAAGAGCCAAGCCGAACAGACGGTGCCAATCAATCATTGGATCCTCCGCCGTGCCATGATGCCCGCTACCCCCTGCTGCCGTGGTGGTTCGCTCTCAACACACGCCGCTCCTGCATCCAGAAGCGTACCCGCACCGCCGCCCCGCCGAAACGGCAGCCCACTCGCTCACCCCGTTGCCACCAACTCCACCAACCCCCGCGCCTCGGCCACCGCGGGGCCGGCGGGCAGACGCTCCAGGGCGGCCAGGGCACGACCGGCGTGCTCTTCCACCACCCCGCGGCAGTAGGCTTGCGCGCCGCAGCCATCCAGCGCCGCGACCACGCGCTCGACATCGGTCGGGCCGATCTCCGAGGCGGAGAAGACCTCAATGATCGCCCGGCGCGCGGTCTCCGGGCCGTGGCTCAGGGCGTAGACAATCGGGAGGCTCTTCTTCCGCTTCAGCACGTCGCCGGCCTCGACCTTGCCGGTTTCGCCGGAGGGAGCCCAGATGCCCAGGATGTCGTCGCGGGCCTGGAAGGCGAGGCCGAACGCGCGCCCGACCTGGCGCCAGGCTGCGATGGTATCGGCGTCATCGGTGGCCAGGAGGGCGCCCAGCCAGGTGGCCGCCTCGCAGAGAGCGCCGGTCTTGCGCGTTGTCATCGCGAAGTAGTCCGCCACCGTCACGTCGAAGCGGCCCTCGTAGGAGATGTCGAGGTGCTGGCCCTCGGTCAGCTCCACGATGGTGTCGGTGAGGATGCGGACGCTCTCGAGAACGCGCGCCGGGTCCACGCGGCGATCCACGAGGCGGAGGGCGGCGGTGTTCACAAGCGCCTGCATGCACGAGCCGGCGTTGATCGCCTGGGGAACGCCCCACACCTTCCAGAGCGTCGGCCGGTGGCGGCGCTCGGGGTCGTTGTCCTCCACATCGTCGTGGATGAGAGTGAAGTTCTGGATCAGCTCGACGGCGGCGGCGGCGGGCAGGGCGCGCGCCCAGTCCTCACGCCGGCTGCGGCAGGCGAGGAGACAGAGGATCGGGCGCAGGCGCTTCCCGCCGTAGCGCCGCATCGCCTCAGAGTCCAGCGGCCGGAAGCCCTTATCCACCCACCCGAGGTGGTACTCCAGGTAGCGGAAGAGGTCCATCCGCTCCGGCCGGCCATCGAGGACGGCGCGCATCTCCGCGTCCACGGCGGGGACGTATTCGGCTACCAGACTGGCAAGACTCACAGGCTCCTCCCGGGCGTTCCATTCGGTCCATCGTGCGCATCCCCCGCCTCCAGGGCGCGCAGCGCCGCCTCCAACTCCTCACGCTTGCCCTTGCCGCACACCAGGCCGAGGCGGTAGGCGCGTGCAGCATCACGGCGGCGCCCCGCCCGCTCATAGAGCTGGCCGAGCTGCAGGAAGAAGTCGCCAGGGCGCCCCATGCCATTGGCCGTCCAACTCGGGTCCGGGTAGAAGACCGACAGCTCCCGCCAAGCGATAGCCCGGGCGATCTCCGCCGGCGTCTCCGGCTCCTTTGGGGGAACCCGCCGCATCCGCTCCCGCACGATCTCCAGGTCCGGCTCCCGGCCAAGCGCCTTGTACTGCTCAGCCAGCAGCCAGAGGTCGTCCTCTTCGGGGCACAGGACGGATACCCCGCTGTCGAGGGCGGCGCGCAGCGTCTTCAGCAGCACCTCGCGGTGGGCGCGCGCCCGGGCGGGGTCGCCGCCCTCCCTTTCGTAGTAGAGAGCAAGGTGGTACCGAAACCGGGCGTCCTCCGGACACCCCCGCAGACACTCCTCCAGCCATCCGATGACCATTCGTCCCTCGCCAGGCTCCACCATGCCGGGATGCCGAATGAGTGCGGCCACCTCGGGGCACCCCGGCTCCAGGGCCAGGGCCCGGTGTACGCACTGGTCCATCCGCCGCAACCAGCGCTCGTTGCGAGTCACCACTTCCCGTTCGGCCGCCTGCATCGCCTCCGCGGCCAATGACCCGTTGTCCAGGCGGCCCCGGATCGCGCGGTACTCGAAATGGTCGCGATAGCGCAACCCCCCGTAGGTCCGCGCCAGGCCCGCCCACGCGAGGGGTTCGTCCGGGTAGCGGGCGGCGAGGCGCTCCAGGCGAGCCGCCATCCCATCCAGGTCCGCCCCCGGCCCCCCATAGTAGGACGGCAGCCCGGCCAGCACCGCCATCACCTGCCCCCTGGGGCTGCCCGGGTCCTCCGCCAGGAGCGCCCGACCGCCTGCCCGGTAGATCGCCGAGGGAAATGAGTAGGCCTCGTGGCGCCGCTCCGTCGCCCGCGCGTGGGCATGCAGCTCGCCGAACCACTGCAGGGCCTCCGACACGCGCCCCGCCTGTGCCAGTACCTCCACAACCCGCGCGTGCCGCTCCTGGATCGACTGCCAGTCATCAGCGTCTATCGGCTGGTAGGAGTGGAGCATCTGCTGGAGCAGCGCCAGCGACTCATCCGGGCGCCCTTCCGCGGCGGCCAGTTGCTCCCGCCAGGACCACGCGCCCGGCCCCGCCAGCGCCACGAGCCGCCGGGCGGCGGGCAGATCCCCCCGCGCGAGGATGTCGGCGAAGAGGCGATCCTGGCGCGACTCCGCCCGCCAGAAGGCGTCCGGGTCCGCCAACTGGCTGCGCCAGGCCCGGGCGCTCCGGACGTACTCGGTGAGATCGTCTTCCGGCGTGAGCTTTCCCGCCAGCCAGAGCGCCCCCCACTCGCGGAACCAGCGGGAGTCCGCGTCGCTGCCCCGCGTGGCCGCCAGCACGATTCGCACCCAGACACGCGGGAGTGCAGCGTCCCTCTCCCAGGCCCGGGGATAGCGGCCATCGTTCCTGATGAGGTTCCCCCTGCGTAGGTGGTCCAGGAGTGCGGCGCGCGTCTCCGGCCGGCCCGGCAGGCACTTCACCAGGAGACGGAGCGCTTCCCGCCGCCGCGTTTCACTCGCAGAGTAGAGCACACGTTGGCGGTCTTTGAGAAGGTGCGCTGGGCCATCGTGGTTGGGAAAACGCCGCACGCACGCCCGGAACGCCTCCTCCGCCCGCTCCGCCGAGCCGGCCGCCTCCTCACAGCGGAAGAGGAGCAGCCCGGCCTGCACCACCGTGTCGGCGGGCGAGTCCTTCTTCCACACTGCCCCGGCTAACTCCCGCGCCCGGGCGAAGCGGTCCTGCCCGTCGGGGAGGGCGTAGCGGTCCGGGTACTCGATGAGCCATGCGGCGGCCTGGAGGCGCGCGGCATCGGCGAGGTCCGGGTCGGGCGCGGCGAAGGCATTCTCCAGGGCGGCGACCGCGGCCGCGTACCCATCGCGGTGGGCCAGGCACTGCGCCTCCCAGAAGCGCGCCCGCGCAGCCGGCTCGCCGCCATCCGCCTCGTCGGCACACCGCGCGTACGACTCCCGGGCGCCATCCACGTCGCCGCTGTAGTAGCGGAGCTCGGCCAACTCGAAGCGGCCCTCGGGGGTCTCGGCGCCGCTCCGCTCCAGTTCGGCGATGCGGGTCCGGTACTCGGCCGGCGTCTCCAGGCGCGGCGTGCGGTGGAAGCGGGTGAGGCCGCCGTCGGCCGCCGCGTCCAGGTTGATGCCGCGTGACGAGACCACCAGAACCTCGATGCCCGGGAGATAGCGCGCCTGGACCCAGCCCAGGTCGTGGAGGATCCCCACGGGGAGGTCCACCCCGTCGCAGTCGAAGCGCGCGGGCGCGGGCATCTCCAGAACCTTCCTGTTCAGCACCGCCCGCCGCTCGTTGGCGCGCACCTCGAGGGTGGTCTTCCCCTGGCGCAGGACGGCCCGGTCGCCCCGGCGTTCCACGACCAGCGCCTCGGGCACCGGCGTGGCCAGGGCGCGCAGCTCCTTGGGGAAGGGATCTCCCAGGGAGTCGGGCAGCGCGCGCTGGGTCGTGTAGAGGATAGGGTAGGCCCAGGCTGGGTTCGGGCCTTCCCAGCGCAGCGCCACGTCGAAGTCCGGCTCGAAGTCGGAGAGCTCCCAGGAGACGATGCTGCCATCGAACCGATACCCGGCCGGCACGGCCCAGATCGGCCGGCAGTGGTGGTGGCCGGGGAGGCGCACGCGGATGGTGGCGTGGCCGATCGGTCCCTTCCAGGCGGCACCGGTGCGCAGGATGTAGCGGAAGAGATGGGAGCACCAGGGCTTGTCCGGACGCACCTGGTCGTAGGTGACGCGCAGGTGAACATCCTCGCCGGCGGCGAAGCGCACCCGCCAGGTGAACCACGCCGGCCGGATCGTCACCGCGAACTCACCCCCAGGCGACCCGGTCTCATCTACCAGGTAGGCGCGCAGGTGCTGTGGCGGCTGGTCGGGGTCCAGGGGGAAGCCGACGTCCAGCGAAGTGGCCGGGCCTTCGTTGCGCAGCCAGAAATCGGCGGACACCACGTGCAGCCGCGCGCCGATGTCGGCTTCCACCACCTCGCGCACCAGGCGCACCTCGGTGGTGGCGCGCGGCTGCAAGGTGCGGCCCACGGCCTCCAGCGGCGTGGCATCCGCCAGTACGGGGCTGCCGCGAGTGAGAGTGAGCGCCCCCAGCAGCGGGAGCGCCCGGCCGACGAGATGCAGGATCCTCATGGCCTTCTCCCGGCAGATGGCCGTGCCGTCTGCTCTCGAACGCTCGACCCCGCGTCGTGCCTTCGAGTCCTCGTGTTCGCGCGGTGGTGTCAGGAATCGCGGGGGAGGTTCGGATCTGCCGGGCCGCCGGGCATGTGAACATACCCGTCTGGAGAGCGGCGCGGCGCCGCTGAGCGTCCTCCCGGACACGGGCGGACCCATCCCGTCCGGGAGGACGGTCGGCCGCCAGGCCCGCGAGACGGGTATTTCCAATGCCCGGACCCCCGGCGAGCAGACTCCCCCTCGGATTCCGACACTACCGTTCACACCGCCGCGGACGAGGCCGAGCCATGTCACCATCATACTACACGCGCGCGCGCCGCTCCTTCATCATCGCGTAGTCCACGGCGTCGCAGAGCGCCTGCCAGGAGGCCTCGATGATGTTGGGGGAGACGCCGATGGTGTTCCACGTCTCCTGCGCGTCCGAGGTCTCCACGGCCACGCGCACCTTGGCGGCGGTGCCCTCCTTCACGTTCACCACGCGCACCTTGAAGTCGGTCAGCTTGATGTCGCGCAGGTGGGGGAAGAAGCGGATCAGCGCCTGGCGCATGGCGCTATCCAGGGCGTGTACCGGGCCGTCGCCCTCGGCGACGGTGTGGGCCAGCCTGCCGCCCACGCGCAGCTTCAGGGTCGCCTCGGTGATCGGCTCCACGTCGCCGGCGCGCTTCTCGACGATCACGCGGAAGCCGACCAGGTCGAACGCCTTCTCGTACTGGCCGAGCGCCTTGCGCACCAGCAGCTCGAAGGAGCCTTCGGCGCCCTCGAAGGAGTAGCCCTCGTTCTCGAGCTGCACGATCTGCTGGAGCACCTGGCGAGTGACGGGCGAGTCCTTGGTCAGGTCAATCCCGAAGTCGGCCGCCTTCTGGCGCACGCTGCTCCCGCCCGCCAGCTCGGAGATGAGGATGCGGCGCTCGTTGCCGACCGCCTCAGGGGGCACGTGCTCGTAGGTGCCGTTGTGCTTCAGCATCGCGTCGGCGTGTACGCCCCCCTTGTGCGCGAAGGCGCTGCGCCCCACGAACGGGAGGCGGGCGTTGTGCGCCTGGTTCGTCACCTCGTCCACATAGGCCGAGAGCTCGGTGAGGCGGCGCAGCCGCTCGCGGCCGACGGTCTCGATGCCGAGCTTCAGCTCCAGGATCGGGAGGATGGAGCAGAGGTTGGCGTTCCCGCAGCGCTCCCCGTAGCCGTTGATCGTGCCCTGCACGTGTACGGCGCCCTGCCCCACCGCGGCGATGGTGTTGGCGACGGCCATCTCGGAGTCGTTGTGGGCGTGGATGCCGAGCGGGACGCGCACGTGGTCGCGCGCCGCCTGCACCGCCTCGGCTACCTGGTGCGGGAGGGCGCCGCCGTTCGTGTCGCACAGGACGACGCAATCGGCGCCGGCTTCCTCGGCGGCCTTCAGCGTCGCCAGCGCGTAGGCGGCATCGCTGCGGTAGCCGTCGAAGAAGTGCTCGGCGTCGTAGATCACCTCCTGCACGTGCGCCTGGCGCTTGAGGTGGCGCACCGAGTCGGCGATCATCTCCAGGTTCTGCTCGTGGGTGACGCGCAGCGCCTCGAGGACGTGCAGGTCCCACGACTTGCCGAAGATGGCGATCACGGAAGCGCGGGTTTCGACCAGCCGGATGAGGTTGGCGTCCTCCTCGGGGCGGACGCGGGCGCGCCGGGTGCTGCCGAAGGCGGCGATCCGGGCGTGCTGCAGGTTCAGCTCGCGCGCTCGCTCGAAGAAGGCGATGTCCTTCGGGTTGGAGGCAGGCCAGCCGCCCTCGATGTAGTCCACCCCGAAGTGATCCAGGGCGACGGCGAGTTTCACCTTATCCGCAAGCGTCAGGGTGATCCCCTCCGCCTGCGAGCCGTCGCGGAGGGTGGTGTCGTAGACCGATATTCTCATGGAGTTTCTTCACCTTTGGCGGATCGGAGTTCAGGGTTTCGAGTTCGGAGTTCAGAGTTCGGAGTTCCGGGTTGGTCCTTCTCGGGCGCTCTCTCGGCCACATTCGGTGGGATCCGGACTCGAAGCTCTCGGCTCCAAGCTCCTATCAGTGGTGACTGATCGCGGGCGCGCCGCCAATGGTGCGCCGGCGGCGCGAGCGAAGGGGCGCTGCCTGCCGCCGACGTTGTTTCTCCTCTACGTCATGAAGGCCGGCGCGGGCGCGCCGGCAGGACCCACTGCTCATCACTGATTCACAAGTCCACGCGGGCATCTCGCGGGCCCGTGCGTGCTCTCTCGATGCTCTCTACAACCTGCTCCAGGACCTCGGGGTGACACGCGCGTCCGCGACGGCGGATGGGGTCCCCATGAAGGCCCGTGCCCTCCACTGGCCCCCCTGGTCCGGGTGGAGTGTGACACCCGGGCTCCCCACGGGTCGCCGGGCGCTCCCCTCCCTCGCCATGCCACCCCCATGTTCCCGCACCGATCATACCACGCCGGGAGCGTTCGGTCAATGCAGCGATTCGCGCCCCGATCGGTGGCGCGACGTTCTGCCACGGTCGGGCCCTTGCGGCCGCCCGGATGACCGGTCGCCACCGGAGCTCCGCCCCCCCGCCATCCGTCCGCCTCGGGTTCTGCTAAGCCCGTGCTAAGGACTATTGTCGTAAGTTACCACACGATTATATGTTTCTAATCCGATTCTAATCGGATTCTAATGTTGGCCTGCTAGAATGAGAGATGAGCGCGGACGACGCCGCACCCGACCTCACCCTCGCCCGGCAGGCGCCCGTTCTGGCTCAGCGGAAGGAGAGATGATAGAATGAGGAAAGTGACACGCATCCGCCGCCCGCAGGCTCGTTCGGGCTTCACCCTGATCGAGTTGCTCGTCGTCATAGCGATCATCGCTATCCTGGCGGCGATCCTGTTCCCGGTCTTCTCTCGCGCCAGGGAGAGAGCCCGCGCCGCGAGCTGCATGAGCAACATGAAGCAGCTCGGCACCGCGTGGAGCATGTACATGCAGGACTTCGACGCGGTGATGATCGAGCAGATCCGCCCGCCCTGCAAGGGCTACCCGGGCGGCAATCTGCGCTGCTACGTCACCTGGACCGCCCTGACCCAGCCGTACGTCAAGAGCTGGGATGCCCTCAAGTGTCCATCGTGGTCGGGGACCACGACGGTGGACCGCACGCAGACCCCCGATCTCCGCAAGCCGATAAGCTACCTGTACTCCAAGATGTGCAAGGGCTACTGGAGGCTGAACCCCGCGTACAACACCAAGCAGGGCTTCTGCACCGACTGCTTCACCCTGCCGGTGACAGACGCGATGGTGGAGGATCCCTCCGGCACGATCTGGCTGCTGGAAGGGGGAACAAGGAACACCGGGCCGATTGAGGACCGCGTGGCCTGGGGCGGCATCCAGCTCGCCTATGAATGGCACGCCGACTACCACAACACCACCTACATGAACGGCAGCAGCGGCTACTGGCGCCGCGTCGGC
>JACQGM010000437.1 GCA_016199585.1 Armatimonadota bacterium
AGGGCGCGGGCTCCGCCCCGCGCCGGGGGGTGAGGGCGCCTCCACCAACGCCGAAGCCTACCTGGAGAAGATGATCCGCCTCCTGCGCGCCGATGGCGTCCTCTTCCCGAACAACAAGAAGATGCCCTTCGCCCGCCTCGACCCGCTGCCGGGGAGCATCCTGCACGCCGAGGGCACGTGGGCCAACGGCGAGGGCGAGCGCCGGGTGGCCGTCGCCTTCGGGCCGCAGTACGGGCCGATCACCGCGAAGATGGTCGAGGACTGCCTGCGCGCCGCTCACCGCAAGGGGTATGACGACCTGGTCCTCGCCGGCTTCTCCTTCGACGGGGCCGCGCAGGCCACCATCGAAGACGACCCCAACCCGAGCGTGCGCTGCCACCTGGCGCACATCCGGCCCGACGTGAACATGGGCGATCTGCTGAAGAACACCCCGAGCAGCCAGCTCTTCACCGTGTTCGGGCTGCCGCGCGTCGGCCTGGAGCGCAACGAGCGGGGCGAGTACGTCGTCACGATGGAGGGCGTGGACATCTACGACCCCCGTGCGAACACGGTCCACGCCACGGGCGCGGGGAAGGTGGCGGCGTGGTTCCTGGATGCCGACTACGACGGGAGCACGTTCTGCACCACCCAGGCGTTCTTCCCCGACGAGCAGGCGTGGGCCCGCCTCTCCAGGGCGCTCGCCAACGTGGTGGACCCGGAGCGGTTCGCGGCGTTCGCGGGCACCGTCTCCCTCCCATTCCCGGCGGGGAAGCACGGGCGCGCCGCCGTGAAGGTGATCGACCCGCGCGGCAACGAGGTGATGCGCGTGCTGAGCCTTGGGAACGCTTATGAATAGGATTGCACACCAACGAACGGCGATCTGATGTACTCTAATCAGCTTGTGTCTATTGGACTTGACTCAAGCCGGCAGCCTGGCTTGAGTCAAGACAAGACCCGAGCAGGGCACGTGTACGCCACATGCCGCACTATGACCAGGCATGCGATCATGCCAATGCCACTTCACGCTACCCAATGCTACTTGCGTCTATCAGACTGGACGCAAGACAGCAACCCGGACTTGCACCAGGAGGATCGGACGCAGCCAAGATGAGACCTGCTGTACCCGACACACTGCCGCTTACCGATCTGGACTGGAAGCCGCTGATCCGACTGATGGGCCAGGCCAACCGCGCCCTATCCACTTACAACGGCGTGCTGTATGGCATTCCCAATCCAGGGGTGCTACTCTCGCCATTGACCACGCAGGAAGCTGTCCTTTCCTCTCGCATTGAGGGCACCCTGGCGACCCTTGGCGAAGTGCTCCAGTATGAAGCGGGCCAGGCCCCGGCTGAAGAGTCACGGCGCCTGGACATCCAGGAGATCATGAACTATCGCACCGCGATGGTAGCTGCCGAACACGAACTAGAGAGGCGACCGTTCTGCCTGAACCTGCTCAAGCAGCTTCACGGGATCCTGCTCGCCGGGGTGCGAGGCCAGGACAAGGCGCGCGGTCGTTTCCGAAGCATGCAGAACTGGATCGGGCGCCCCGGATCGCCTATCGAGAAAGCCGACTTCGTGCCTCCCGACCCGCTCCATTTGATGAAACACCTCGACAACTGGGAGAAGTACTATCACCATGATGAGGAAGACCCCATCGTCCAGTTGGCGGTGCTTCACGCCCAGTTCGAGATCATCCACCCCTTTATGGACGGGAACGGGCGTCTCGGGCGCATGATCATCCCTCTCTTCCTGCACGAGAAAGGGTTGCTGTCTCACCCCACGTTCTACATGTCCGCCTACTTCGAGGAGCACCGCGACGTTTACGTAGATCACCTTCGGGGCTTGACCACCGAGGCCGGCGCGTGGAACCGGTGGGTGGCCTTCTTCCTTACGGCCCTCACAGAACAGGCGCGTGTCAACTCCCAGAAGGCACGCCAGATCATTGAGCTCTATGATCGCCTCAAGGAAGAGGTCATCGAGGCCACTCACTCCCAGTACGCGGTTCCCCTCCTCGACTACTTCTTCGCCCAGCCCGTCCTTCAGAGCAGCAGTCTGGACAACCGGCCGAATCTGCCCGGAAAGGGAACAAAGCACGCCTTGCTGACCAAGCTGGTCAACGCGAAGATCCTGAAGGTGGGGCGCGAGGCAGCCGGCCGTCGCTCCCAGATACTCGTGCTGCCGTCACTCATCAACCTCTGCGAGGGCAAGGAGGTCTTCTGATGCGCCCCATCGCCGACCCCGGCCAGCAAGAGATCCCGATCCAGCCCGTCGAGAAGCCGATCCTGTGCAGCCCCTTCGTGGAGCCGGATCGGCACTGGGAGTACGACCCCGACACCGGGCAGGCGGTCGCCCAGCCGGGGCGCCGGCCGGCGCGCTACTGGTACCAGACGAAGGAGCAGGCGCAGGGCCAGGGAAGGCTGGAGCTGTGGGAGCGCCAAGACGAGCTGGACCTGGTGAATCGCCTGCGCCACGACGTGCGCCGGTGGCGGGAGTCCGGCTACGAGGGAGCGAGCGGCGTCACCAAGGAGCTGCTGCGCTACTGGGCGCGGGAGGACCGTCCGCGGCGCCTCTTCTTCTGCCAGCTCGAGGCGGTGGAGACGGTCCTCTACCTCACCGAGATCCGGGGCGAGCGCCCCGACGGCCGGCGGGGGAGGCCCCGGTTCACGCCCCAGTTCGCCGACGCGGACTTCGACAGGCTGGTGGACCTGCCGAACGAGGCGGGTCTGTACCCCCTGACGCGCTACGGGTGCAAGATGGCGACGGGGAGCGGCAAAACGGTCGTCATGGCGATGCTGATCGCCTGGGCATTCTGCAACCGCGGCCGCGTGCCGAGCGACGAGCGTTTCCCGCGCGGGGTGCTCGTCTGCTGCCCCAACCTGACGGTGAAGGAGCGGCTCCAGGTACTGCGCCCGGACAGCGCGGACAACTACTACAGCGTGTTCGACATCGTGCCGGCGCGCCTGCGCCCGCTGCTGCAAATGGGCAAGGTGCTGGTCACCAACTGGCACCTCTTCGCGCCGGAGTCCGAGCACGCGGAGGGGGGCAAGAGCTGGACCGTGGTGCAGAAGGGGGAGGAGAGCCCGGAAGCGTTCGCCCGGCGCGTGTTGGGGGAGCTGTACGACGCCGGGCCGCTGATGGTGCTGAACGACGAAGCGCACCACGCCTACCGGCCGGCGCCGCTGGCGGAGCGGCTGGCGGGCGAGGAGGGGCGGATGGCGCAGGCGGAGCGCGAGGAAGCCACCGTCTGGATCTCCGGGCTGGACCGGACCAACCTGGCGTGTGGCATCCGCTACTGCGTCGATCTATCGGCGACGCCCTTCTACCTCGCGGGCAGCGGCTACGTTGAGGGGTCGCCTTTCCCGTGGCTGGTGAGCGACTTCGGCCTGGTGGACGCCATCGAGTCCGGCATCGTGAAGATCCCGCGCCTGCCGGTGAACGACACCACCGGGCGGCCGGAGGCCCGCTATTTCCGGCTCTACAAGAACATCATGGAGGGATTGCCGACCGGTGATCTGCTCCCGGGGGCGTCGCGCAAGCCGAAGCCCGAGGCGCTGTGGCGCGAGGCGGAGGGTGCCCTGCGGACGCTGGCGGGCCAGTGGAAGGAACGCTTCGAGTACATCCAGCAGGCGTCCGATAGGCAGGACAAGGCCCCGCCGGTGCTCATCCTCGTCTGCGACAACACTGACATCGCCCAGCTCTTCTTCGAGAACATCTCCGGCGAGCGGCAGGAGGAGGTCGTGGGTGCCGAGCCGGACAACGGCGAAGAGGAGGAGGGCCCCGTGGGGGCGACCCCCGCAGTTCCCGCGCGGACCCGCGGCCGCAAGACGCGCACCGTCTACGGCGAGGGCAGGGTCTTCCCCGAGCTCTTCTCGAATGCGCCGGGGGTGCGGCGCACGGTGCGTATTGACACGAAGCTCCTGGCGCAGGCGGAAAGCGAGGACCCGGACGCCACGCGGCAGGCGGCCGCGCAGGAGTTGCGCCGGATCATCGCCACTGTCGGGAAGCCGGGGGAGCCGGGCGAGCATGTGCGCTGCGTGGTATCGGTAGCGATGCTGACGGAGGGCTGGGACGCCAACAACGTCACGCACATCCTCGGCCTGCGGCCGTTCCTCAGCCAACTCCTCTGCGAGCAGGTCGTCGGCCGCGGCCTCCGGCGCATGGACTACGCGGTGAACCCGGCGACCGGAATGCTCGAAGAGGAGTATGTGGACGTCTACGGCATCCCGTTCTCGGTGATCCCGTTCAAAGGGCGGGCCACCGGCAAGACGGCGCCCGAGGACCGGCCGAAGAACCACGTGGTGGCGCTGGAGGGGCGCGAGAAGGCCTACGAGATCCGCTTCCCCGTCGTTGAAGGATACGCGTTCGCGCTCCGCAAGAACGTCATCCGCGCCGACATTGACGGGCAGGACCGTCTGGAGATCGAGCCGAACCGCGAGCCAACGGCGGTCTTTGTCAAGCCGTCCATCGGCTACCGGGAGGGCGTGCCGGGGGTAATGGGTCCCGGCGAGTTCGCCGAGCAGAACCGCGAGGAGTACTATGCGTCCACCCACCTGCAGACGGTCGAGTTCGAGATCGCCCGCCAGATCGTCTCGGCACTGGTAGGAGACGCCGCGCGCGCGCCCGACCCGCGCGGCAACGCCCGCCTGCGGCTTCAGTCGCGCCACCGGCTCTTCCCCCAGGTGCTCCGCATCGTGGATGAGTACGTAAGCCGGAAGGTGGACTTCCACGACGCGCACCCCTGCGAGCTCGGCCTCGAACGCTACGTCCAGCGTGTCGTCGAGCGGCTCCTCGCCGCCATTGTGCCGGACGAGGATGCCGGCGAGCCGCCCCTCCTGCCGATCCTCAACCGCTACAAGCCGACGGGTACCACAAGGGAAGTGGACTTCAAGACGACGCGCCGCTGCCAGGAGACACAGAAGAGCCACATCAACCAGGTGGTGGCGGACACAGGAAGCTGGGAGCAGGCCGCGGTCTTCCGCCTGGAGCAGTCGCCGATGGTTCAGTGCTACGCCCGCAACGAGCAGATGGGACTCCTCATCCCGTACGACTTCGGCGGTCACGACCGCCACTTCGAGCCGGACTTCGTGGCGCGCCTCACCGATGGCCGGCTGCTCATCGTTGAGGTGAAGGGGTTTGAGGATGACGAGGACCGCGCCAAGTACGCCGGGGCGCGGCGGTGGTGCGCCGCCGTGAATAACCACGGGCAGCTCGGCACCTGGCGCTTTCACCCGTGCCGCGACCCGCAGCTTCTGGGAAACGAAGTCGCCGTGCTCGCGTCGGCAACCTGGTGAGGCCGGCCCCGCGGAGCGGGCTGCCGCCCGTGGCCAGTCCGCCCGCTACCCTCCCCCCAGGTAGTTGAACAACACCTCCGCCACCCTCCCGTTCATCCCCGGGCAGGCGGCCAGGTCCGCCAGGGGGGCGCGGCGGATGCGCTCCACCGAGCCGAAGTGCTTCAGCAGCTCGCGCTTGCGCTTCGGGCCGATGCCCGGCACCGCGTCTAGCGCCGAGCGCGTGGTCCGCTGCGAGCGCAGCTTGCGGTGGTAGCTCAGGGCGAAGCGGTGGGCTTCGTCGCGGATGCGCTGCAGGATGTGGAGGGCCGCGGCGCTGCGGGGGAGCACCAGGGGGTCGCTCTCGCCGGGACGGTAGATCTCCTCGTACTGCTTCGCCAGGCCGACGGCGGGGAGGTCCACCTGCAGCGCGCGCATCGCCTCCAGGGCGGCGTTGAGCTGCCCCTTGCCGCCGTCAATCAGCACCAGGTCGGGCAGGTCGTGGAACTTCTCGTCTCCCTGCGCCGCCCGCGCCAGGCGCCGGGTGATGACCTCCTTCATGGCGGCGTAGTCGTCGGGCTCGGGACCGAGGGTGCGCAGCTTGAAACGGCGGTAGTCGGACTTGCGCGGGGCGCCGGCATGGAAGACGACCATGGAGGCGACGCTCTCGGCGCCCTGGATGTGGGAGATGTCGTAGGCCTCGATGCGCAGGGGGAGCTTCTCCAGTCCGAGCGCCTCCTTCAGGGCGGTGAGTGCGCCCCGGGCGCGCTCCTTGTCGGCATCGAGTCTGGCGCGGAGCTGGTTGAGCGCCTCGGTGGCGTTGGTGGCGGCCATCTGCACCAGCCTCTTCTTCTCGCCGCGCGCGGGCGCGCAGACGTGTACCTTCTTCCCCCGCTTCTGGCGCAGGAAGGACTCGATGATGTCGTGCTCGGCGATGTCGCGCTCGACCAGGATCTCCGGGGGCACGTAGGCGGCGTCCTGGTAATACTGAGCGAGGAAGTGCGCCGTGGACGCGCTCAGCGCCTCGTCGGTGGTGCCCTCCAGGTAGAAGTGCTCCTGGCCGATCAGCCTCCCGTTGCGGATGAAGAAGAGCTGCGCGCAGGCGTTGCCGTCGTCGCTCACCAGGGCGACCACGTCCTGGTCGGCCAGGTTGGTGGTGAGGACCTTCTGGCGCTCGAGGATCACCTCGAGGCCGTAGATCTGGTCGCGCAGGCGGGCGGCGCGCTCGAAGTTGAGGCGCTCGGCGGCGGCGGCCATCTCCCCCTTCAGGTCACGAACGAGCTTCTCCTGACGCCCCTCCAGGAAGGTGCAGACTTCGGCGACGCTGCGGCGATACTCCTCCTCGTCAATCCTGGCGGCGCAGGGGCCGCTGCACTCCTTGATGTGGTAGTAGAGGCAGAGCTTCTCCGGCTCGTTCCCGGTGAGGGCGAAAGAGCAGTTGCGGAGGCGGAAGGTGCGGGTGAGCAGGGCGATGCTCTGGCGGACGGCGTGCGAGCTGGTGTAGGGGCCGAAATAGCGGTGGCCGTCCTTTTTCGCCTGGCGGACGAGGAGCAGGCGAGGGAAGCGCTCGGCGGTGGTGACGCAGATGTAGGGGTAGTGCTTGTCATCGCGGAGGCGCACGTTGTAGCGGGGCCGGTGCTGCTTGATCAGGTTGCACTCCAGGATGAGCGCCTCCAGCTCGGTGTCGGTGAGGATCCAATCAATGTCGGCGATCTCGGCGACGAGGCGGCGCGTCTTGGCGGTGTGATCGGCGGAGGCGTGGAAGTAGGAGCGCACCCGGCTGCGGAGCGAGACCGCCTTGCCGACGTAGAGGACGTGCCCGGCGGCGTTCTTCATCAGGTAGGTGCCGGGGCGATCCGGCAGCGTGGCCAGTTTCTCCGGCAGCGTCATCGTCGCGCCCCCCTCTCCCCGGGATCATGATAGCAGAGGGGATGGGTGTTGTCAAACGCGCGTTTGGGGAGGTTGGGAGGTTGGGTGGTTGGGTCTCGTTCTCGTCCTCGGCGGCGCCGGAGATGCGACGACCGAGGGCGAGGCCGACGAGGAAGATCCACATCTTCGCGGTGGGACATCGTCCTACCCAAGCACCGCCGCCCGCAGCCGCCGGTAGCTCTCCGCATCGAACCCCGCCTCCGAACCCACGGACGCGACGCGGCGGGCCATCTCCTGGCGGCTGAGGGACATCGCCTGCAGGATGGCCGCGTAGTTACCGAAGGCGGTCCGCAGGTGCGGATGCGCGTATCCCGTGGAGCGGGTGAAAGCAAGAAGGATGACCACTACCCGGCGCATCAGCGGCTCCGCCTCCGCCAGGCGGTTGGTGGCCTTCAGCAACGCGGCGAGGTTGTTCAGAGCAGTGGCGACGTTGGGATGGTCCTGGCCCAGGGACTTCTCGACAACGCTTACCACCCGGCGCATCAGCGGCTCCGCCTCCGCCAGGCGGTTGGTGGCCTGCAGCAACTGGGCGAGGTTGTTCAGGTGGATGGCGACGTTCGGGTGTTCGGGTCCGAAGCTCCCCTCCTCAATGGCGAGGGCGCGGCGCATCAGCGGCTCCGCCTCCGCCAGGCGGTTGGTGGCCTGCAGCAACGCGGCGAGGTTGTTCAGGCGGATGGCGACGTTCGGGTGTTCCGGTCCGAAGCTCTCCTCGTTAATGGCGAGCGCCCGGCGCATCAGCGGCTCCGCCTCCGCGTACTGTGCCCTGGCGTGAAGGAGAAGGCCCAGATCGTTCATCAGCGTCGCGGTCGGCTCTGCAATGCCCCGTTGGTCCGCGAACGCCACTGCCGCGAGCACGTGCGGGCGCAGCGGCTCCCAGACCGGCCAGTGGCGGACGTCCTGGGGGTCGCCGACGGCGGCGGCGTTCAGGAGGGCGAGGGCGGCGGGCAGGGAGCGGGCCTGGCCCGCGTCACTCTGGCGGTCGCGGGTGATGGCGGCGAGGACGCGGTGGAGCTGGCCGGCGTTCGGGAAGTCGGCGCCGCGGGCGGGCTGGATGAGAGAGACCTCGCGCAGGGCGGCCAGGGCGGCCTCCGGCTCCGCCGCCGCGTCGCCGGAGAGGTCGCGCAGGACGCGGCGCGAGGCCTCCCGGTCCTCGAAGAGCGCGTGCAGGCCCTCCGGGGCGCTCTCGGGATCGAAGAGGAATCGGGGCAGCGGGTCGGGAGCCAACCAGGAGAGGAGGTGGAGGAGCGCGCGGGCGGCGGGCGGGAGACGGTCCATGGTCGCCTGCCAGCAGGCGGCCAGGGAGCGAGGGTAGAGCATGATGCGCGGGTCGTGCCACTCCTGCACCTGCCGGTCGGCGGCCAGCCAGCGGCGGCGGTACTCGGCGAAGGAGAGAGCGTGGTGGCGGATGAAGGCGGCGGCCTGCTCCAGGGCGAGGGCGAGGCCGTCCAGCTCGCCGGCGAGGGCGCGAGCCTGCTTGGGGTCATCGGTGCGGGCGTCGCGCCGGCCCTCGGTGCGGGCGAGGAGGAACTGGGTGGCGGCGTCGGGGTCGAGCACGTCGAGGCGGCGGGCGTCCACGTGCGGGGGCCAGTCGTCCAGGCGCCCGGTGATGAGGACGTGCCCCCCGTTCAGCGGGGCCAGGGCGCGGTCTACGGCAGCGGCGGCCTCCGGGGTGTCCACGTTGTCCACGAGGAGGAGCCAGCCGTCGTGCGCCCGGTCGGCCAGCCAGCGGAGGGCGGCGTCGAAGCGGACGTTATCGTCGGTGACGCCCGGGGCGATCTTCAGGAGGTCGCAGAGGCCAGCGAGGCTCTGGCGGAAGCGGGCGGCGGTTTCGGCGGGGGCGAAGAGGAGGGCGGTGTAGTCGCCCGCGAAGCGCCAGGCGTACTCGATGGCGGCGCGCGTCTTGCCGATGCCACCCAGGCCGTGGATCGCCTGGCGCGGGACGATCGCCTGCGCGCGCCCCGGCTCGCGGGCGAAGCCGGCGCGGATCCCCTGGAGGAAGGCATCACGGCCCTTGAACAGGTCGCCGAGGGAGGGATAGAGGAGGTTGTTGAGGGAAGCGGGGGGCGCCGGGGTCCCCGGCGCCCCGGCAGGCACCTTTGTGGGGAGGACCGGGAGACGTCCCAGGGGCGGACGCGCCGCGACAGGCTGTCCTGTGAGCAGGTGGAGGAGATGCAGGTAGCCGGCATCCCCGCGGTCCAGGCCGAAAGCCCGAATGCGCACGCGGGACCAGCCGCTTACGATGCGCGGTGTGGACGTTTCGGGTTCGTCGTCGAACAGCACGGGGATGAAGCGCTCGTTCGCCTTGGAGTCGTAGAGGTAGTCGTCAATGAGGGAGCCTTCCCAGTAGACCCCGCGCCCTTTGTCAGAGGGAAGCCGCTCCTCTATGCGGCGCCGGTACTCCGCCGAGCAGACCATGAGAACGTAGTCAGAGTTCTCAGGACGCAGTCGCTCCTCGCACCAGCGGGGCCAGTCAACCAACTCGTGTTGGTGGAACTGGTCCAGGTCGGCGTTCACCCCATCGTTGATCAGCGCCCGGGCGAATTCGAGGACACGCTCCGAATGGGCTGCGTCGTGCTGGCTGTAGACGATGAAGACGCGTGGGGACTGACGCGGTGGCCCTGCATTCGCTTCCGCTTGCGTGTGCTGACCGTCGCTCATGGCCGTCCTCCCGCCGTCACCGCCACCCGGTCCTCCATCACGATGGCCCAATGGGCGTTGTGCTCGCCGATGGGCGTGGTCGTTCATGGATGGTCTCTCCCGCGTGGGGCGTCCTGACCGACATGGGGAACAGGGGCGCCCGGGAATCTGAGTTCGGCACAGCGAGCGGAAGTCCTACTCTCCCACGCTATCGTTGTTCTACGTCTGGCGGGTTCCCGGTGCCCTCCGCCTTGCTCACGACTCCGCGCTCCGGACCAGCTCCATGTCCTTCCGCAGCCAGTCGTTCACCAGGTCCTGCACGTCCACCCGCTTCCGCGCTGCCACCTCGCGGAGGAACTCGCTCACGTCCGGGGCCAGGTAGATCGGAAGGGAGAAGACAGCGTCCGCCCGGTAAAACTTGCCGCGCTCGCCTTTCGAGAAGTCGTACTCGGCTTTCATGGATTCCTCTCCCGGTACTGTCTTGTCTCCACCGTGGTTGCTTTGCGCGCAGAGATGATCCGAATCCGCCATGCGTCCTCCTCCAGTTCCACGAATGTGTGGACCACTACCCGGAGCGTGCCTGAGCTATCAAGACCCAGAGTGACCCACCGTTCCTCCACATCGCTGTGCCCCTCATCGTAAGCCGAAACCTGGTTCGGATCGCGGAACACGGATGTTGCCTGGCGGAACGAAACCCCGTGGCGGTGGATGTTCCGCCGCTCTTTGGCCGGATCCCAATCAAACTGATAGCGCAATGCCGCGCCCCCATCCGATCAGTCCCATTATACCGCCTTCCGCCCCGTGCTGCAAAGCTCCGGGCGTGCCGGCTACCCAATGGTGTCCAGCCCCCCTCCACCACCCCCAGCCCGAACCCCAGCGCATCCTCGGTGATCGTATAGGGGGGCACCAGCTCCGGCACCTTCCCGGCGGGGCCGGCGGGGAGGAGGATGACGCCCCGGCGGAGCGCCTCGATCACCGCGCGGGCTGCGGTGGCGCCGCGCCCACCGGTCCCAACGCGAGGTGGAACAGTGCCGGGCCGGTGAGCCACCGGATGGGTCGTATCAGGTGTGATTCCCCGACCCAGCCTGCACGAGCACGGAAGGAGCCGCACCGGGAGATGCCCGCAGGCCCAGGAACTCCAGACCCGTTGCCGCCGCCGCGGTGATCGGCACCGGCGCGGCCACCCGGCGCCCGGCCTCGGCTCCCTGCCCGATCGCCAGCATCCAGACGCGCCGGCAGCCTTCGTCCGCGCCCTCGTCGGTGTAGAAATCGCTGTGGTGGATGAAGCCGGGGCTGCCGGGGCGCTCCAGCTCGCGCCCGTGGTCGGGCAGGATGAGCAGGAGGGTGCGGCCGCGGTAGGCGGGCAGCGCCTCGGTGGCGCGCCACAGCCGCCAGGTCAACTCGTCGGTGCGGCGGATCGCTTCGGTATAGCGCGACCAGGATCCATAGTGGGCGCAGTCAATCTCGCCGAAGGCGACCGCCACCACCTCGGGGGCGAACTCGCGCATGCAGGCGAGGGCGCGCTCGGTGAGGAAGGCATCGTGACTGGTCGTGCCGGCTCCGGCGCGCCAGGCGGCGTACTCCCGCTCCAGGAAGGCGCAGGCCTCGGGAGAGCGCAGCCCATCGCGGGCGATAGTGGAGGTACCTCGCGCCAGGCGGGCGCACTCGGCGGCGGCGGCCAACTCCGCCTCCGGCGAGCCGCGCGCGGCGGCCGCCTGCATCCGCCGGTCCATCTCCTCGGCGGTGGCGCGCGGAATGGTGGGCGGCTCCACCACGTTGGCGGCGAAGGCGGCGCCGTAGCCCGGGGCGCGGCTCTCCCCCGCCTTCGCCAGGATGGAGGCGTAGACGAACGCCCAGGCGGCGGTGTCGGGAGCGCGCCGCTCCTTGCGGTACACCTCGAAGATCGTCGGGTGGGCCACCGGGCGCGACCAGTCGAGGTCGTCCCACTCCCAGTGGCCCGTCAGGATGGACCCCGCGCAGTTCGGGTGTACCACCTTGCGCTCGACGCGCACGTTGCTGAAGAGCGTCCCGCGCGGCACCATCTCCTTCCATAGGCGCGGGATGAAGCGGTGCTCGGGGTCCTCCGTCGTCTCGCTGCGGCGCGCGCCGCCGCCGAAGAGGACGACCACCAGCTTGCGCCCGGACTCCGCCCCGTGCAAGGGCAACCGGAGGGCACCCGCGCCCATCAGCGATGCCCCGGCTCCCAGGCCGGCGCGAAGAAACTGCCTGCGCTTCATGGCGTTCCACTCACTGCCGGACAGCCTTCTGCGCCGGGCGAACCACCTTCTGATGCGGCTTCGCGATCTCCCCGCCCGCCTTTAGCCAGGCATCGGCGTCCAGCCCGAGGAGCAGCTCCCCCGTCTTGTCCGCCAACACACCCGTGTAGGTCCGGTAGCGCGCCGTAGGCTCCTTGGGTTCCGGCCCCTGGGTCCGTGGGGCTTCTGTCAAGTAGGCGGCCCCCCCGGAAGGCGCCCTAACCGGGCGCTCCGCCACGCCGCCGGGCTGCGTGGGCACGGACGCGCGGAAGCGCACCCCATCCGGCACGGCCACCTGGAGGCAGATCGGCCCGAAGAAGTCCCAGAGGGAAGCGGGGTGTACCACGTAAGCGAGCTGGAAGCTGGATGGCGCCCGTGTATCCACGTAGGCGTACTGCTGGTAGGCCACCGTGAGCGTCTGCGTATCATGAGGCGGGAACATCACCCGGTAGTGCAGGAGGTTCATCGGCGCGAAGGTGAAGACCACCGGCAGGTTCTTCAGGATGTTCTGGCAGGATGCCTTCTCGGCACTGCTGATCTTCGCGTTGGGGTCCAGGTAATCCACGCGTGCGTAGATCGTCGGGTCGGCCAGCGACGCTCCCCACGACAAGCCGCCGGGGCTCCCCGGATCGAGGGTCACCTCCCGGGGCCGTACCTCGCCGGTGGCGAAGTCAACCGACCGCTCGCGCACGTCGCCGCCCCAGGCGGCGAAGATCCCCTCGTAGGTGCTCGCTACCTTCGGATCAAAGCGCGAGGCGAGGTAGGCGAGGAGCTGCGTCGCCTTCTGCTCGCCGATCGCTCCCAGTGGGCCGATGTTGGCCTGCGCGATCTCCTTCCCTTCGAGCATCCAGAACGGGCCGCGGTCGGGTGCCGCAGCGGCGGCCTTCCCCAGATCGAGGCTGGCGTACTCGACGAGGAGCGCGGTGTCGCGCGCGTTCCACTGCCGTGGGCCGGTGAGGTGCTCACTGAGCGCCCGGCGTGCCGTCTCCCGCTGAGCGCCCTCCGTCCGCCCGACGGCATGCACGAGGGGCGCGAGAACCTGGTCATCCTCGATGGCCCGATTCAGGGTCTCTCTCGCGCGCTGGCGGATGACCCCGTAGATGACCGAGTTGGAGATCAGGGTACACTTCACCGGCTGCTGATTGAGGCGGACGGAGACGTCCGGCTTGGGAAGCATTTCGAAAGGGCTAACGTACACCCCGCGCAGGATCGGGAACCCGAAGTCCACCTCGATCTCTTCGGCGGTGGGGTTCTCGATGGTGTAGGCGGCCGAGACGAGCGCCAGCGGCGGCACCGCGGCGCTGGCAGCCGAGCCGATAGCCAGCGCCATACGGTCCCTGGCGAAGCTGATGCTCAGGTCCTCGCGGAGGACGCGGAGCCGGGTCTCGCGCCGGGGCTTCAGGTCGTCGCCCAGGCGCGCCAGCACGCCCTTGGCGGAGGGATCGCCTCCGGGGTACTTCACGACAAACGGACCGCCGTTGGCGTGCGCGGGTCGGACGAGGCACAGGCCGGCGGCGAGAAACGCGAGAACGATGGATACGGCTCGAACCATTCGGCTCATGACGACGCCTCCTTGACGGGGTTCAGGGATGCCCGCTCGGGGCGAAGGCCGGACTCCATCCTGGCACGGGACCGGCCGGGCATGGCGCAGGCACGCCAGTCCCTCATCCCCTGGTTGGTTAGACGCCGCGATCCGGCGAGGGCTTCATTTTCTTTGCAGTACCGGGGAGCAGCGCCGCTCACGCCTGCTCGCGCCGGCCGCGGAAGCGGCCCGGGGGCAAGCCGGCTCAGGGAGCCGGTTCTCCCCGGCGGTCGAGCGCCATCACTTGTTCACCGACATGGCCCCGGTGTCTCCCGCCTCCCGGCGCGGGATCGCTGTCCCGGCGAAATGCTTGTTGACAGTTCGCTGGGCCGGTGCTATAATGGGCGTGTTCGGGGTGGGGAGTGCCTTGGCACGCCTGCCCGGAGGCGGTAGGATAGTGGCGGCGACGCCCTCGTAGCTCAGACGGCAGAGCACATTCTTGGTAGGAATGGGGTCCCCGGTTCGATTCCGGGCGAGGGCTCCACGG
>JACQGM010000406.1 GCA_016199585.1 Armatimonadota bacterium
CCGATGCCGCCGACGAGCAGATCCACGCGGCCACCCGCGTCCTCCCAGATCTCTAGGGCGGTCGTCTCGCGGTGGATCTGCGGATTGGCGGGGTTGCGGAACTGCTGCGGCAGGAAGGCGCGCGGCAGCGCCGCGGCCAATTCCTCGGCCCGCCGGATGGCGCCGCGCATCCCCTCGTGCCCGGGAGTGAGCACGATCTCAGCGCCGTAGGCCTTCAGCAGCGCCCGGCGCTCGAGGCTCATCGTCTCGGGCATGGTGAGGATCAGCCGGTAGCCCCGCGCCGCGGCGACGAGGGCGAGGCCGATCCCGGTGTTGCCGCTCGTCGGCTCGATGATCACGCTCTCCCGGGTGAGCAGGCCCCTCTCCTCGGCGTCGCGGATCATGGCGTAGCCGATGCGGTCCTTCACGCTCCCGCCCGGATTGAAGCTCTCCAACTTCACCACCACTTCGGCCGGCAGTCCGGCGGCCATCCGCCGCAGGCGCAGCAGCGGCGTGCGCCCGATCAGGTCGGTCACGCTCTCAGCGATCCGCTCAGTGTTCCGGCCGCTCATATCGAGTAGTCCCCTTCCACCGGTTCCAGCACGATGCCGCCGCCGGCCACGTCCAGGCCGTCTACCAGAACGAAGCGCCCGGTCTCCACCATGTCGGTGAAGGCGTCGAAAGCAATCGGCTTATTCAGGTAGAGCGTCACCGTGGCGACCTCGTTCTTGGCCACTTCCGACTGTGCGCGAGCCGCAAGCGTAGCGGTATCCACCACCGGCCCGATGCCCTCCAAGTGGCAGGTGACTTCCTGTGTGGTCAGCTTCAGCACGTAGGGCCGGCCGGCAGCCAGGTGGCGGTTTCCCAGCCAGAAGAGGCGCGCTTGCAGGCGCTGGCTCACCCGGGGAGGGTGGCTGGGGTGCGAGAGGATATCGCCGCGCTCGATGAAGAGTTGCTCCGTCAGGGTGATGCCGATCGACTCGCCCGCCTCGGCGGGGCCGGTTCGGCGGGCCTCCCACCGCTCGATGCGCTTCACCACGCCGCGATGACCGGACGGCGAGAAGAGTACTTCGTCGCCCTCCGCCAGCGTGCCCGACTCAACCCGCCCGGCGATGGTGCGCCGGTGGTCGAACTTGTAGACATCCTGGACAGGGAAGCGAAGCGGCAGGTGCCGCCGCTCCGGCCGCGCCTGGAAGTGGTCGAGCGCCTCGAGGATCGTCGGGCCGTCGTACCAGGGCATCTGCTTGCTGGGGGCGGCCACGTTATCGCCGTGGCGGGCGGCGACCGGCACCACGTTCCGCGGCGCGAGTCCTAACTCGCCCAGAAAAGCGAGGTACTCGGCGCGCACCCGCTCGAAGGTCTCCCGGGAGTAGCCCACCAGGTCCATCTTGTTGATGGCGACGATGATCTGGCGGATGCCCAGCAGGTGGACCAGATAGCCGTGGCGCCGCGACTGCTCCTGTACCCCCTCCGCGGCGTCAATTAACAGCACGGCGGCTTCTGCGGATGCCGCGCCGGACACCATGTTCTTCAGGAACTCCTTGTGCCCGGGCGCGTCCACCAGCACGTAGTCGCGCCGATCGGTGCGGAAGCGCGCCTGCGCCGTGTCAATGGTGATGCCCTGGTCGCGCTCCTCTTCCAGGGCATCCAGCAAGAAGGCGAACTCGAACGGCTTGCCGGTGTCCTCGCACACCCGCGCCACCGCTTCGTACCGCCCGTCCGGCAGGCTGCCGGTATCGTAGAAGAGGCGCCCGACCAGGGTGGACTTGCCGTGGTCCACGTGACCCACGAGCACCACGCTCATCGACTCACGGGCCGTCGCAGGCGGCGTCAGCGTATCTGTCATCGGTTCCCTCTCACATGTACCCCCGAGCCCGCAGCTTCTGCATCGCGTAGGTGTCCTCGTGGTCCTGCGCTCGCCCCGAGCGCTCGCTCGTCGTGGTGCGCTCCAACTCCTCGATGATGGCGTCCACCGTGGTCGCTTCCGACTTGATGCGGCCGGTGCAGGGGAGGCAGCCCAACGAGCGGTAGCGCTCGCCGCTGCGCGCGAAGTAGAGATCCACGATCGGGATCTCCTCGCGGCGGATGTAGCGCCACACGTCCAGTTCGCTCCAGTGCAGCAGCGGGTGGATGCGGATGTGGGTATCGGCGGCGAAGTCGGTCTTGAACTGGTCCCAGAACTCCGGCGGCTGGTCCTTGTAGTTCCACTCGAAGTTGCGGTCGCGCGGCGAGAAGATACGCTCCTTGGCGCGCGTGCCCTCTTCATCGCGGCGGATGCCGAGGATCAGGCCGGTGTAGCCCTTCTCCGCCATCAGGAGCTGCAGGGCTTCCGTCTTGAGAATGCTGCAGCAGAGGACCCTCCCCTTCTCCGGGCCCATTCCCTCGGCCAGGGCCTGCGTGTGCTGGCCCACCACCAGGCGCACGCCCCACTCGGCCGCGACGCGGTCGCGGAAAGTGATCATTTCCGGGATCTTGTAGCTCGTATCAATGTGTACCAGCGGGATCGGGCAGTGGCCGAAAAACGACTTTCGCGCCAGCCAGAGGAGCACCGTGCTGTCTTTGCCGATGCTCCAGAGCATCGCCAGCTTCTTGAACTTCTTGTAGGCCTCCCGCAAGATATAGATGCTCTGGGCTTCCAGAGCGTCCAGGTGGTCCATCACTCTCCCTCTCACTCCCTCCGTCGCTTCCGGCGGCGACCCTCTACGCGGCCGCGTCCGGCAGGCGCCGCCGCTCCCGCGCCAACCCGGCCCCCAGCCCGAGGATGATGGCGAGGGTGACGGCACTGCCGGCCGAGAGCAGCAGCACCGTGGCCGCCTGCCCGGCGCCCCACTGCTTGAGCGCCACGGCCACGGCGCTCGCCAGGGCGGTCAGCGCGAAGTACAACCGAATCCGGTAGCCCACCACGTAGTCGGTGGCGATCGCCCCGATATGACTGCCCACCGCCCCCCCGACGAGCATGACGAGCGCGGCCAGGAGATCCACCCGACCCCTGAGGGCATAGGTGAAGGTGCCGTAGGCGCCCGAGAGGAGCACCTCCAGGAGGTCGGTGCCCACCGCCACCCGTGTCGGCATGCCGATCAGATAGAGCATGGCCGGCATGCGGATGAACCCCCCGCCTACGCCTAGAAACCCGGCGCAGAAACCGGTGGCGAAGGCGATCCCGATCAGAGCCCAGACGGAGACCGCCGCGATCCCCGACCGGGGGAGTGAAACGCAGGGCTTCCACCGCAGCGAGCGCACCCGGTGAGCGAGGCCACCCTCTGTGGCGTAGGGCGCGGGTTCCGCCCCGCGCCGGCCCGCCTGCCGCCTCCTATGGCGCCACCAGTCCCACAGTATCGCACCCCCGATGGCCGCCAGCAGCAGAACATAGGTGGAGCGCACCACCGTCTCAATCTCGCCGCTGCGCTCCAGCCAGGCGATGGCGCGGGCTCCGGCCTCGACGCCGGGAACCGTTCCCACCGCCAGGAGCATGCCTGCCTTCACGTCCAGGTTGCCCAGTTGCTGGTGGCGACGCGCGGAGACGACGGACTTCCCGGTGATGTGCGCCAGGTCGGTGCCGATGGCGCACGCCATGGGAAAGCCGAGGATATTGAGCGCCGGCGTCACCAGGAACGCCCCGCCGATGCCGAAGAAGCCCCCGCAGACGCCCGCGGTGAATCCGATGAAGAGGAGCAGCCAGGGATCCACCGTCACGCCGGCCACCGGGAAATGCACCGGAATCACCCGTCCCTCTCGCCGGCCCGCCGCGCCGCAGGGCGAATCCCCAGCCGGGAGAGCGCGAGGCCGCTCAGACCGCCGAGGATCCCGCCGCCCGCGATCATGACCGCCACCACCAGGAGAGCCGGCGCCACAGCTTGGTGGCCGGAGGCTATCGAGAGAAGCAGCGCGTCCATAGAGCCGTCCCTCCTCACCCTTCTCCCCGCGCGTGCAAGCCGCACTCCTTCTGCTCCGGCGCCTCCCACCACCAGCGGCCGGAGCGGAGGTCTTCGCCCGGCGCCACCGCGCGGGTGCAGGGCTCGCAGCCGATGGAGGGGAAGCCCCGGTCGTGCAGCGCGTTACGGGGCACGCCGTGCGCCCGCAGGTAGGCCCACACGTCCCCCTCACTCCAGTCGGCGAGGGGGTTCAGCTTCACGATGCCCCCGTGCGCGTCGTCCACCTCGGCGAAGGGGAGCTCGGCGCGCGTCACCGCCTGCGCGCGACGCAGCCCGGTCATCCAGGCCGAGCGGCCCGCGAGCGCGCGGGAGAGCGGCTCCACCTTGCGCACGGCGCAGCACGCCTTGCGCGCCTCGACGGATTGGTGGAAGCTGTTGGGGCCGCGCTCCCACAGCAGCCTCTCCAGCGCCACGGTCTGCGGCGCGTAGGTCTCGAAGGAGCGCCCGTAGTGGCGGCGCGCTTCCTCGATCAGCGCGTAGGTCTCCTCGTGCAGCCGGCCGGTGTCCAAGACGAAGAGAGAGACGCCCGGCCGCTGCCGCTCCAGCAGATCGAGGACCACCATGTCTTCCGCGCCGAAGCTGCACGCGAAGGTCAGCCCCGCGCCGTACTCGGCGATGGCCCACGCGATGCGCCCGGGCGCTGAGAGCGACCCCAGCTTCCTGTTGATCCCGGCCACGTCGGGATGCGAAGCGACGAGTGTCATCTCTCAAACCACCTTCCTGACCCGCACGCGATAGTAGGGCGCGGGTTCCGCCCCGCGCCGGGCCTCCGCCGCAACAGAAAGGACATCCTGCCCCTGTTCGGCCAGACTGGCCGGCACGTTGCGCACCGGCTCGCCATCATCAAGAAGGATGTCCAGGATGTCACCGGTTTCCAGCGCTTCGAGCTGCAGCTTCGCCCGCACGAAGTTCATCGGGCAGAGGACGCCGCGCAGGTCCAACTCGTAGGGCGCGGGTTCCGCCCCGCGCCGTTCGGGTTCCGCCCCGGCTCCCCCTTCCCGTCGCGGGAAGGGGGTTGGGGGGTTAGGCGCCTCTTCCACCGGGCCCACGCGGAACTGCAGGGCGGAGTCGAGGGATCGAAAGAGCTCCTGCACGCGCGCGACGAGCGCCCGGATGTCGTCGCGCAGGTCGTCCAGGGAGTCGCGGTCGCCCAGGCGGAAGTCGAGGGCGGCGTCCACGAGGGCCTGGGCCCCGGGGCTCACCCATCGGGGCCGGATCAGGTGCTCGGAGAACGCGGCGAAGACCTCGCGGTCCTTCTTTGGTTCCAGGCCGCGCGTCACCAGCAGGGCGCGCGCGGCCGCCAGGGTGGCCTCGTACAGCTTTCCCTCCTGCAGCGCCTGGCGGGCGGCGCCGATGTCGAGAGAGATGACGTCCAGCACTCCGGCGCCGCACTCTCCCGGCCCGCGGCCGGCCAGAGAGAAGTCCTCCGCGCTTCCCCAATCGCGGTAGTAGTCCGGCGCGTCCTGGTAGGCGGGCACGGCGCCGTGCTTCCGGGCCAGGTCGCGCAGGGCATCGGCGCCCCAGCGGTCGAGCAGCGCGTTCGTGCTTTCGCCATCGCGGCGCTCACGGAGGGCGGCGCTCCAGAACTCGCGCAGCAGGCCCGGAACGGCCTTCGCCGGCACCTTGCCCACCGAACGCGCCAGGGCCGCCTCGCCCTCCCCGAGGCGGCCGCCGACCATGACGGTGTAGGCCGGCACGAGCTTGCCGTCGGCGCGCTGGGCGGCGCCGTGGAAGCCGACGGGGGCGATCGGGTGCTGGCCGCAGGCATTCGGGCAGCCGCTGATGCGGATCGGCGCATCGAGAAGCGCGGGCTGTCCCGTCAGGGTGGCGTCCACCGCCCCCGCCAGGCCGCGAGAGAGGCAGAGGCCGAGCTTGCACGTGGAGGCGCCGGCGCAGGCCACGCTCTTCACGGTCGGCGCGGCCACCAGCCCGGGGTCCAGCGCCCGCAGTCGGGCGTAGAGCCAGGGCAGGCGGCTCCGGGGGATGGCCCGGAGCTGGAGGTCCTGGTCTTGCGTGGCGCGCAGGGCGCCATCGCCGGCGGCGGCCAGATCGGCGATCCCGCGCAGCACCGGCGCAGCCACGTCTCCCAGCGCCAGCGGCAGAAGGACGAGCGATAGCCCGGCCTGCTTCTGGGGACGGACGCTGCCGGCCTTCCAGGCGCGGTAGGCAGGGCTGCCAGTTTGGAGTTCAGAGTTCAGAGTTGGGGCTTCCGAGGAGGCAACTTGGAACTCGGAACTCGAAACTCGGAACTCCCTCATGATCTGCGGGAAGGCGATCCGCTCGCGGCGCACCTGCGCCAACTCCCCCTGGTAGAGGCGGCGGAACTCCTCCTCGCCCACGCGCTGCGCCACGAAGCGGAGGCGCGCCGCGTTCCGGTTGGTGCGGTCGCCGTGCCGGTCGAAGAGACGCTTCACGGCCTCGGCCACCGCGAAGATGTCGCCGGCGGGGATGAACTCCTCGACCCTGAGGGCCACGGCGGACTGGGCGCCCATGCCGCCGCCGGCATAGACCGAGAAGCCGGGCACGCCCTCGCGCTCATGGGCGAAGAAGCCGAGATCGGCCACCGAGCTGAGCGCGCAGTCTCGCCCGCAGCCCGAAAGGGACACCTTGAACTTGCGCGGCAGGTTGAAGTTGGCGCGGTCGGCAACCAGGTACTCGGTGAGCGCGAAGGCGTAGGGCGCCACGTCGAAGACCTCGTCCGCGCAGACGCCGGCCAGCGGGCAGGCGGTGACGTTGCGCACCCCGTTTCCCCCTCCGCCGCGCGGCGAGAGCCCGACATCCAGCAGGCGCTCGCACACCGTGGGGGTATCCTCCACCAGCACCCGGTGGATCTGGATGTCCTGGCGCGTCGTCACGTGGAGCACGCCGCTGCCGAACTGCTCCGACAGGTCGGCGATGCGCCGGGCCTGGTCGGGCAGGAAGACACCGCCGGCGCCGCGGACGCGCACCATGTAGGTATCGTTCTCGCGCTGCTCGTAGATCCCCATCGGCACGCGCTGGGCACGAAAGGCGACGGGGGAGGCCTCGCCAGCCAGGAACTGCTCTACCTTGCCGCGATAGGCACGCACGTCTTCCACCACGCTTTCGGGGATGCGCCAGGTTCTCTCATTCATGTCTCAGGCTCCTCGTGCAGCACCGCCTCCTCCACGGGCCGGCCGTCAATCACGGTGAAGCTCTTCGCCACCGCCCCGGCGGGGTCGGCCAGCGAGAGGATCACGTAGTGGAAGTCCGGCGTGAATGCCAGGCGCACGTCCTCCGCCGACATGCGCGCGGGGGTGGCGGGGTGGCTGTGGTAGACACCCAGGATCGCCAGCCCTTCCGAGCGCGCAGCGCGCACGGCGGCGAACTGCTCTCTCGGGTCCAGGCGGAAGTGCTCCGGGCTTCCATCCAGATTGGTCAGGCGGCAACTCCGCTGCACCCGCGCGCCGGCGCCGGCGAGCAGGCCGCACGCCTCAACCGGCGCCTCGGCGCGAGCGTGCGCCACCAGGTCGGCAAGGACGCCGGGGGGCAGGATGATCATCGTCGCGCCTCCCTCAGGTCGCAGACGACGGGATCGGCTTCCACCAGGGTGGTGATGGTCGGGTTCTCGCCGCAGAGGGGGCAGCGCGGGTTGCGGCGCAGCTTCACCTCCCGGAAGCGGAGCGCCAGGGCTTCAAAGATCAGCATCCGGTCGGTGAGCAGCTCGCCGGCGCCGAGGAGGCACTTCAGGGCTTCCGTGGCCTGGAGGCAGCCGATGACGCCCGCCATGCTCCCGAGGACGCCCGCCTGCGAGCAGGAGGGTACCGCGCCGGCGGGCGGCGGGCCGCCGAAGAGGCACCGATAGCAGGCGGTCCGCCCCGGCAGCACGGTGAGGAGTTGGCCGTCGAAGCGGAGGATGCCGGCGTGCGAGAAGGGCCGCTCAGCGAAGTAGCAGGCGTCGTTGATCAGGAACTTGGCTGAGAAGTTGTCGGTACCGTCAATGACGAAGTCGTAGCGGCCGGCGATCTCCAGGATGTTGTCGGCGGTGGCGTGCTCGGTGTAGGTCTCTATCTTCACGCCCGGGTTGAGCGCCGCCAGCTTCGCGGCGGCCGACTCCACCTTGGGGGTGCCGATGTCCGGCGTGAAGTGGGCGATCTGGCGCTGTAGGTTCGTGCGGTCCACCCGGTCGCCATCGATGAGGCCGAGGGTGCCGACGCCGGCGGCGGCGAGGTAGAGGGCGGCGGGCGAGCCGAGGCCGCCAGCGCCCACGAGGAGCACTCGGGAGGCGAGAAGCTTCTCCTGCCCCTTGCCGCCAACCTCCCGCAGGAGGATCTGCCGGCTGTAGCGCTCGATCTGCTCGTTGTCCAGGGTCACCGCGCGCCTCCGCCCATGAAGTAGAGGAACTCAACGGTGGCGCCGTCCGGCACCACGGTGGCCGGGAACGTCTCCCGGTCCAGGATCTCGCCGTTCAGCTCCACCGAGACGTACTCGGGTGTCTTCACCTTCTGCTCTACCAGCAGCTCAGTGACGGTGATCCCCTCGCGAGTCTGTACGCTCTTGCCATTGACTGTGATCTGCACGCGCTACCTCCTATACTCCGGCGAGTGCCGTCTCGAAATCGTGGACAATGTCCTCGATGTTCTCCACGCCGACGGAAACGCGCACCAGGTCGTCGGGCACGCCGGCCGCCGCGCGCTCGTCAGGTGAGAACTCCTGGAAGATGGTGGACGCCGGGTGGATCACCAGCGTTCGGGAGTCGCCGAGATTGGCGAGGTTCCGGGCCAGCCGGGTGGCGTCCACGAAGCGCGCCGCCGCGGCGGCGGATCCGAGTCCGAAGGTGAGCAGCCCGCCATAGCGCCCGCCGAAAAGCCGACCGGCCACCTCGTGACAGGGGTTGTCGGGCAAGCCGGGGTAGTTCACCCAGTCCACCTTCGGATGCGCCGACAGCCACTCCGCGAGCGCCTGTGCGTTGCGGCAGTGCGCCTCCATCCGCAGCGGCAGCCCCTCGATCCCGGTCAGGTGCAAGAAGGAGTTGAGGGGCGAGGGGCAGCAGCCGAGGTCACGGTAGATCAGGGTGCGCAAGTGCGCCAGAAAGGCGAGCTTCCCGGCCCGCCGCGCGAGCGCGCCGATGTCCTCGAAGGGGCCGCGGCGCCAGTCGAAGTTTCCCGTATCCACGATGGCGCCGCCGATGGCGTTGCCGTGCCCGTTGATGAACTTGGAGAGGGAGTGAACCACGAGGTCGGCGCCCCACTCCTTGGGCCGCAGGAGCATGGGGGTGGTCACGGTGCTGTCCACCACGAGGGGGATACCGGCGGCGCGCGTCACCGCGGCGAGGGCGGGGAGGTCCGGGACCTCCATGCGCGGGTTGGTGATCGTCTCCACGAAGACGAATCGGGTGGCCGGCTCGATGGCGGCGCGGAAGGCATCCACGCTGCCGGCGTCCACGAAGGTGGTGCGCACCCCGAAGCGGGCGAGCGTCTTGGCGAAGAAGGAGACGGTGCCCCCGAAGATGCCCCGGGCGGCGATGACGTGGTCGCCGGTTCGGGTCAGTCCGAGGGCGGTCGTGGCGATGGCGGCCATGCCGGAGGCGCAGGAGAGGCAGCCGACGCCGGCCTCCAGCTCCGCCAGGCGGCGCTCGAGCGCCGCGGCGGTGGGGTTGGCGATGCGCGAGTAGATGAAGCCCGGCGCGCGCCCCGCGAAGACGGCCGCGATCTCCTCGGCGGTGGCGTAGGCGTAGGCTGTCGTCTGATGGATCGGCGCGACGGTTGCGCCCGTGCTCGGATCGGGAGCGTATCCCGCGTGCAGCGCCAGGGTCTCGATGTTCACGATTCCGCCCTCCCCGCGAGCTTCGCCAGTCGGCTGGCGGTATACATAAAAAAGGCGATAGAGTAAGTAGTGTTTACCGTACCCTATCATACCGCAAGGGCGATGTTCCTGTCAAGAGGTCACTTGAAATTGCCAGCGAGAGGAGCGGGGGTTGGCGGGCGGTTGCGGGCGCGCGGCTGCGCGGGCCGGTCCCTGGCGGGACCGCGCCATCACAGAGGTCCGGCTGGCGCGCCTGGAGGGATTCGAACCCCCGACACCTGGTTCCGAAGACCAGTGCTCTGATCC
>JACQGM010000407.1 GCA_016199585.1 Armatimonadota bacterium
GCGATGGACGGGTATGCCGTCGTGTCCGCCGATACGGTGGGCGCCAGCGCCCGATCACCGGTGCGCCTGCGGGTCGTCGGGGACCTGCCGGCGGGCCGCGTGCCGGCCGGCGCCGTGCGGCCGGGAACGGCGGTGCGAATCATGACCGGCGCCCCCGTGCCCGATGGGGCCGATGCCGTGGTGATGGTGGAGGACACCACGACCGCGGCCGACGAGGTCTCGATCCGGCGGGAAGCGCGGCCCGGCGAGAACGTGCGGGATGCCGGCGAGGACATCCGCGCCGGAGACCTGCTCCTCACGCCCGGCACCTACCTCCGGCCCGCCCACGTCGGCATTTGCGCGGTAGCCGGCAGACCCGATGTGCTGGTCTACGGAGTGCCGACCGTGGCGGTCGTGAGCACCGGCGACGAGGTGGTGGACCCGGGAGAGCCGCTGCTGCCGGGCAAGATCCGGAACAGCAACCTCTACACGCTGGTGGCGCAGGTAACGGAAGCGGGGGCGCGCGTTCACAGCGCCTGCCATGTCCCCGACGAGCCGGAGGCGCTCCGGCGGGCACTCGCGGCCGCGGCCGCGGCCGATGTGGTCGTCACCTCCGGCGGGGTATCGGTGGGTGATTACGACCTGGTGAAGGAGATCCTCGCGGAAGAGGGCCAGGTGGAGTTCTGGAAGGTGGCGATGAAGCCGGGGAAGCCGATGGCCTTCGGCCGCCTGCGCGGCAAGCCGATGTTCGGGCTGCCAGGCAATCCGGTCTCTTCGATGGTCACTTTCGAAGTCGCGGTGCGTCCTGCCCTGCGGAAGATGATGGGCCACTTGCGGCTTCTCCGGCCCGAGGTGAGCGCCACGCTCCTGGCGCCGCTGCGCCACAAGCCGGGCCGCCGCGAGTTCGTCCGCGCCGTGACGACCTTCGGGGGCGGAGGCTGCGAGACGCGCGCCACCGGCGACCAGGGCTCGGGCATCCTCACCTCCATGCTGCGGGCGAACTCGCTGATCATCGTGCCGGAGGAGGCGGCGGACGTGCCGGCGAGCGAGACGGTGACGGTCGCGCTGCTGGAGTGAGGTGGCGGAGGCGTGTGAGAATCGAACTCACCCGGGACGACTCTCGCCGCCCCACGCAGGGTTTGAAGCCCAGGCCCTTCACCAGAAGAGGTGCGCCTCCGCGATCCGGGCGCCCTGATCTTAGCAGGTTCGGGCGGAGGTCGTCAAGAGGGGGCGCTTCGTGTGACTCCCCCGGGTGTGACTACGCTTTCCGGGTCCTGACACAGAGCAGAAAGGAGGATCCGATGCGAAACAGGACTCTCGCAGGCATCATCGGCGCGGCGATCCTCGCCGCTGCCGTCGCCCTCTGGTGGCGCGGCCAGCCCACGCCCGCGCACTCCGTGCCCTCAGGTCGCACCGATCAGTTCAGCAAGCCGCACATCCTGGAAGGTGACGCTTGGGTCGAGATCGTGGCCCTCACAGACATCGGCAGGGAGCGCGACCCCGCCGGCCTGGCGCGCGCGCTCAAGGCCCTGGACCATCGCGAGCCCCTGGTCCAATTGGAGGCGCTGTTCACGATCGCGCGGCTCGGAAGCCGTCAGGCGCTCTCCAGGGTATCCCAACTGGCCGTCGCCCCGGAGGGTCCGATCCCCGTGGCAGTGCGCGCCGCCGCCCGCGTCACCGCGGCGCAGCTCCTGGCCGCGCCCGCTCCCGCCCGCACGCTCGGAGAACTGCGCTCGCAGGCGAGCGCGCTCGTCGAGGGCGCCGGCCTCTCTCCCTCCCAGGTTCCGACTATCATTGCCCGGCCCGAGCGGGCCGACAAGTTCACGGCCGTGGTAGCGCGGCAGAGCGTGCGGCAGATCGCGGACATGGTGCTCCTCGCCGCGGATAGGGGGATCGACCGGCCCGCGGCCGCGTCGCCCGTGGATCTCGGGCTGCTCCCGGACGCGAAACTCAAAGCGGATCTCAGCGCCGTGCCCGCCAGGGAACGCGTTCCGTATCTGATCGAGTCCCTGGCCCGGCTCACCCATCTCACCCGCGAAGAGGACAATCGGATCAAGCTGCTGATCAACCAGGGACCCTCCGCGGTGCCCGCGATCGTCGGGCAACTGGACAAGATGCAGGAGAACCGAGGTCAGTACATTGAGCCTGCGTGCGACGCGTTGCTGCAGGCGCTCCTTGGCATCGGCGGGAAGTCGGCCACGGAGTGCGTCGGCCGCTGGCGGGACGACCCGGATCGCTTCGTAAGGAACTACGCTCGGGATTACTACAAGATGATGTCCGCGGGAGGGCGCAAGTGGGGGAGATTGGCCTACTGAACCGGTGCAGGGCACATCTCGGTGCATGATGCCGCGCAGCGTCTTGCGCCATCCCCGTGACCGGCAGGAGATGTCGCGGGCCGGGCTCGCTTGCCCCGGGAGAGCGCCCCGGCCCGCATCCGCCTTCTGTGTGCTCGCATGGCCGGCACAGCGATCCGAGCGAGTGTCGCATCCTCCGTTTGATCCCCCCCACGGCCTGTGCTATAATCCCCGCATGGAGACGAAGCACCTCATCATCGGCACGGCCGGCCACGTGGACCACGGCAAGACCGCGCTCATCAAGGCGCTCACCGGCACCGATACCGACCGCCTCAAGGAGGAGCAGGAGCGCGGCATGTCCATCGAGCTCGGCTTCGCGCACCTGGAACTCCCCTCCGGCGCGGTCGCCGGCATCGTGGACGTGCCCGGGCACGAGCGCTTCCTCAAGAACATGCTCATGGGCGCCGGCGGCACCGACCTGGTGATGCTCATCGTCGCCGCCGATGAGGGCGTCATGCCCCAGACCGTGGAGCACCTCGACATCCTGCGCCTCCTGCACGTGCCCGCCGGGCTGGTCGTCATTACCAAGGTGGACCTGGTGGAGGAGGAGGAGTGGATCGAGCTGGTGGAGGAGGACGTGCGCCGGGCCGTCGAGGGCACCTTCCTGGCCAGGGCGCCGGTGGTGCGCGTTTCCGCCCTCACCGGGGAGGGGATGGACGCCCTGCGCGAGTGCCTGGACTGCCTCGCCGCCCGGGGGCAGCAGCGCAGCGCCGCCGGGCCGTTCCGGCTCTCAGTGGACCGCGTCTTCACGATGCCCGGCTTCGGCACCGTGGTCACCGGCACCGTCGCCTCCGGGCGGGTGCGGGTGGGCGACACGGTGGAGATCCTCCCCTCCGGGAAGGCGTCGCGGGTGCGCCAGGTGCAGTGGCGCGGCCAGAAGGCGGAGGAGGCGGTGGCGGGCTCGCGCGCGGCGCTGAACCTGGCGGGCGTCGAGTTGGATGAGGTGGAGCGCGGCGATGTGTGCGCGGCGCCCGGAACCCTCCACGCCACCCAGATCCTCGATGCCCGCTTGCAGCTCCTGGCGCGCCTCGAGCGTCCGCTCGCCAATCGCACCCGGATCCGCCTCCATGCCGGCACCGCCGAGACCATCGGCCGCGTCACCATCCTCGACCGCGACGAGCTGAGTCCCGGCGAGGCAGGCATGGTGCAGTTCCGCCTGGAAAAGCCCACCGCCGTGGCGAAGGGCGACCCCTTCGTCATTCGTCTCTACTCGCCGATGGTCACCCTCGGCGGCGGCGTGGTGCTCGACCCCACCGCGCGCAAGCACCGCCGCTTCCAGGATGACGTGCTCGACGGTCTCCGCGTGCGCGAGACGGGCGCGCCCATCGCCCTGCTGGAGCGCGCCGTCTACGAGGCGGGGGATGCCGGCATCTCAACCGCGGCGCTCGCCGCCGCCCTGGGCCGGCCCGTGGAGGAGGTGCGCGCCGACCTCCAGACGCTGCTGGACGCCGGCGAGATGGTGGCGCTCGCCCCCCAGGCGTTCGTCCACGAGCAGCGCTGGGAGGCCTTGCGCGACCGCGTGCTGAAGGCGCTCGACACCTTCCACGCCGCGAACCCCCTACGGGCGCGTATGCCGCGCGAGGAACTGCGCACCCGGGCGGCGCGGGCAGTGCCGGGGGGCACCTTCGGCCTGGCGCTGCAGCGGCTGCAATCCGAGGGCCTGGTGGAGATCGCCGGCGATGGGGTGCGCCGCGCCGGGCACCGCGTCACGCTCTCCCCGGAGCGGGAGGCCCTCGCCGTGCGCCTGGAGCGCCGCTTGCAGGCCGGCCGCTTCAGCCCGCCGGTGCTGGCCGACCTCACCGCCGCGGAGGGAGCCGCCGCCCGCGAGGTGCTGAACGCCATGGCCGAGACCGGCCGCGCCGTGCGCGTCAGCGATGCGCTCTACCTCCACCCCGAGGCACTGGCGCAGATCAAGGAGCTGGTGGCCCGGCACATCGCGAAGAA
>JACQGM010000408.1 GCA_016199585.1 Armatimonadota bacterium
GTGTGGGGGTATGGGGGTGTGGGGGTGTGGGCGCAGGGCCGGTACCCCCACACCCGTACACTCCCACACCCCCACACCCGTACACTCCCACACCTACGCCGCGATGGACTTCGCCATCTCCATCTGGATCCGCGCCAGCCGGGCGTAGATACCGTCCTCCTTTGCCAGCAGCTCCTCGTGGGTGCCCACCTCGGCGACGCGCCCGTCGTCCAGCACCACCAGACGGCTGGCGGTGCGCAGGGTGGAGAGGCGGTGGGCGATGACGAAGCAGGTGCGCCCGCGCATCAGCCGCTCCATCGCCTCCTGGATCAGCTTCTCGGTCTCTGTATCCACCGAGGCAGTCGCCTCATCGAGGATGAGGATGCGCGGGTTGCTCAGGATGGCCCGGGCGATGGAGACGCGCTGGCGCTCGCCCCCGGAGAGGCGCCCGCCGCGCTCACCCACCTCGGTGTCGTAGCCATCCGGGAACTTGGTGACGAAGTGGTGGGCATTCGCTGCCTTCGCCGCCGCGATGATCTCGTCACGGGTCACGTCCGTGCGCCCGTAGGCGATGTTCTCGGCGATGGTGCCCCGGAACAGGAAGGGCTCCTGCAGCACGACCGCCATCTGCTCGCGCAGGCACTCGATCTGCACGCGGCGCAGGTCCACGCCATCCAGGAGGATCTCGCCGGAGGTCGGGTCGTAGAAGCGCAGGATCAGGTTGATCAGCGTGGACTTGCCCGAGCCGCTGTGGCCCACCAGGCCGATGATCTCGCCCGGCTCCACCTCGATGTTGATCTGCTTCAGCAGCGGCTCCAGCGCCTCGTGCTCGTCGTAGGAGAAGCACACGTCTCGGAAGACCACCCGCCCCTGGATCGGATCGAGGCGGACGGCGCCGGGGGCGTCGGCGATGTCGGGCTGGGTATCCATCACCTCGAAGACGCGCTCGGCGGCGGTGGCAGCCTGCTGCAGCACGTCGTTGATCTCGCACAAGACGGTGATCGGGCCGTAGAACTGCCACATGTAGGAGGTGAACGCCGTCAGCGTTCCGAGGCTGAGCTGTCCCGAGAGGACGCTCGCCCCGCCGATGAGCCAGATGAGGATGGAGCTGATCACGGTGATCAGCGACATCGAGGGGTAGTAGCGCACGTTCAAGCGGGCGGCGTCGAGCGCCGTGTTCAGGTAGTCGGTGCTCCGGCCCTCGAAGCGATGAATCTCGCGCGGCTCCTGGCCGAAGGAGCGCACCACCCGCACTCCGGAGATCGAGGAGACCAGCATGGCGTTGATCTGGGAGAGAAGCCGCCAGTAGCGGCGATAGATCACCCGGATTCGCTTGCCGAACCAGATCGTCGCCACGATCAGCAGCGGCGTGGGCAGGAGCACGATGAGCGCCAGCCGCCAGTTCATCGCGAGGAGCACCACGGCGATGCCAAACACCGTGAGGACGTTGATCAGCAGCCGCTGCGCGCTCCCGACCAGGAAGACGTGCAGCGTCGAGGCGTCGCTGGTGATCCGCGAGAGCACGCCCCCGACCTGCTTCCTGTCGTAGAAGCCCATGGAGAGCTTCTGCAGGTGTCGGAAGATCTGCGTGCGCAGGTCGAAGTAGACGCGCTGGCCCAGCCAGGCATTCAGCCAGTCTCGGCCCGCGCCGATGGCCAGGCGCACCAGGTGTACCCCGGCCAGGGCGCCGGTGATGACGTATAGGAGATGGCTCCCGCGCCGGGGCATCAGCACGTCGTCAATGAGGATCTGCATCAGATAGGGCGGCGTGAGCGCCAGCACCGTCAGCCCCACGCTGGCGAGGAGCGACAGGAGCGACAGCTTCCAGTAGGGGCCCAGGTAGACGAGCAGGCGCAGGAGCACCTTCCCCTTGTCCACGCAGGCGAGGCACGTCTCGGTGCCGGGGGGGAGCACGCGGCCACAGCGGGCGCACCGCGCCTTCGGCTTGCGCCGGGGTCGAGGCGGCGCGCTCTCGCTGCCGGCGGGCTCCGCCTGCGCGCGGCAGAGGAGCTGCAGCTCGTGGGCGGCGTCACCGAAGCGCAGGAGCAGCGCGCGCGAGAAGCGGATCACGTCCACGCGGGTGGGTGTCTCGCCCTCCTTCTCGCCGTTGAGGGTGACCTGCAGCGCCCCGCTCCCCACCGTCTCGCGCGCCTTCACCTCGGCGATCCGTGAGAGTGACAGGTGCAGGACGTGGCAGTGGCGCTCTTCGGCTGCGGCCGGGGTGGGTGGCCGGGGTGTCGCGGATCGCCTCGTGGAGCGCCCGGAGTGATGGGGAGGCGGCAGGTTGGGGCGCGGGAAGAGACGCCGCTGCTTCTCGGCGCCCGCCGGCAAGTCCGCCCGCCGGTCTGCCGGCGTCTCCGCGCGGCTGGCTGCGCTGAGCACCAGGAGGCGGCGCTCGGTCACCACCAGCCAGGAGGCTCCGAACCGCCCCTGATGGTCCACGTCCGCGCTCAAGACCATTCGGGGCGCTTCGTCTTCTCCCAGCAGCGCCCGTAGCGTGCGCCGCAGGTCATCTGGTAGCTGCTCTCTCACACCCTCCGACATATCGTCACCGCCCAGGGAAGTTGAGTTAGCGTCCATGCGCATATTCCCCGGTGTTCGCGGCCCTAAACGACCGGCGTCTCGAAGGGAGCGGAAGAAGCGAGGAGAACGCGGTGCCGGCGCCGAAAGAGAGGGTGGTTCCGCGCCGGGACCCCGGGGCGGCCCGGTGCCGGTCGGGGAGAGTACGCCCGCGGTCTCCCGGTGAGCGCCGGACAGAGGAGGACAGCATGCGTGTCGCGGTGGGCGGCATCTTCCACGAGTCCAACACGTTCTTCACGCGGCCGACGACGTTTGAGGAGTTCACGCGGCGGAATACCACCCGTGGTCCCGCGATCCTCCAGCGATGGCAAGGCACCGTCTCGGAGATCGGGGGCTACATCGAGGAGGCGCACCGCCAGAAGGTGTTCCTGGTGCCGACGCTCATGGTCCACGGCATGCCCTCGGGTCCGATCAGCGACATCGCTTTCGAACAGCTCGTGGGAGAGCTGCTGGAGCGCATCGCCGGCGTCCGCGGCCTGGAGGCCGTGCTCCTCAGCTTTCACGGGGCGATGGTCACCGAGACGCTGCAGGACGCGGACGGCGAGGTGCTCCGGCGCGTCCGAGACCTGGTTGGGCCGGAGGTGCCGATCGCCGCCACGCTGGATTTCCACGCCAACACCTCCCCGCTGATGGTGGCGCAGGCTGACATCCTGGTGGGGGGCGACACCAACCCCCATCTGGACTACCGGGAGCGCGGGCGGGAGTGCGTGGCGCTGCTGGCTCGCGGGCTTCGCGGCGAGATCGCGCCGCGAATGGCTCTGGCGAAAGCGCCGCTGATGCCGAACATCCTGCGCCAGCGCACGGCGGAGGGGCCGATGGCGGCGCTGATGGAGCGCGCGCACGCGGCGGAAGCGGAGCCGGGGATGCTCGCCGTCAGCGTGGCCGCGGGGTTTGCCTACGCGGACGTGGAGTGTGCCGGCCTGAGCTGCGTGGCGATGGCGGACGGTGACCTCGACCGCGCCCGGGCCGTGGCCGACGCCATCGCCGACCGCGCCTGGGAGCTGCGCGAGTCATTTGATGCCCACCCGCCGCGGGCGAAGGAGGCCGTCGCCCTGGCGATCGCGTCGGGATCGGGACCCATCGTGCTGGTGGACGTGGGCGACAACGTCGGCGGCGGTACCCCGGGCGACGGCACGACGCTCCTCTCGGAGCTGCTGGAGCAGGACGCGCGCGGCGCCCTGGTGGTGATCGCCGACCCGGGGGCGGTGGCCCGCGCGGTCGCGGCCGGCGTGCGGAACGACATCTCCCTGGACGTGGGCGGGAAGACAGACGAACACCACGGCCCGCCGGTGCGCGTGCATGGCCGCGTGCGCCTCATCTCCGACGGCATGTACACCAACCGCGGCCCGCTGCGCCACGGCATCGCCGAGGACATGGGGCGCACCGTGGTGCTGCACTCCAGGGGGTTGACCATCGTTCTGACAGAGTACAAGACGCCGATGTGGGATCTGCAGCAGCTCCGCTCCCTCGGCATCGAGCCCGCCCTGCAGCGCATCATCGCGGTGAAGGCGGCGATCGCGTACCGCGCTGCCTACGAGCCGATCGCCGCCCAGTTGATCGAGGTGGATACCCCCGGCCTCACCGCTGCCGATGTGCGCCGCTACTCCTATCGCAACGTGCCCCGGCCGATCTGGCCGCTCGACCGATGAGGGACCCCGGGGATATCATGGCCCCGCCCGGGCCCCGGGTCGGCAGCCGGGGCGATCCTGCCATTGCTCCGGTGCTCGCCGGGGAGCGCCGATTCCGTATCTGAGGGCCGGCTCCCGAGCTCACTCGGACGTGGGCCTGACGTTGGTGGCCTGGAGGCCCTTCGCTCCTCGCTCCACGTCGAACTCAACGGGCTGTCCCTCCTGCAGGCTGCGGTAGCCACCGCCCTGGATGGAGGAGAAGTGGACGAAAAGATCCTCGCCGTCGGGTCGGGTGATGAACCCGTACCCCTTCGCATCATCAAACCACTTGACCGTACCTCTGGCCATTCGCTTCGAACCTCCTGCTTCGTTACGCGGGCCGCTCGATGCCCGGGGGCGCGTTGGAGATGCGTCCTCGCCCCGCCCGCGCCGGCTCGAGTCCGGCACTGCGGGTGCTCCTCGACACCCCTTCGTCGAGGCCGCCGCGTAAAGTTTACCCGTGCCGGGGGATCGGCAAACCTGCGCCAACGGGGGAGCGCGCCGCGGCGAACGGGACGAAGCCGCCGTCCGATCCGTGGCGTTCGCTCGCAGGCGCCGGCCGAGGCCGCCGTTTCGGCCGGCGCGAGTCGGGGTAGGACCTTGTCATTGGGGGCGGGCACCCGACGCGCCGGCGGCGCCGGCGTCATTCAGGAAGGCGCGGCTTTGCCGCGGCGCCCGGATGAGCGGGCGAGCGCCCGGGCCGTCGGCCATAGTTGCCGGCCCTGAGTCCCGCGCATCGGCGGGGTGCCGGGATGAAGCGGGCAGCGCAGGAAAGCGGGCTTTCTGCGCTGCCCTTGCTCTTGCCGCTAACCCTGCCGCGTCAGGTCGCCGACGGTGAGCGCGCGCGGGCGCGGCATGGGGCGAGCCGGCTCCGGCACGGGAGCGCCGCCGCTCTCCGCGGCTTCCTCGATGGCGCCGATGGGCGCCTCGGTGAAGAGGTAGGTGCGCAGCTTCTCGTCGAAGCAAGGGTCACGCCGGCGCACCCACTCCAGGAGCATCGCCATGTGCTCCCTCTCCTCGTCCCGATTGTGGATGAGTACTTCCTGGAGGGAGGTATCGTTGGACGCATCAATGCGCTGGTTATACCAGGTGATCGCCTCCAGCTCTTCAATCATAGATTGGATCGCCCGGTGCATGTCGCGGGTGGAGTCTTCGAGGTACTCGACGGGCTCATGGTATCCCTCGCTGGCCAAGATCGCTCTCCTTCCGGCGGAATGCCTGCGCCTATTATAGAGCACGCGGGCGCGTGATGCAAGCGGAAGAGCACCACGCTTGCGCCTCCATCCTCGCCGTGCTAGAATGGCCGCGGAGGTGGCGATGAAGCGACACGAATCGCTGCGCGAGCTTTCGCAGGAGCACCACCTTGGCCTGGTAGAGGCGCGCGCCCTGCGCCGCGCCGCCGCCGCCGAGCCGCAGGCGGCCGCCGCCGCGGCCCGGCGGTTCCTTTCGTTCTCAGAGCGGGCTCTCACGAGCCATTTCCGAACGGAAGAGGAGGTGCTGCTGCCGTACTGGTCCCGTCACGTGCCGGCGGACGATCCGCTCCTCGCCCGCACGCTGGTCGAGCACGTCCGCCTGCGCCGCGCGGCGCTGGAGATCGGCGGGCAGCTCGACCGCGGCGAGGACGTGCGCGGCGAGTTGGGCCGCGCCGGCGAGCTGCTCCACGACCATATCCGCTTCGAGGAGCGCGAGCTCTTCCCGGCGGTGGAGCAGGCGCTGGATGAAGCCGAGCTCCTGGCGATCGCCGCGAGGCGCTCGGGAGATGGGCCACGGTGCGCCGCCGGCGCACCGCCGCCCCGCTCCCCGGCGTGATCTTCGGTGGACGGGGTAAGAGCCGCGACGGGAAGGAGGAGATGCGATGGCAGCCGCCGGTACGAGCGCCCGCGTTTCGGAGCGTGAGGTGACGGTGACGGGGGAGAGGATCTCGCTGCAGGGGATCCTGGCTGTCCCGGAGAACGCGCGCGGGGTGGTGCTCTTCGCGCACGGCAGCGGCAGCGGCCGCTTCAGCCCGCGTAACAACGCCGTCGCCCGGGTACTGCAGGAGGGAGGCCTGGCGACGCTTCTGATCGACCTGTTGGAGGAATGGGAGGCGGATGACCGCGCGAAGGTGTTCGACATTGACCTGCTGACGGACCGCTTGCTCCTGGCGACGCGATGGCTGCGCGCCGAACCCGCCACGCGCGACCTGGCGATCGGCTATTTCGGCGCCAGCACGGGAGCGGCCGCGGCGCTGCAGGCCGCTGCGCGCGAGGGCGGCGCCGTCCGCGCCGTCGTCTCGCGCGGCGGGCGCCCCGATCTGGCGGCGCCCTACCTGGGCCGGGTGACGGCGCCGACGCTCCTGATCGTGGGGGGGTGGGACACGCCGGTGATCCCGCTCAACCAGCAGGCCTACGACCTGCTGCCCGGGACGAAGGAGATGGTCATCGTGCCGCGCGCCACGCACCTCTTCGAGGAGCCCGGCGCCTTGGAGGAGGTGTCGCGCCTGGCGCGCGAGTGGTTCCAGCGCTTCCTGAGTTAGGGAGGGCGTCGCCGGCAGACCAGCCGGCTCAGCTCGTACATTGTGGCGCTACCCCGGGTGTCAGGACGATGGACAATCCGCAGAGCCAATTGCAGAAGTCCGTGAAGCATACGACATATAGTGTTTCACGTACATTAATCGCACTATATGCAGGACTTCTGCAATTAGCTCCGCAATCTGAAATCCCCATCACACCTCCCCATACCCGTACTTCGTGCTCTCCTCCACCACCCGGATCTCCTCGCGGCTCAGCCCGAAGAGCGCATGCACCCGCTCGTTCAGCTCCCCCTCCAGGGCGATGATCCCGTCGGTGAGCGAGCGGTGCTCCGCCGCCCGCGCTGCGAGCCACGCTTCCCACTCGTCGCGCTCGGCCAGGGGGATGTCGTGCCGGAACGCCTTGTTCACCTCGGCGCGGAGGGTGGGGAAATCGAGCGACCACCAGGCGGTGAGCTTCTGGTTGAGGGACCGGCCGGGGGCGCCCAGGTCGCTCTCGATGCGGTGGCGGGTGCGGCGGTGGAGGTCGTAGCGGGCGCGGGCCTTCTCGGTGATCGCCATCGCCAGGTCGGCGAGGGCCTGGCGCTCGGGGGGCGGGGGGTCGGGGATGGGGAGCGGGCGCATGTACTGGTCAATGAGGCGGTAGCGATTGGCACCAGCGCGCTCGCCAAGAGCGATGGCGGTGTGCGAGACAAGGAACCACGAGCAGCGAGATGCCAGGTATCCCAGGAGCCACCGCTCATCCGTCACCAGGATGTAACCCGTGTTCCCCACGCAGAAGCCCGACTCATCCCACGAGAACCGCGGGAACCTGGCGATGTCAGGCCAGACAATCTTTGGCCGCTCAAACTCTGCGTAGTAATCGATAGTATCCTGGATCTCGTACCATTGGTAGGCCCCGGGCTTGCGTCCGGGCCACGGGCTGCGCGCGGGCCAGTCGGCCGGCCGCGGCTCCAGGCGCTCGCGAAACTGCGCCAGGTAGTCCCGCACCGCAGGGTACGCCTCAATGTCGATGCCCCGCCGCGTGAAGATGAGCCACCGCCCCTCATCCTCCTGGTACCAGGGGCGCAGGTCCTCTCCCCGCAGGATGGGCTTGAGGATCGCCGCCGATGAGGGATCGGCACGGACGAGGGCGTCGCGCGTGGCCGCATCGGTGATGAACACCTCATTGCAGCCGGTCAGCACGCCGCGGTACATCCCCCCCTCGACCACCTCCCCGAGCGGCCGACCGGCTCCCATCAGCTTCGCGAAGATGCTCCGTCCGGCGCTGCCGCTGAGCTGCCAGCCGGCGTCCGGCTGGTCGTGGATGCTGACCGGGAAGAGCTTCTCGGCAACGCGCTCGGCGAACGGCTGCAGCGGCTCGCTGCGGGTGAAGACGGCCGCGTGCGCGATGTGCTCCGCCGACGGCGCGTCTTTCCGCACGACCTCGATGGCCGGGTAGACATCGGGGGCGTCCGCGAAGACGTGGTTGTCGTCCAGGTCCACCACCCTCTCCACCGTCGCCTCCGTGCGCAGCACCTGGCGCAGGGGGCCGGCATAGTTGGCGCGCAGCCAGCTATTGCTGGCGATGTAGGAGAGACGGCCGCCCCGCCGCGCCTGGCGCAGGCCCCGGGCGAAGAAGTAGACGAAGAGATCGGCGGTGCCGTGGTAGACCTCCGCGAAGCGCCGGGCGAAGTACGGCTTGTAGGGGGCGAGCTGCTCCTGGCGCACGTAGGGCGGATTGCCGACCACCGCCTCGAAGCCGCCTTCTTCGCCGAGAGGCCGCCCGCTCTCGTCGAAGAAGATCTCCGGGAACTCCAGCTCCCAATGGAAGAATCGCTCCTGCTGCGCGGTCTCCCCGGCCTTGCGGAGGATCGTCTCGAAGGCGGGGAAGGTGGCGCCGTTGGAGCGGGTGACGTACTTCACCAGTTCGCCGAGGTGCGCCGGGCCCACCGCCAGCCCGAAGTCGAGGGCGGTGACCAGGTCCGCGAGGCGGCCGTAGGCCCCCACCAGGCTCTCGCGCAGCGTGGCATACCAGGTCTCCTGCTGCTTTACCTCGGCCAGCGTCTCCGCCCTGGCGCGCTCGATCAGCGCCATCGTGCGCACCGCCTCGCCCATGCTCGGGGCGAAGCCGGGGATGGTGGTCATGGAGATCTGGCCGACGGCCTCCGCCTGGTCCGCCTTGCTCGGGCGGCGCTTCCTCTCGGGGGCCAGGCTCCGCTGCAGGTGGGCCAGGTCGGCCCCGAGGAGGGAGTTGCCGGGGCGGAGGTGGTGGTCGAGGAAGGAGAGGGGGCGGTCCTTCGCGACGGTGATCAGCCAGAGGGAGAGCTTGGCGAGCTCCACGGCGAGGGGGTTGAGGTCAACGCCGTAGATGCAGGACTGGGCGACGCGGCGCTTCCAGTAGAGGAGGTCGGCCGCCTCGGCGGGGATCCCCTCCGGGGTGACGCCGAGGTCCACCAGGAAGCGGGCGACGAACTCGGTGGCTTCCACCAGGAAATGGCCGCTGCCCATCGCGGGATCGAGGACGTTGACGCGGAGGACCGCCTCGATCTTCTCCCGGCCGGTCGTCTTGCCGAAGACCGCCTCGCGCAGCGCGGGGCCGACGGCCTGCTCGACGATGTACTTCACGATGTAGTCGGGCGTATAGTAGGAGCCGGTGGCCTTGCGATCGCCCTTGTCGTTCTCCAGGGCGATGCTCCAGCCCGGCTCGTCGTCGGCCGGCCGGAGACGGTACTCCAGGAGGCCCTCGTAGATCGTGCCGATGTGCCGGACGGAAGGGTCGCGGTAGTCCACGAAGTGCCCCTCCACGCGGGCGAGGCGGTCAATCGCCTGCTGGAGGTGGGCGTCTCCGACGGCGCACCGCTGGAGGAAGGGGTGGCGCTCGGGGTCGAAGAGGCCGCCGTTGTAGGTGGCGACCTGGAGCGGCGGGCTGCCGAAGTTGATGGCGTGGAAGAGCTCCTGCAGGCGCGGCCATAGGAGACCACTGCCCGGCAGCAGGCGCCGGCCGCCCTGTAGGTCGCGCGCGACGGCGTGCTTGATGGCGTGGAGTGAGTAGGTCTCGCGGTACATCTCGCTCTCGCGCAGAGGAAGGAGGTCGCGCGCCTCGGCGTAGAGGATGAAGATGAGCCGGTAGAGGAGGATGAGCGAGTTGTCGTAGATCTCCTTGAGCATGGCCGGCTCCGGGCGCAAGCCGTTGGGCGGGTAGTCGAGGAAGCCCTGGGCGAGGTGGCGGAGCGCCTCGTAGACCTGGGCCTCCAGCGAATCGCCGAGGGCACGCCCGTACTCGATGCTGGCGCGGAGGAACTCGGCGAGGGCGAAGGGGCCGGGGTCGAACGCCGCGCGCCGGAAGAAGGCGTAGAAGTAGAGGAAGCGGCGCGGGTCGCCGCCCCGGGCCAGCGCCTCCAGGTCCACTTCGTAGAAGCAATCGAGCTTGTGGGCCGACTCCTTGTGGTAGAGGCGCCACCGCTTCCCGTCGGTGAGGATGCCCCACTCGACGCCGCTGTGGAGCATGTAGAACCAGATCTGCCAGGAGGGGCTCTTGCTGGAGAAGGCGTCGGCGCCGGTGGTGGCGGCATCCAGGGTGCGGCCCCAATGCTTCGCGTCGCCGACGGCGATGCCCCCCTGAGAAGGAAGGGCGTCGGTGAGCGTCCGGTTCTTCTGCGTCGCCAGGGCTGGGGCGTCGCGGTAGAAGACGTAGTCCGGGCGCCGGAGGCCGCCGGGCACCTGGAGGGCGGGCTGTACCTCGAAGGTGTGGCCCAGGAGGTGCAGGATCGGCCGGACGAGGTCCTGCTCGGTCTGGGCCTCCACGGAGCTGGGGGTGAACGCCGCGAAGAGGCCGGCGATCTGCGCCAGGATCGGGCGGGATTCCTCGGCCAGCGCGAGCCAGCCGTCGCGCCAGGGCAGCACCTCGTCGAGGTAGTGGTCGGCAAGGAGACCCTGGTTGTTGTGCGGCGGCGGCGCCAGCAGTTCATTCTGGGACATGGTCGCCTCTATGGTGCGTCTCGCCTGCGCTCCCGGATCCGGGATCCGGGCCCGTGGTCCCAGATACGACCCGGACGCGGCATCCTCCTGCGAGGGAGGCGAGCGCGAGGCGCGGCGCGGCCCCGGCAGGACTCCACCCGTGAACGGCGAAGAGGGCTGAGGAGGCGGCGGGAGCAGAGAGCATGGCATGGAGAGTGGACCCGGCGACGGGCCCGGAGCGGCTGGAGGCGCTGACCGTAGACCGTCTGAAGCCGATTGCGCGGCTGGTCGCTTCGTCGCCGCCCACCCGCAAGGCGGACCTGGTGGCCCTCATCTGGGGCAAGCTCACCGACCCCCGGTTCCTGCGCTCGTACTGGGACCACCACCTGGACGAGATTGAGCGCAACGCCGTTCGGGAGGCCGTCTACCACGACGGCCAACTCGATACGCGGGTGCTCCAGGCGAAGTACGGGCGTACGGTGAGAACTCGGTCCTCCGGCTATTCCTACTCCGAAAGGGAGACCACGCCGCCCCTGGCGCCCTTCTTCCTCTTGTCCATGTCGATCCCCGCGGAGGTGGTTGCGCTGTTGAGGGAGTTCGTGCCGGAGCCGGAGCCCTTCGTTCTGAGCGGCGTGAAGGAGGCCCCGGAGACGTTCCAGCCGAAGCGCGGAGAGCCGGTACCGCTGCAGCGGGCGGACACCGAGCAGGCGGCGATTCACGACCTCCTGGCGGTGCTGGAGCTGGCGCGCGAGGGGAAGGTCGCCGTGGGAGAAAAGACGGGCGCCCCCTCGGCGGCGACGCTGCGCGCCCTGGGCTCCCGGCTGCTGCTGCCGGAGTACTCTCTGGAGCTGGAGGAGCGGAAGCCGGAGGACTCCATCCGCGCGTTCGGGCTGGTGGTGGAGGCGCCGGCTGGCGGGCTCGCGCGTGTCAGCGGCGGCCGGCTGCGCCTCACCCGGGCCGGCGAGGTGTTCCTGCGCGAGCCGAGCGCGGCACGCCTGCGCGATGCCTTCGGGAGATGGCTCACAGCCGACGCCCCCGACGAGCTGCGCCGCATTCGCAGCGTCAAGGGACAGCAGGGCCGCCGCACCGACCTCACGCCGCCCTCGGAGCGGAAAGCGGCGATCGCCGACGCGCTCCGGCGCTGCCCCATCGGCGAGTGGATCGCCATCCCCGACTTCCTGCGGGCCATCGTGGCCTGGCACCTCCTCTTCACGGTGGAGGATGGCGAGTACTCAGGCCTCTACGTCGGTTGGTCGGCGGAGTACGGCACCCTTGATGCCGATGCCTACCTCGCCCTGGTCCAGGGGCAGTACGCGCTCGTGGTCCTCTGGGAGCACATGGCCGGCTTCGGCGCGCTGGACGTTCTCTACGTCTCACCGGAAGACGCGGAGTACCCGGTGGATGCCCCCTACTTCGACGAGAGCTACTTCAGCCGCTACGATGGCCTGAAGCACTTCCGCATCAACGCCCTCGGCGCCTACCTGCTCGAGCGCACCGACGCGTACGACGGCCCGGCCGTCTCGGAGCGCCCGCCGGCCTTCACCGTGCTGGCGAACCTGGACGTGGCCGTCACCGACCCGCGTCAGTTCGCGCCGAACGACCGCGCCTTCCTGGAGCGTGTGGCCGCTCCGCACGGCGAGGGCGTCTATCGGCTCGACCGCGAGCGCATTCTGGCGGCAGCCGAGGATGGGATCGCGGTGGACACCGTGGAGGAGTTCCTCAGCACCCGCGGCGCGCGAGCGGTTCCGGATCCCGTCAGCCGCTTCCTCGCGGACCTGCGCGCGAACACGCAGGCTTTCCAGCCGCCGGTGCGCGCGCTGCTCATCCGCTGCCGCGACGAGTACGTGCGCGACCTCCTGGTCCACGATACGGTCCTCGGGAAGCTGTGCGCTCCCACCGGCGCGGAGAGCCTCACCGTGGCGGAGAGAGACGAGGCGGCGTTCCGCAGGCGCCTGCGGAAGCTCGGCTACGCCGTGCCACCCCGCTGAGGAGAGCGCCGGGCGGGGTGTTGACCACGACCGCCCGACACCCGTCCGCGAACGCGCCACCTCAGAAGCGCGCGTTCACCGCCAGCAGCGTGCCGTCCAGGCTGCGCACGTGCCGCACGCCCTCGTCCACGATCATCGTGTGCTTGTCCAGCAGCTTGCTCAGCCGCACCTCGGCCGTGAAGGAACGCGTGAAGGCGTAGCCGGCCACGGCGTGCAGCCCGAAACGGGTGGACCACCACCAGTCGGACTGATCCACGTCGCCGCCCCACGTCTGGTAGACCGTCTGCTTCTCCGAGCGCCCGAAGTAGACGCCCGGGCCTCCCCCGAAGTAGAAGCCGGTCTCCCCCTCCTCGGGGGTGCGCAGCAGCGTGTAGGTGACCGGGATGAGGAGAAAGCGGGCATTCTGTTCGTAGTAACCGCCGCCGTAGCTGGAATCCAGCGGCCCGACATCCAGGCGGCGCTGGGAGCCGCTGAGTCGCACCTCGAACGACTGCGTCAGCCCCCGGCGAGGGGCCGTCTGGTAGGCGAGACCCAGGCTGGGCCACACCTCCCCGAACACATCCTGCGCATCGGCATCCGTGGGCAGGTAGACACCCCCGGACAGAGAGAGGCGCCCGGGCACGGGCTCGCGGCGCCAGTCGTCGCCGTTGTCCCACCGGCCCGGATGGGCGGCGGCCGCGGCGGCGAGTGCCGCCAGGAGGGCGAGTGCCGCCAGCAGCGGCAATGAAACCCGTCGTAGGATCGTCATGGTATGCCTCCGGAAGCGTTTGGCGGATCACCGCCTTGCCTGATAGACGCTCTGCTGGCCGCCGCGGTTCAGTCGCGAGAGGCCCTACGACTTCGTCAGCCGGATGGTGACGTCGCGCGGGAGGGCCAGTCCGGCCGCCACCTCCACCGCTTTGATGATGGCGGTGGGGAGCGCGCAAGAGGGGTGCAGCCGCGCCTCGCCGGCCGCCACGTAGACGGGGTTGCCGGGGGCCGGCGTGAACGCGGTCTGGTAGGCGTCCACCGCCGTGAGCACCGCCGCCAACCGCCGTATCGCCGCGCAGTCCGTCTCCAGAACCAGCGACACCTGGCCGGTCGTCTCGTCGTGGGTGGCCACGACCAGGGTGCCGAGGCCACAGACCCCCGGGGTCACTTCCGCGATCGTCATCCCTGCTCCCGGTGCGTCCCCGCGCGCCGGCGGAAGGAGAAGCCGGTCGCCCGTCGAACCGTACGGATGCGGAGGATGCACGAGAGGCGTATTCGACGCGCGGGCAATTCCTTCCCCCCGCGAGACCCCTGTTTCGGATCCTCGGGAGATCCACGCGGCGGCGCCCGTCCGGGTTCCCCCCGGGGGTGTCACCGACCGGGCATCTCGGCACCGGTGGAGGGATGCGATGGGTGAAGACGAACTCGCGCGGCAGCTCGAGGCCCCCGGGGGGGCGCCGGCGACACGGCGGTCGGGCGCTCGGGATGCCGACTCAAACGCCCCCCCTCCCGATCTCCAGCGCCAGGCGGCAATGGAGGCGGCGCTGCGGCGCCAGGAGCGCCTCCTCGACGCCATCTTCCACAACATCCTGGCCCAGGTCGCATTCCTGGACCGGAACCTGAACTTCGTGCGCGTCAATACCGCCTACGTGGAAGGGTGCGGCCATACCGAGGAAGAGATGATCGGCCGCAACCACTTCGACCTCTTCCCGAACCAGGAGAACGAGGTGATCTTCCGGCGGGTGCTGGAGACGGGCGAGCCGTTCGTCGCCCGCGCCCGGTCCTTCGTCTTCGCCGACCAGCCGGAGCGGGGCGTCACCTACTGGGACTGGTGGCTGCGCCCGATCCGCGGCCCGGAGGGGGAGGCCGAAGGCCTGGTCCTGTCGCTGGCGGACGTCACCTCCATCGAGCGCGCCCGGCGCGACGTGGAGCGCCTGAACGCCGAGTTGGCCGAAGCGAGCGCCGCGAAGGACCGGTTCCTCTCCGTGGTCTCCCATGAGCTGCGCAACCCCCTCTCCGCGATTCTGGCCGGGGTGCAGGTGCTGTGCGCGTCGGGCGAGCCGGACCCGAGAAGGCGCGCCGTCCTGGACATCATCGAGCGCGGCGTCCGGCTTCAGACGCGGCTGGTGAACGACCTGCTCGATCTGTCGCGGCTGACGCAGGAGCGGCTGCACCTGAAGCAGGAAGCCGTGGACCTCGAGTCGGTGGTGCGCGAGGCCGCGCGGGCGCAGCAGGCCGATGCGGACGCCGCCGGCGTGGCCCTGCGCGTGGCGGCCGAGCCCGGCCTCCGCGTGCCCGGCGACGCCGACCGCCTGCACCAGGTGGTCCTCAACCTCCTCTCCAACGCGATCAAGTTCACGCCAAAAGGCGGACGCGTTCGTGTTCGATGTTTCGCGACCAACGCTCGATGTTCCGAATCGCCAACGTCAAACGTCGAGCGCAGAACGTTGAGTGCCGCACGGATCGTCGTGGAGGACACCGGCATCGGGATCTCCGCCGAGCTTCTCCCCCGTCTCTTCGAGATGTTCCGGCAGGGGGAGACCGGCGGGTCGCGCCGCACCGGGCTCGGGATCGGGCTCGCCCTGGTGAAGGGCCTGGTGGAGCGGCACGGGGGGCGGGTCCGGGCGGAGAGCGAGGGTCCCGGGAAGGGCAGCCGCTTCGTGGTGGACCTGCCCTGCCCGGGAGACCAGGAGACATCGGATGAGCGCGCGGGGAAGCTGGCGGGATCCCGGTAGGGGAACCGGGGTCACGCGACCAGGCGGCCGCCGTCAACGGGGATAACGGCGCCGGTGATGTAGTCGGGGCCCTCGATGAGGAAGAGGACGGTGCGCGCCACGTCCTCAGCGGTCCCCTCGCGGCCCATCGGCACGGGCGCGAGGGTGCGCCGCTTCTGCTCGGGCGGATAGCCATCCGGGAGGAGAACAGTGCCGGGAGCGACGGCATTCACCTGCACGGCCGGCGCCAGCGCCCGGGCCAGGCCGTGAGTGAGGGCCACCACGCCCGCCTTCGAGACGCAGTAGGGGAGGAAGCCGGGCCAAGGCCGATAGGCGCTCACGTCGGCGATGTTGATGATCTTCCCCGCGCCCCGCCGAAGCATCTCGGCGGCGGCGCGCTGCGAGCAGAAGAAGGCGCCCTTCAGGTTGGTATCGAGCACCCGGTCCCACTCCGCCTCCGTGGTGGTGGCGAGGGGCGTGCGCGGGAAGATGGCGGCGTTGTTCACCAGCACGGCGATGCCGCCGAGCTGCGCCTGCACGGCGTCCACCATGCGCTCCACGGCGGCGGCGTCCGAGACGTCGGCGGGGAAGGCGGCGGCGCGCCCGCCCTGCCCCGTGATCTCGGCGACCACCCGGCGGGCGGCGTCTTCCGAGGCATGGTAA
>JACQGM010000409.1 GCA_016199585.1 Armatimonadota bacterium
GGTCCGGGCGACGCGCCCGGATCCACGAGCGCCGACGACCTGCAGTTCAATATCACCTGGGCCTACCCGGGGGCGTTCCAGGTGGGGCAGACGATCTCGGTGACCAGCGGGAACATGACGGGCGCCCTGCGCTCCGGGCTGGTGAATCGGCTCAACCGGTCGCTCTTCGCCACGATAGATGACTGGCTCGCTGCGTTCAACTCCACCGAGCCGGCGGCGCGGTCGCTCGCGATGGAGGATTCACGGTTGGTGATGTTCCCGATCATTGACCAGGCGGCGATCATCTACAACGGCACCGGCTCCGCGGAGCGGGTCGTGATCTCCGGCTTCGCCACTTACGTGGTCAGCCAGTGGTCGGAGTCCGGCAAGCAAGTCTATGGCTACTTCGTCAAGTCGGCCTACGAGGGCTCGGTGAGCCCGTCGGGGGTCAATTACGGCACGCTCGCCTATCACCTGCTGTAGCGCGGCGGCGCCGGGGAACGCCCCTCTCCGGGGCGAAGCGCCCTCCGCGTGCGCGCTCCTCTCCGGGGAAGGTGTTTCCCGCTGCCTTCGCGAATAATCCGGGCGAGAAACACGCGGACGGCGCATCGCCCGCGGTGAGCAGGCGGGTGAGACGATGACGAAAGTAAAGAAGACCGTGCTGGTCCTGGCGCTCGTCGCCGTGGCGCTCTGCTTTCTGGCGGCGTGGACGTGGTTCCTATGGTGGACGGGGCGGATGGCGTTGAGCAGCGGCGGGCTGACGGCGCCTCCGGCGCGCAGCGGAGGGAGCAGCGGCACGAGCGATTCCGGGTCCTCCACTCCATGAGGCCGGCGACGATGCCGTAGAGCGGACGGGATGCTGCCGCTATCCCGTCACTCTATGCTCCTATCCCCTGTACGCCTGCACCGTCTGCCACATCGCCAGGATGTTCTCCGGCGGCACGTCTGCCTGGATGTTGTGGACGCTGTTGAAGACGAAGCCGCCACCGGGAGCGAGATCATCCAGACGGCGGCGCACCTCGTCTCGCACCTCCCGGGGGGTGCCGCGCGGGAGGACACGCTGCGTGTCCACGCCACCCCCCCAGAAGACGATGTCGCGCCCGAAGTCGCGCTTGAGGGCGTGGGTATCCATGCCCGCGGCGCTCACCTGCACCGGGTTGAGGATGTCCACCCCCACCTCGATCAGGTCCGGGATGATCCCGACAACGCTGCCGCAGCTATGGAAGAAGGTGAAGACCGGCGCCTGCTTCTTGATGTGGGCGAACAGGACGGCCTGGCGCGGCTTGATCAACTCGCGGTAGACCTTCGGGCTCATCAGCAGGGACTGCTGCATCGCCAGGTCGTCGGCCTCCTGGATGATGTCCACCAGGTCGCCGACCTCGGCGAGGGCGCGCTCCCAGTAGCGCACCTTCGTCTCGAGGATCAGGTCGAGCATCGCCTCGGCCAGCGGCCGGTCGGAGGCCAGGTCGGTGAAGAAGTTCTCGAAGCCGCGCAGCCAGAGGCTCATCTCGGTGAGGCCGGCGCAGATGCCGCCGAGGATGACGGCGCAGCCGGTATCGCGGGCGGCCTGCGCCCGCTCGCGCAGGCCGGCGAAGCGCGCCGGGTCGGCCGGGTCCGGCCAGGGATAGCGGCGAACATCTTCCGGGGAGGTGGCCCCGGAGAGGGGATGGCCGCAGAGGTCGTAGTAGCGGCCCTCCTCCTTTGGCATGCGCCGGGGGAGGCCCCAGGGATCGGTGTAGTACGAGTAGCGGTCGTCCTCCGCGAAGCGCAGCTCCCAGGCGGCGGGGTTCCCGCTCGCCAGCCCGCGCGTGTCAACGCGCAGTGCCTCCAGGAGATCCGGATGCACCACGGCAGTCTGCTGCGTCGGGTCGAAGATCTCCGGCGGGCGCTCGGGCAGGCCCAGGGCGAGGCGCAGGCGCGCGTAGGCGATCCGGTGGATGCCGGTGACCTTCGTCGAGCCGAGGTCGAAGGGAACCCGGTCGGGTTCCCGGTGCCCGAGGGCGGCGAGGACGCGCTGGCGAGGGGTCATGATCTTATCTCCCGAATGCCCAATGCGTAATCCGTAATGCGTAATGCGCAATCTGCAATGGCGAGCGCCACGTTGCCCCGCGCCGCCGCTCGCGATGGCGGGGCACGCTCCGGGTTACGCATTACGGATTGCGCACTACGCTTCGCGTATCGGCGTGCGGTGCAGCGGGCGACTGTGAACGCGGGCCCGGAGCAGGTCCAGGCCGACGCGCCGGATCAATGGATAGAGGCGCTCGCGCGGCTCGCCGTAGTCGCGCAGGAAGCCGAGGATGCGGCCGGCCAGATCGGGCGCCTCATCCTCGGGCACGAAGCGCGCCAGGACGTGGCCCATCTGTGGCCGGCGTCCCACGCGGCCGCCGACATAGACCATGTAGCCGACGCGGCCCGCCCGCAGCGCCCGGGTCGGGCAGGAGACGACGCAGGCGCCGCAGTAATGGCAGCGCTGGGGGTCGCGCCGCGGGAGGCCCCGGCGCATCGTGAGCGCCCGCTCGTCGCACGCCGCCGTACACGCTCCGCAGCCGTTGCAGAGCGCGCGATCCAGCACGGGCTCCACGGTCCCCACGAAGCCGATGTCCGCCATCTGCGGGGCGGTGCAGGAATTGGGGCAACTGGCGACCGCCACTTTCACCTGGGTGGGCAGGTCCTCCCCCCCCAAGAGCATGTCGAGAGAATGCCCGAGCGCCGGGCCATCCAGGAACGCGTGCTGGCACTTGTCGCCGCCCGTGCAGGCGACCACGTTGCGCACGCGCGAGCCGGCGCTCCCGGTGGACAGACCCGCGTGCGCCAGCGACGCTTGCACGGCGGAGAGGTCGCGCAGGCTGACGCCGGGCAGCTCAATGCCCTGGCGAGCGGTGAGGTGCACGTAGCCCTGGCCGTACTGTCGGGCGACGTCGCGGAGAACGCCGAGCTGCTCGGCCGACAGCACTCCGGTGGACACGTGCAGACGAATGGTGAATCGGCCACCGTCTTCGTGGCTGGCGCTCTCCTCTATCTGCACCGGCCAATCGTCAGGCAGGCCCATCCGCCGTCACCTCCTTCCGAGAAGCGCCTCGGTCCTGCGCGCCCACGTCGTCGCCGCTGCGGAGCGCATCCACGCCCCACTCGGCGAGGTGGCGCGCCAGAACGCGGCACTCGGCCGCGACCTGATCCAGGACGTCCTCGACCGGATCCCGGTTCATACGGAATGTGTTGGATACGACCCTCGTAGGGGGGGGAAGCATTCGCGCACAGGATCCGAGCATTCAGCGGCGGCGCCTCGCGAATGCTTCCCCCCTACCACAAACCGGATCGGAACGGACACAATCCGTATCAGTGCCGTCTGCTCGAAGAATCCCTCGCAGCCGGTGCGCGCCGCTATTCCAGTTTCCCCTGGCGGGCGGCCGCGATGTACTCGGCGCAGAACTCATCCCGCGCCAGCAGCACTTCGCCGGCACGGACCAGCGCCATCAGCGGCTGGTCCAGCGGGTCGGCAATCACGCCGTCGAGCCCGGCGCCGATGCAGAGCACCAGGAAGGCGCGGTTGAGCAGCTTCCGCGCGGGCAGGCCGTAGGAGATGTTGCTCAACCCACAGACCGTATGCACGCCCGGGTAGGCGGCATGGATGTGCCGGATCGTCTCCAGGACGTGGAGGCCGGCTTCGCCGCTGGTGCTCACCGGGAAGACGAGCGGATCCAGGTAGATGTCGTCCGCAGCGACGCCCCCGGCGGTGAGGCCCTTCACCAGGAAGTCGGCGTTGCGGATGCGCGCCTCCAGGGTCTGGGGGATGCCCGAGTCGTCCAGGCAGAGGGCGACCACCTTGGCCTTATAGTCGCGCGCCAGCGGCAGGATGCGGTCGAACTTCGCCTTCTCGGCGGTGATGGAGTTGATGAACGCCTGCCCCTGGTGCGCCTTGAGTGCGGCTTCCATCGCCTGCGCGTTCGGCGTGTCAATGGCGCAGGGCACTCCGGTGGCCTCCTGGCACGTCTGCACCAGCCAGACGAGAGCCCCGGGCTCGGCCTCGACGCCGACCACGGCGCCGTTGCAATCGAGGAAGTGCGCGCCCGCTTCGGCCTGGGCGATCGCTTCCTGGCGGATGAACCCGGTATCGCGGGCCTTCACGGCCTCGCCCACGGCCTTGCGGGTGCTGTTGATCCGCTCTCCGATGATCAGCATGGCGTTCTTCAACCCTCGCCCGGCACGCGGCCGGGCGCCGTACGAATACCGACCTGGCGGCACAGGGGCGAAGCGTCACCGAGGGGACCCCGTCGGGCTCGGGTCTTCCCTCTCGGGATGCTTCGCCCCCGCGCCATTCCTATCACGCGGCCAACCCGAGCAGCTCCTTCGCCTTGTCAACGGCGCTCGCTGCGTCGGGGGCGTAGCCATCGGCGCCGATCTCGTCGGCGTAGGCCTGTGTCAGGGGGGCGCCGCCCACCATCACCTTGACCCGGTCGCGCACGCCGGCTTCCTGCAGCGCGTTGATCGTCTCCTTCATCGCGGGCATGGTGGTGGTGAGCAGGGCCGAAAGCCCGAGGGCCTGCACGCCCTTCTCCTTCACCACGGCCACAAAGGCCGCGGGACCGACGTCGGTACCCATGTCGATCACCTCGAAGCCCGCGCCCTCAAGCATCATCGTGACCAGGTTCTTCCCGATGTCATGGAGGTCGCCCTGCACGGTGCCGACGGCCACGCACCCTTTCGACTCGATGCCGGCGTCGGCGATGAGCGGCTTCACCTTCTCCATGGACTGTTTCATCGCCCGGGCGGCGATGAGCACCTCGGGGATGTAGAACTCGTTGCTCTTGAACTTCCGGCCGACGACCTCCATGCCGGCGATCAAGCCCTTGTTGACGATGTCCGCAACAGGGACGTGCTGTTCGAGCAGGGCATCGGTCGTCTCTTTGGCTTTCGGCGCGTTGCCCTCGATGACATACTGCGCCAAGTTCTCCAGTAGGGACGGCATTGTATCTCCTCCTTCAACGGTCCACTCGGACCCGGCTCCGGCCCGGGCGGCCACGTGCCGGGGCGTGCGCCCTCACCCGGTGGGTGGCGGCCACGCGAGGAGCCTGGCCGGATAGCACGCCCAAGGTGCTGTTCGGCTCCGAGCGCCGATCTCCTTCGCCGAATCCACCGGAGAATCGCGCGCCGTCAGCGACCGCGCATCAGAACGTCGCGGAAGCAGAGCCGCGAGGGGTCCGCTTCCGGCCCCAGGGCGTGCTCGGCCCAGAAATCGAGGATGTCCTTGAGCTCGGGCTGCGTCGCGCGTCCCGCGGCGTAGTGCCGGAGCGCCTCGTCCAGGCACGCCAGGCGAAACAGGAGTCGGGCCAGACACTCCGCCTGGCGCTCCTCATCTTTGGGGCACTCCTGCAGCCGCTCCCCATCGCTGGTGGGGGCGATCATCCGCCCGGAGCAGGCGCGACAAAGGCTGCCGTCTACCACGTCACTCAACGCCGCCATCGTACGGTTCCCTTCCCTTCACACGTGCTGCGCCCCACTCCAAGAGCCCATCTTCAGGTCCGTTCGGGATGGACCCGGGTCGCGCGGCCGGCCGTCCCCCGGCCCGGCTCACTCCCCCAGCATTGTAGCGCCGGGGAAGCGGCAAGTCCATCAGGAAATCACTGGTATTTCTCTCAGTGCTTTCCCTGATTGCGCGCCCGGGGTTCAGGGCTGGATGCGGATGGGCGTGCCGGCGGGGAGCAGGGCAAACAGCTCCTCAACGTCCTGGTTGCGCAAGGCGACACACCCCTCGGTCCAGTCGCGGATGCGCGCGTACTTGCCGTCGCTGCGGCACAGCACTTCGCCGATGCCGCCGCCGTGGATGAAGATGCTGCCGCCGAGCGGGGTGTCCTGGGGAGGCTCGGCGCGGGCCGCGAGCGCCTTCAGAATGCGGCGGTGGGTCGCCGCGTCAATCAGGCCGCTCGCGAGCCCGCGGTCGGCGGCCTCGGCGTCGGGATAGGAGACCCCGAGGCCGAGGTGGAAGCGCGAGTAGGGGTTCTTGCCCCAGAGGTAGAACTCGCCTTCCGGCGTGCGTCCATCGCCCCGGCGCTCTTTGCCCCCCTCCGGGGTCCTGCCGAGGGCGATGAAATAGCCTTTCACCGGATCGCCATCGCAGGCGACCACCAACCGGCGCTCCGATTTTCGGATGATCACCGCCAAGTCGCCTCGGCAGCGGCCTCCCAGCCGGTCGCGGTGCCCCTCGAGGATGTCGGCGAGCGGCTCTCCCCAGGTGCTCCAGAACCCGGAGACGCTCAGCCCCGGCGGCGGCTCGGCCTCCGCGGCGGGCGGCGGCGGCACCGACCGGCCCCGGCTGCTGCACCCCCCGACGACGGCCACCACGCACAGAATCCCCGGAACGCTCCTTCTCCCCCGCAATGCGCCCTCCCACGGTGCTCACCCACGGCTGCTCACCGGAGGACTTCGCCGGGGAATCGAATAATCCTTCTATAGCAACGTCCCGGCACTCGGACCCCGTGCGAGGCGCGCTGGCCCCACGGCCGCGTCACCGCGGCAGGCGCTCGGCCCCGCGCGGGGCCGAGCGCCTGCCCTCCATCGGGTGCGCCGGTAGGGAGCGGGCTCCGCCCCGCGCCGGAAAGGGACTCAGCCGGTCACGCGGCAGCCTGCCATTCCTGCTGGCGCACCGCGTCCACCTCGCGCAGGATGTCGCGAGGGTCTACCGGTTTGTGGAGCACGCAGTGGGCGCCGGCGGAGAGAGCGTCGGTTTCGATCCGAGGATCCATGCAGCCCGTCGTCATCACCACGCGCGGTCCCTCGCCCGCCGACCGCAGCCGGCGCGTCACCTCCACCCCGTCCATGCGGGGCATGCAGAGATCCAGGAGCACCAGGTCGAAGGGGCGCTCGCGGCAGCGGCACAGCGCGTCTTCGGGATCGCCGCACGCCACAACGTCACACCCGTGCGCCTTCAGGATGAGACCGAGTGTCTCCGAGAACGCCTCATTGTCATCAAGTAGCAAGACCCTTACTGAAGATGCCAGCATCGCCGTCTCCTGCCGCACCCGGAGCCGGGGCGCCCGGCGTCGCCGGAAAGCGTCTCCGGCCCTCGGTTGGGCGGCGGGGGTCTCGAACGCGCAACACCCACCGAACACTGGAGGAACAGGCCCTTCCACGTCGAACTACGATGATGCTGCCAGCGTCTTACCCCGCGCGCCGGGGGCTGAAACCCGAACGTTGGGTGGGCCGCCGGCGTCTTGAGCATGGGGGTGCCGGGCGCCCGACGGCTTGGAGGCGGCCGCGGGTGTCTCGGCGAAGGGTGGCGTATCATGCGGCATCAATGGCGTTGGGCTCTGCTGCTCATCCTCGTTGTCTACGAGCTGGCGCGGCTGCCGCTGCCCGGCATCCCGGGGGCGCCCCTGTCGCTGAAGGACGTGCTCGTGGCGCTCGGGATCGTGGTGTGCGGAGGGAAGACTCTCTACGACACGCTCTTCCGGCCGCGCGGGCCGTGGGGCACGCACCCGTAGCCCGGAGGCGCCGCGCAAGGGCGCGGAGAGGAGGATGGCGCCCCCGGCCCGACTCGAACGGGCGGCCCACTGCTTAGAAGGCAGTTGCTCTATCCGCTGAGCTACGGGGGCAGTCCGGCGACGCCGGCGGCGGAGCCGCGCGGCCTCCACCGCTCGTGCGCATTCATTATAGCAGACGGGGGCGCGGGGCACAAGATCCAGGAGCAGTTACGAGGAGCGCGCTCGCGGCGATCACCGGTTCGGCGCGTCCGGAGCGAGGGCGCGGCTCGCTCCGCCCGGGCGGCTGCGGTTGAATCGTCGGAGTATAGTGGACCCCGAATTTCGGACACGGAGAACGGGGTACATAAGCAACGATGACGACACGGAGAAGCTATACACCCGCGTTCAAGGCACGGGTGGTGCTCGAAATGTTCAAAGAGGAGAAGAGCCTGAGCCAGTTGGCTTCGGAATATGGGCTATGCCCCTCGGTCTTGAGCCGCTGGCGAACGGCGGCCATCGATGGGCTGCCCACCTTGTTCTTGGACGACAACCAGGGCCGGGCCGCGGAGCGGGCTGCCCATGAACGCCAACTCCAGGAACTCTATGCCGAGATCGGGAGGTTGACCACCCAACTCGGGTGGCTGAAAAGGAAAGCTGGCATCGAGCATGTCTCGAGCTGAGCGCCGCTGCTTGGTGGAGCGGGGGGACGCTGAACTCCCGCTGGTAGCTCAAGCCGACCTGCTGAGTATCAGCCGCTCCAGCCTGTATTACCAGCCGGCAGCACCCTCGCCGGAAGAGGTGGCGATCAAGCACCGCATCGATGCGAGCTACACCGCTTGGCCCTTCTACGGTTCGCGCAAAGTGCGGGAGGTGCTGCGCCGGGAAGCGACCCCGATCAGCCGCAAGCGGGTACAGCGGTACATGCGCGAGATGGGGATCGCCGGGGTCTGCCCGGGGCCGAACCTGAGCAAGCGGCGGCTGGAGCACCGGGTCTACCCGTATCTGCTCAGAGGATTGACCGTGACGGCGCCGAATGAGGTATGGGGCGTAGACATCACCTACATCCGAATGGTAGCCGGGTGGATGTATCTGGTGGCGATTCTGGACTGGTATTCGCGCTACGTGGTGGCCTGGGAGATGGACCAGACGCTGGAGATGCCCTTCGAGCTGGATGCGGTGGGCCGGGCGCTCTCGGGGGCGAAGCCGCGGATTCTCAACAGCGACCAGGGGAGTCACTTCACGAGTCCTCAGAGCCAATTGCAGAAGTCGGCAGCGCCGGGCTGACAATGCCACGGCGCCGGCCGTTTCACCGAAACGCGGGCATCCAGAAGGCGTCTGATGCTCCTTGCGTTCGTTCTGGCGCACGGA